>JAJZVC010000001.1 GCA_021845865.1 Pseudomonadota bacterium | reverse complement strand
CTATGTGGAGGACGAAACCCACATCCTGATGAAGGTGGAAACCCACAACCATCCCACGGCCATTTCCCCCTTTCCTGGCGCTGCCACCGGCTCGGGCGGCGAAATCCGCGACGAGGGGGCCACCGGCACCGGTTCCAAGCCCAAGGCCGGCCTGTGCGGTTTTTCCGTGTCCAACCTGAACATCCCCGACCTGCCCCAGCCCTGGGAGCAGCCGGCCTACGGCAAGCCCTCCCGCATCGCCTCGGCGCTGCAGATCATGCTGGAAGGCCCCATCGGCGCCGCCGCCTTCAACAACGAATTCGGCCGCCCCAACCTGGCGGGCTATTTCCGCGCCTTCGAGGAAAACGCCGCCGGCGAACGCCGTGGCTACCATAAGCCCATCATGCTGGCGGGCGGGGTGGGCAACATTTCCGCCAAGCACGCCTTCAAACAGGAGGCCCCAACCGGCGCCCTTTACATCCAGCTCGGCGGCCCCGGCATGCTGATCGGCCTGGGGGGCGGCGCGGCGTCCAGCATGGACACCGGCGCCAACGCCGAAAACCTGGACTTCGACTCGGTGCAGCGGGGCAACCCGGAAATGCAGCGCCGCGCCCAGGAGGTCATCGACCGCTGCTGGCAGCTGGGTGACAGGAACCCCATCCTGTCCATCCATGACGTGGGCGCCGGCGGCCTGTCCAACGCCCTGCCCGAACTGGCCCACGGCGCCGGCAAGGGCGGCTGGGTCAAGCTGCGGGACGTGCCTTCCGAGGAGCCCGGCATGTCCCCCCGGGAAATCTGGTGCAACGAGGCCCAGGAGCGCTACATGCTGGCCATCCGCGCCGAGGATCACGACCTGTTCAAGGCCCTGTGCGAGCGGGAGCGCTGCCCCTACGCCGTGGTGGGCGCCGCCACCGAGGAACTGCACCTGACGGTGGAAGACAGCCATTTCGGCAACAAGCCGGTGGACATGGAACTTTCCGTCCTGCTGGGCAAACCGCCCAAGATGACCCGGGACGTCAAGCGCGTCCAGCGGAACCTCCCCGACCTGGACCTGGCGGGCATCAGCCTCAAGGACGCCGCCTACCGGGTGCTGCGCATCCCTTCCGTGGCGGACAAGACCTTCCTCATTTCCATCGGCGACCGCACCGTGGGCGGCATGACCGCCCGGGACCAGTTCGTCGGCCCGTGGCAGACGCCGGTGGCCGACGTGGCGGTGACCCTGATGGGCTACCGCACCACCCGGGGCGAGGCCTTCGCCATGGGCGAGCGCACGCCCCTGGCCCTGATCGACGGCCCCGCCTCCGGCCGCATGGCGGTGGGGGAGGCGGTGACCAACATCGCCGCCGCCCTGATCGACGACATCGGCGACATCAAGCTCTCCGCCAACTGGATGGCCGCCGCCGGCCATCCCGGCGAGGACGCCATCCTGTACGACACCGTGAAGGCCGTGGGTCTGGAGCTGTGCCCGGCCCTGGGAATCAGCATCCCGGTGGGCAAGGACTCCATGTCGATGAAGACCGTGTGGGAAGAGGGGAGCGACAAGAAGGCGGTGACTTCGCCTTTGTCCCTCATCATCTCCTCCTTCGCGCCCACCCCCGACGCCACCAAGACGCTCACGCCCCAACTCCGCACCGACGCCGGCGACACCGACCTGCTCCTGATCGACCTGGGCAACGGCCAGTGCCGCCTGGGGGGCTCCGCCCTGGCCCAGGCCTACAAGCAGGTGGGCAACGCCGTTCCTGACGTGGACGAACCGGCCAGCCTGAAAGCCTTCTTCGCCACCATCCAGCGTTTGAACCGGGAAGGGAAAATCCTGGCCTACCACGACCGTTCCGACGGCGGCCTGTTCGCCACCTTGTGCGAGATGATGTTCGCCGCCCATGCTGGCGTGACCCTGGATCTGGACGAGCTGTGCTTCGCCCGTCTCCAGGCCGATGCCGAGGCCCTCGGCGTGGATATCGACCCCCATGCCCTGCGCATGCCGGCTTTGCTGTCGGTGCTGTTCAACGAGGAGCTTGGAGCGGTGATGCAGGTGCGCCGCGGCGATACGGCAGCGGTGATGCAGGCCTTTTTCGACGCGGGCCTGCGTTCCGAACTGCATGTCATCGGCAGCCTCAACGGCGACGACGCCTTCCGCATCCTGCGGGACGGCAAGCCGGTATTCGACGAATCCCGGGTCGCTTTGCAGCGCGCCTGGTCCGAAACCACCTTCCACATGCAGCGCCTGCGGGACAACCCGGAGTGCGCCCAGCAGGAGTACGACCGTCTCCTGGACGCCAAGGACCCCGGCCTGCAATGCCAGCTCGGCTTTGATCCGGCAGAGGATGTCGCGGCGCCCTACGTTGCCAAAGGGTCCAGGCCCCGCATGGCGGTGCTGCGGGAACAGGGCGTCAACGGCCAGGTGGAAATGGCCGCCGCCTTCGACCGCGCCGGCTTCGAGGCGGTGGACGTGCACATGAGCGACGTCATCGAAGGCCGCGTGTCCCTCAAGGACTTCAACGGCCTGGTGGCCTGCGGTGGTTTCTCCTACGGCGATGTGCTGGGGGCCGGCGAGGGCTGGGCCAAATCCATCCTGTTCAACGGACGCGCCCGCAGCGAGTTCGAGGCCTTCTTCCAACGGAATGACTCCTTCGCCCTGGGCGTGTGCAATGGCTGCCAGATGATGAGCAACCTGCACGAGATCATCCCCGGCGCCGATTCCTGGGCCCACTTCGTGCGCAACAAGTCGGAGCAGTTCGAGGCCCGCTTCGTCATGGTGGAGGTGGCGAAGTCCCCGTCACTGTTCCTGGACGGCATGGCCGGCAGCCGCCTGCCCATCGTGGTGGCCCACGGCGAAGGCTACGCCGAGTTCCGCGACGCCGCCCACCTGCAAAGCGCCCAGCCCCTGGTGGCCCTGCGCTACGTGGACCACTACGGCAAGCCCACGGAGTCCTATCCCTTCAACCCCAACGGCTCGCCCCAGGGCATCACCGGCCTCACCACGCCGGATGGCCGCTTCACCATCATGATGCCCCACCCCGAGCGGGTATTCCGCGCCGCCCAGCATTCCTGGCGGCCCGAAGGCTGGGGCGAGGACGGCCCCTGGCTGCGCATGTTCCGCAACGCCCGCAAGTGGGTGGGATGATTCCCGGTTGCAGACGGGGTTGAACAACCCCGGCCCGTGCCCCATAGTATGGTAAGAGTGGGTCACGGAAGATGGGAAACATGCAATACAAGGACTACTACAAAATTCTTGGAGTGGAAAAAAGCGCCAGTCCCGAGGAGATCAAGAAGGCCTACCGGCTGCTGGCGCGCAAGTACCATCCGGATGTGTCCAAGGAGGCCAACGCCGAGGAGAAGTTCAAGGAGGTGGCGGAAGCCTACGAGGTTTTGAAGGACCCGGAAAAGCGCGCCGCCTACGACCAGCTCGGCACTTACCAGCCCGGCCAGGATTTCCGCCCGCCGCCCGATTGGGAACAGCATTTCGGCCCCGGCCATTTCCACTTCAGCTCCCACGGGGGCGGGGACTTCAGCGATTTCTTCTCCGAGCTCTTCGGCATGGGGCACCGTGGCGCCCGTGCCGGCGGCGGTTTCGCCATGCACGGCCAGGATGTCGAGGTCCAGGTGCCCGTCAGCCTGGAAGAATCCCTTCACGGCACGGAAATCAACCTGCAGCTGGCCGTGGTCGAGATGGGGGAGGGCGGGGCGCCGCAGCGGGTGCCCAAGACCATCAAGGTCCGCATTCCCAAGGGCGTGACGGATGGCCATCGCCTGCGGGTGCCGGGCAAGGGTGGAAAGGGCATGGGGGGCGCTCCCGACGGCGACCTGTACTTGGTTGTCGCCCTGAAGCCCCATGCCCTGTTCAAGCCGAACGGCCATGATTTATATCTGGAAGTGCCGGTGTCTCCCTGGGAGGCGGCCCTGGGGGCTGCCGTGGAAGTCCCGACCCTGGAGGGGCGGGCGCGCATCAAGATTCCAGCGGGCGCCCGGTCCGGCCAGAAACTGCGCCTCAGCGGCAAGGGCCTGCCCAAGCACGGGCATGGGGCCGGTGATCTTTACGCCGTGGTGCAGGTGGTGACCCCATCCCAGCCGACCGAAAAGGAGAAAGCCCTGTTCGAGGAGCTGGCCAGGGTGTCCGACTTCAACCCGCGCCGCCATTTCGGAGGAGTCTGAGATGAATTTCGATCCGATAGCCGATTGTTTTTCCCTCCTAGATGAGGGGCGGCGGGCGACGCTGTCCGACCTGGTGCGCGTCTCCGGTCTGAACGATGCGGAGCTGCTGGAGTTGATAGAGTTCGGCGTCTTCGAGCCGGTGGAGGCGGGGGTAGCCCCGCTGTTCGCCGCCCATAGTCTGATCTTGGCCCGAAAAGCCGGCCGGCTGCGGCGGGATTTCGGCGCCAATATGCCTGGCCTGGCCTTGGCCTTGACCTATTGGCAGCGCATCGAGGAACTGGAGGCGCGTTTGCGGGAATTGGAGTGCCAATTGCCGCGCTGAACGGATTTTTCCTGAGCAGTTAAAGAAAGGAGTTGCGATGTACGATAAGAACTCACCTTACGAGGTGGAGCTGAAAGCCGGTCAAACCGTTTATCTGTGCCGTTGTGGCAAGACCCAGAGCGCGCCCTATTGCGACGGCAGCCACTCCTCCCTTGGCGGCGTTGTCGAGCCCTTGGCCCACACGGCGGACAAAGACGGCAAGGCATACGTTTGCGGCTGTGGCAAGAGCGGCAATATTCCCTGGTGTGACGGCTCGCACAGCCGCTAGCGGCGCCATGAAAAAACCCCTTGCCGTTGCCGGCAAGGGGTTTTTCTTTATGGCTGCCGGAATTACTTGTCGGCGCCTTCGATCTTCGCCTGCTTGCGCAGATCGGAAATAACCCCCTGGATTTCCTGCTGTTCCAGGCGCTGGCGCAGGGCTTCCTTCACGCTGTTGAAGTCCGGGGACTTGAGGGGGCGGATGTCTTCCAGCTTGATGATGTGCCAGCCGTACTGGGTTTGCACGGGGTCGCTGACCTCGCCTTTCTTCAGCTTCGCCAGGGCATTGCCGAACTCGGGCACCACGTTGCCGCGGGCAATCCAGCCAAGCTCGCCGCCACGGGCCTTGGAGCCGGGGTCCTGGGACTTTTCGCTGGCGAGCTTGTCAAATTTGGCGCCCTTTTTCAGCTGGGCCTCGATGTCCTTGGCCTCGGCTTCGCTATTCACCAGGATGTGGCGGGCCTGGTACTCCTTGTCGCCCATGGCGACCTTGATCCGCTCGTATTCCGCCTTGACGGCGCTGTCGCTCACGGGATGGTTCTTCACGTAGTCCTGCAGGTAGGCGCGGACCAGCACGCTCTGGCTGGCAAGCTGCATTTGGGCCGCCACTTCGGCATTCTTGTCCAGGCCGCGCTTTTTCGCTTCCTGGGAAACCACTTCCCGGGCGATCAGGTCGTCGCGGATGGCACGGCGCAGTTCCGGGCTGTCGGGCTGGCCCTGGGCGGCTCGTTCCTTGGCCAGGACCCCGACCAGGGATTCGCTGATGGCAGTGCCGTTCACCGTCACGTCGGCGAAGCAGGTGGAAGCGGAAAGCATCCCGGCGAAACCGGCCAGGAGGATACGTGCTTTGAGAGACTTCATGGGATTTTCGTCCTTATGGGTGTGAAATTCGGGTGAAATCAGATTTCCTGCTCAGTGTACGCCTTTATGCTGAGGGCGTGTATTTCGTTTTGTTTCAACAGGTCGTCCAGGGCATCGTAAACCAGGCGGTGGCGTTGGACGAGGGATTTGCCGGCGAAGGCGCCGGACACGATGGTGAGGCGGAAATGGCCGCCGCCGCCTGCCGATTTGTGTCCGGCATGCTTGGCGCTGTCGTCCTCGATATCCAGGCGCTGGGGGGCGAGGGCGGCAAGGCGTTCGCGGATGGCTTCGATACGGTTCATGCGGGCAGCACTTTCTTGAAGGGTTTCACCGAGACTCGGGCATAGACGCCTGCCGCCACGTAAGGGTCGGCGTCGGCCCAGGCTTGGGCATCGGCCAGGGAGGGGAATTCGGCGACGATCAGACTGCCGGAAAATCCGGCCGGGCCGGGGTCGGGGCTGTCCACGGCGGGGCAGGGGCCGGCCAGCACCAGCCTTCCCGCCTCCTGCAAGGCCTTGAGCCGCTCCAGATGGACGGGGCGGGCTGACAGGCGGCGTTCCAGGCTGCCGGCGGCATCTTCGCCGACGATGGCGTACAGCATTATTCGGTTTCCTTGTCGAGGTATTTGGACAGGGCCAGCCCTTGCAGCACCACGAAAACCAGCATGAGGCCGAGAGTGCCGAAGAGTTTGAAGTTGACCCAGCTATCGGTGGAAAAGTTCGCCGCCACGTACAGGTTGGCTCCCCCCATGACGGCGAAGAAGCCGATCCAGGAAAGGTTGAGGTTGAACCAGACGTGGGGCGGCAGGGAAAGCTGCGGGGCCATCAGGGCCTGGATCAGGTTCTTGCGGAACAGGGTTTGGCTCGCCAGCAGGATGGCGGCGAACAGCCAGTAGAGCACGGTGGGCTTCCACTTGATGAAGGTTTCGTTGTGGAACAGCAGAGTGGCGCCGCCGAAAACCACGATGATGGCCAGGCTGATCCACAGGGTGGGTTCCACCTTGCGGTGTTTCGTCCACACCCAGCCGATCTGGGCGAAAGTGGCGGCGATGGCGACGGCGGTGGCGGCGTAGATGCCGGAAAACTTGAAGGCAATGAAGAACAGGATGATGGGAAACAGGTCAAACAGGAATTTCATGCAGGATGCTTCGGTTTTCCTTGAAAGGGGTATTTTGCTATGATTCTGACCATTTCCACAAGCAAGAACACCTCCTTGGCTCCCCTCATCGATCTGCACAGTCATTCGACTGTTTCGGATGGCTCCCTCACTCCCGCGGAACTGGTCGGACACGCGGCGGGCTTGAACGTCGCCGTGCTGGCGCTGACCGACCACGACGACGTGGCTGGCCTGGACGAGGCGCGCCGCGCGGCGGAAGGGGCGGGTATCGCCCTGGTGAACGGGGTGGAGATTTCCGTCACCTGGAACAACCGTACCCTCCACGTGGTGGGATTGCGCATCGACCCAAGCTTTCCCGCTCTCCAGCAGGGTTTGGAGCACATCCGGGAGGGCCGCGCCGGCCGGGCGGAGCGCATCGCCGCCGAGTTGGCCAAGCATGGTATCCAGGGAAGCCTGGAGGGAGCCTACGGGTTTGCCAACGAGCGCATCATCAGCCGCACCCATTTCGCCCGCTTCCTGGTGAGCCGGGGCTATGCCAAGGACTTGCGCACGGTGTTCAAGAAATTCCTGGTCCAGGGCAAGCCGGGCCACGTCAGCCACCGCTGGGCGGAATTGGGCGAGGCGATCGGCTGGATCCGTGGCAGTGGCGGCATCCCCGTCTTGGCCCATCCGGGACGCTACGATATGGGACGCGCGACCTTGGAGAATCTCCTGGCGGAATTCAAGGAGGCCGGCGGCCAGGCCATCGAAGTGATTTCCGGCAGCCACTCGCCGGACATGAACCGCCAGTTCGCCGAGGTGGCGGTGCGCCACGGCCTGTTGGCTTCCCGTGGTTCCGATTACCATAGCCCGGAGCAGGCCTACCTCAGCATGGACCGATTGCCGGAATTGCCTCCTCAATGCACCCCCGTGTGGCGCGATTGGCACGACCTGGACCTGCATTTGGCTCCCGCGGCCTGACATGACCATGGCCCAGTTTTTTTCCATTCATCCCGACAACCCCCAGCAGCGGCTGATCAACCAGGCGGTGGGCATCCTGCGCCAAGGGGGCATTCTGGTCTATCCCACCGATTGCAGCTATGCCCTCGGCTGTCAGATTGGCGACAAGGCGGCCATGGAGCGCATCCGGGAAATTCGCCAGGTGGATGAACGCCACCACTTCACCCTGGTGTGCCGGGATCTGTCCGAAATCGCCCAATACGCCAAGGTGGACAACCGCCAGTACCGGCTGCTGAAGAACTGCACTCCCGGCGCCTACACCTTCATCCTCCAGGCCACCAAGGAGGTGCCCCGGCGCTTGCAGCATCCCAAGCGCGCCACCATCGGCATTCGCATTCCGGGCAATGCCGTGGTGGCGGCGCTATTGGAGGAGCTGGGGGAGCCGATTCTCAGCACCACCCTGATCATGCCGGGGGAGAGCGAACCCCTGTGCGACCCCTACGATATCCGCGACCGCCTGGAGCACAGCGTGGAGCTGGTCATGGACGGGGGCTGCTGCGGCATGGAAATGACCACCGTGGTGGACCTCACCGGCGACGAACCGGTGCTGGTCCGCAAGGGCCAGGGCGCGCTCGCGCCCCTGGGCCTGGAAGAGGATTGAATGGAACTGACCATCGTTCAGAAAATAGCCGTTTATGCCCTGCCCGTGATTTTCGCCATCACTCTCCACGAGGCGGCCCACGGCTACGTGGCGAAGCTGTTCGGCGACCGCACGGCCTACATCCTGGGCCGGGTGAGCCTCAATCCCCTGCGCCACATCGACCCCATTGGCACCATCCTGATTCCGTCCCTGACCATGCTTTTCGGCGGCATCCTGTTCGGCTGGGCCAAGCCGGTGCCGGTGGATTTCGGCCGCCTGAACAATCCCAAGCGGGACATGCTGTGGGTGGCCCTGGCCGGCCCCGGCGCCAACCTTGTCATGGCGGTGCTGTGGGCGGCGGTGATGAAGTTCGCCATGGCCGCTTCCCTGGGCAGCTTCAGCGAACCCCTCGCTTTCATGGGCTTGGCCGGGGTGCAGATCAACGCCGTGCTGATGGTGCTCAACCTGATGCCCATCCTGCCTCTGGATGGGGGGCGCATCGCCGTCAGCCTGCTGCCTGACCGCTTGGCCTACCGCTATGCGCAATTGGAACCCTATGGCCTGATGATCCTGGTGCTGCTGCTGTTCAGCGGAGCGCTGGGGGCGATTATCAGTCCCCTCATCAGCCTCACGGTATCCCTGCTGGTTTCTCTGTTTGGACTTTAACGAAGGAATTCTGGATGTACACCGAACGCGTATTGTCGGGCATGCGCCCCACCGGTCACCTGCACCTCGGCCACTATCACGGGGTGCTGAAGAACTGGGTCAAGCTGCAGCACGAATACGAATGCCTGTTCTTCGTCGCCGACTGGCACGCCCTCACCACCCACTATGACAGCCCGGAGGCCATCGAGCAGAATGTCTGGGACATGGTGATCGACTGGCTGGCGGCGGGAGTGGACCCGGCCCACGCCACGATGTTCATCCAATCCAAGGTGCTGGAGCACGCCGAACTTCACCTGCTGCTCTCCATGAGCACCCCCCTGGGCTGGCTGGAACGGGTGCCCACCTACAAGGACCAGCAGGAAAAGCTGGCCGACAAGGACCTTTCCACTTACGGCTTCCTCGGCTACCCCCTGCTGATGAGCGCGGACATCCTGATCTACCGCGCCAACCAGGTTCCGGTGGGGGAAGACCAGGTGCCCCACATCGAGTTCACCCGCGAACTGGCCCGCCGCTTCAACCACTTCTACGGCAAGGAGCCCGGTTTCGAGGACAAGGCCAAGGACGCCATCAAGAAGCTGGGCAGCAAGAAGGCGCGGCTGTACGAGGAGTTCCGCACCCGCTTCCAGCAAGAAGGGGAGCAGGAGGCCCTGGAATCGGCCAAGGCGCTGCTCAACGAAACCCAGAACCTTTCCCTGGGCGACCGGGAGCGCCTGTTCGGCTACCTGGAAGGGGGCGGCAAGATGATCCTGGTGGAACCCCAGGCGCTGCTGACCGAAGCCTCCAAGATGCCGGGGCTGGACGGGCAGAAAATGTCCAAGTCCTACAACAACGTGATCGCCTTGCGGGAAACGCCGGATAACGTGACCAAGAAAATCCGCACCATGCCCACCGACACCAACCGGGTCCGCCGCACCGATCCCGGCGACCCCAGCAGGTGCCCGGTGTGGCAATTCCACCAGCTCTACAGCAACGATGACGTCAAGAAATGGGTGGTGGAGGGCTGCACCACCGCCGGCATCGGCTGCATCGAGTGCAAGCAGCCCGTGATCGAGGGCGTGCTGAAGGAACTGGCGCCGATCCAGGAACGGGCCCGGCAGTACGAGGAGGACCCCACCCTGGTGCGCAGCATCGTCGCCGACGGCTGCGAGAAGGCCCGCAAGCTGGCGGGCGAAACCATGCGCGACGTGCGGGAAGCCATGGGGCTGTCCTATGGCTGATAGCCCTTGAAGTTGCCGGGGTGGACAACCATATTTAGACGGTACCCTTACGCATAAGACAAAACCATGAGCGACCAGGAACCGATTGAAGGCGAGATTCTCGATGCCCAGGATGCCGAGGAGGGCGCCTCCGGATTGGTGGTGCCCGCCAAGGTGCTGCCGCCCACCCTGTATATCCTGCCCCTTTCCGAGCGGCCGTTCTTCCCGGCCCAGTCCGTGCCCCTGCTGATGAACGAAGGCCCATGGATGGAGACGGTGAAGAAGATCGGCGACACGCCCCACAAGATGGTGGGGCTGGCCCTGGTCAAGCAGGCCAGCACCGAGGACTCCAAGCCGGGGGATTTCTACGAGGTCGGCACGGTGGCGCGCATGCACCACCCCATGCGTTCCGACGGCAAGATCCAGTTCATCGCCGAGGGGGTCACCCGCTTTCGCATCGTCCATTGGATTTCCGACAAGCCCCCCTACGTGGCCCAAGTGGAGTATCCGTCGGAGGGGGCGGCCAAGGACGACGAGGTGCGCGCCTATGCCATGGCCATCATCAACTCCATCAAGGAGCTGATTCCTCTCAATCCCCTCTACAGCGAGGAGTTCAAGTACTTTCTGGCCCGCTTCAACCCCAACGAGCCGTCTTTCCTCGCCGACTTCGCCGCCAGCCTGACCACTTCCACCAAGGAGGAGCTGCAGGAGGTGATGGACGCCATCAACCTGCGCCGCCGCATGCAGAAGGTGCTGGTGCTGATCAAGAAGGAACTGGACGTGGCCCGCCTGCAGTCGCAAATCCGCGAGCAGGTGGAGGAGAAGATGACCAAGCAGCAGCGGGAATTCTTCCTCAAGGAGCAATTGAAGGCCATCCAGAAGGAACTGGGGCTGGCCAAGGACGACCGCACCGCCGACGTGGAGCGTTTCCAGGAGCGCATCGCCAAGCTCAAGCTCACCGAGCCGGCGCAAAAGCGCATCGACGAGGAGATGCAGAAGCTCGCCATTCTCGAATCCGGCTCGCCGGAATACGCCGTCACCCGCAATTACCTGGACTGGCTGACGGCTCTGCCCTGGGGCAAATACTCCAAGGACAAGCTGGACCTGGGCCGCGCCCGGCGCATCCTCGACCGGGAGCACGACGGCCTCGACGACGTGAAGGACCGCATCATCGAATTCCTCGCCGTGGGAGCCCTCAAGGGCGAGGTGTCCGGCTCCATCGTGCTGCTGGTGGGGCCGCCGGGGGTGGGCAAGACCTCTATCGGCCGTTCCATTGCTCATGCCCTGGGGCGCAAGTTCTACCGCTTCTCTCTCGGCGGCATGCGGGACGAGGCCGAGATCAAAGGCCACCGCCGCACCTATATCGGCGCCATGCCGGGAAAATTCGTCCAGGCCATCAAGGAGGTGGAGGTGGCCAACCCGGTGATCATGCTCGACGAGATCGACAAGATCGGCGCCTCCTACCAGGGGGATCCGGCCTCGGCCCTGCTGGAGGTGCTGGACCCGGAGCAGAACGTGGATTTCCTCGACCATTACCTGGACGTGCGCTTCGACCTGTCCAAGGTGCTGTTCGTCTGTACCGCCAACCAGCTCGACACCATCCCCGGCCCCTTGCTGGACCGCATGGAGGTGATCCGCCTGTCCGGCTATATCACCTCGGAGAAAGTGCGTATCGCCAAGCATCACCTGTGGCCGAAGCAGCTCAAGAAAGCCGGCCTCAAGCGCGGCGACATCAGCCTCGGCGAGCCGGTGGTCAAGCGCATCGTCGAGGGTTACGCCAGGGAGGCCGGGGTGCGCAGCCTGGAGAAACAGCTGGGGCGCATCGTGCGCAAGGCGGCGGTGGATATCGTCAACGGCGAGGAGACCCCCATCCGCGTCGGGGTGGCGGAGCTGGAAGAATATCTGGGCAAGCCGGTGTTCGTGCCGGAGAAGCCCATCGCCGGCGTTGGGGTGGTCACCGGACTGGCCTGGACCGCCATGGGCGGCGCCACCCTATCCATCGAGGCCACCCTGGTCCATACCAAGCACCGGGGCTTCAAGCTCACCGGCCAGCTGGGGGACGTGATGAAGGAGTCGGCGGAAATCGCCTACAGCTACATCGCCTCCCATCTCAAGCCCTTCAAGGGCAATCCCGGCTTCTTCGACGAGGCTTTCGTCCATCTTCACGTGCCGGAGGGAGCCACCCCCAAGGACGGCCCCAGCGCCGGCATCACCATGGCCACGGCCCTGCTGTCCCTGGCGCGGCAGGAGAAAATCGCCCGCCCCCTGGCCATGACCGGCGAAATCACCCTCACCGGCGAAGTGCTGGCCATCGGCGGCGTGCGGGAGAAGGTCATCGCCGCCCGGCGGGTGAAGGTCATGGAGCTGATCCTGCCGGCGGCCAACCAGCGGGATTTCGAGGAGCTGCCGGAGCACATCAAGGAAGGCATCACCGCCCATTTCGTGCGCCATTTCCGCGAGGTGGTGAAGATCGTCTTCGCCTGAGCCCATGACCGAAGCCCTCGCCGAGCCCATCGCCAAGCTTTACGGCCAGCCCCTCACCGAGCTGCCCCAGGACCTCTACATCCCCCCCGAGGCCCTGGAAGTGTTCCTGGAGACCTTCGAGGGCCCCCTGGACCTGCTGCTGTACCTGATTCGCAAGCACAATCTGGACATCCTCGATATTCCCATGGCCCGCCTCACCCGCCAGTACATGGAGTACGTGGAGGCCATGGGGGCCGCCCAGCTCGACCTGGCGGCGGAATACCTGCTGATGGCGGCCTGGCTCACCGAGATCAAGTCGCGCATGCTGCTGCCCCGCCCCGAGGCGGCCATCGAGGACGAGGAGGACCCCCGGGCCGAACTCACCCGCCGCCTGCTGGAATACGAGCAGATGAAGCTCGCCGGCCAGCGCTTGGATAGCCAGCCCCAGGCGGGACGGGATTTCGCCCTGGTGGAGGTGTGGGTGGAGAAGGTGGTCCAGGAGCGCCTGCCCGAGGTGGCCATGGACGATTTGGTGCAGGCCTGGAAGGCCATCCTCGCCAAGGCCAAGGTCACCCGACACCACAAGATCACCCGG
Organism: Pseudomonadota bacterium; assembly: GCA_021845865.1. Lineage (GTDB taxonomy): Bacteria > Pseudomonadota > Gammaproteobacteria > Burkholderiales > UBA9220 > UBA2239. Next base: position 104,077 of record JAJZVC010000001.1, on the reverse strand, counting down.
GAGGAACTGTCGGTGCGCGAACACATGACCCGGGTGCTGCGCTTTTTGCAGGACCGGGAGTTCGTCCCTTTCGACGAACTGTTCAACCCCGAGGCGGGCGTGCCGGAGCTGGTGGTGACCTTCCTTGCCGTGCTGGAGCTGGTGAAGGAAAAACTGGCCCTGGTCAGCCAGCAGGAAGCCTATGCCCCGATTTACGTCCGCCACAACCAGGTCATTACCGAAGAAGCCGATGCGTAACCTCAAGGAAGTCAAACTCATCCTCGAAACGGCCCTGCTCACCGCCGGCGAGCCCATGACCGTCGCCGAGCTGAAAAAGCTCTTCGACGAGGACATCGCCGCCGATGCCCTGCGCAAGGTGCTGGAAGAGCTGCGCCAGGACTGGGTCGGCCGGGGGGTGGAGTTGACCCTGGTGGCTTCCGGCTGGCGCTTCCAGGCCCGGCCCGAGTACCAGAAATACCTCGACCGCCTGAGCCCGGAAAAGCCGCCCAAGTACTCCCGCGCCGTGCTGGAGACCCTGGCCATCATCGCCTACAAGCAGCCGGTGACCCGGGGCGACATCGAGGAAATCCGCGGCGTGACCGTCTCCTCACAAATCCTCAAGACCCTGGAGGAGCGGGGCTGGATCGATGTCGTCGGGCACCGGGAGGTTCCCGGGCGACCGGCCCTCTACGCCACCACCAAGGGCTTTCTCGACGACCTCAACCTGCGCTCCCTCAGCGAGCTGCCGCCCCTGGAAGAGGGCGAAAAACCCCTGTTGCCTGTATAGTGGCGGCATTCACAGCCAAGGAAAGTTCATGACACGAAAGCCGGAGGCCCCCGCTTCCCACGCCGTCCAGGCGGAAAAACTGCAAAAAGTGCTGGCCCAGGCCGGCATCGGCTCCCGCCGCGAGATGGAGGAGTGGATTGAACGCGGCCGCATCACCGTCAACGGCAAGCCCGCCACCCTGGGGATGCGCGTCACCCCCGACGACCAGATACGCGTCGACCGCAAGCTGATCCAGCGCCGCTCCGCCTTCAAGGCTCCCCGCATCCTCATCTACCACAAGCCGGAAGGGGAGATCGTCAGCCGGGACGACCCGGACAAGCGCGCCTCGGTCTTCGACAAACTGCCCCGCATGCGCGGCGCCAAGTGGATCGCCATCGGCCGTTTGGACTTCAATACCTCCGGCCTGCTGGTATTCACCACCTCCGGCGACCTCGCCAACCGCCTCATGCACCCCCGCTTCGAGGTGGAGCGGGAATACGCCGTGCGCCTGCTGGGCGAGCTCGACCCGCAACAGATCGCCCAGCTCAAGGAAGGGGTGGAACTGGAAGACGGCCCCGCCCATTTCGACCACTTGGAGGACGCCGGCGGCGAGGGCGTCAACCATTGGTACCGCGTTACCCTGCGGGAAGGGCGCAACCGCGAAGTGCGGCGCATGTTCGAGCTGGTGGGCCTGAAGGTCAGCCGCCTGATGCGCACCCGCTTCGGCATCATCAACCTGCCTCCCCGCCTTGGCCGGGGCAAGACCCTGGAACTGGAAGCGCCGGACGTCACTGCCGTGATGCGCTGGGCCGGCCTGGAAATGCCGGAGGATATCGTGGTATCGGAAAAGGCGCCGCGCCGGGGGGCGGGGAGGGGGAAGACGCCACGGCCCGGCGGGCGCTCCCGTACTCCCCGCCGATAGCAACGTGGCTACGCTGCTGGAGTCCCTTCGCGTTTGGCGCTCCGAGGATTTTGCCGCCGTCCTGAAGGGTGAAATCGAGGGCTTGCCGCCCGGTATCCTGCCTTTGAATGAAGCCGCCTCGGCGTCCGTGGACGAGAGTAGCCCGGTCACGGTCCGCGTTTTGGCGGCGGAGGAAGCCGAGGAAGAAATTCGGGCCAAGATCGGGGTTTTTTTCAGCGAAATCCTCACCGGCTGCAGCTGCGGCTACGAACCCGAGCCCCAGAGCGCTTATTGCGAAATGCAGGTGCGGCTCGACAAGACGACGGGCGAGGCGGGGTTCGCGCTGTTGGAGTAGCACCAGTAACCATTTGATATTGAACTCAAGGAGGGACTCATGATTGCCAAGGACGACATCCTTGCCGCCTTCAATTTTCGCCATGCCTGCAAGACCTTCGACCCGGCCAAGAAGATCAGCGACGCCGACTTCGGCTTCATCCTCGAAACCGGCCGCCTGTCGCCCAGCTCCTTCGGCTTCGAGCCCTGGCGCTTCGTGGTGATCCAGAGCCCGGCCCTGCGGGAAGCGCTGAAGGCGACGGTGTGGGGCGGGCAGGGGCAGCTGCCGACGGCGAGCCACGTGGTGGCGATTCTCTGCCGCAAGGGGGGGATGCGCTACGACGCCGCCCACATTCGTCACATGATGGTGGACGTGCAGAAGCTGCCGGAGGATAAGGTGGCGATGAAGCTCGACCGCTACCGCAAATTCCAGGAGTCGGACTTCCGACTCCTCGACAGTCCCCGCGCCCTCTTCGACTGGGCCTGCAAGCAGGCCTACGTCGCCCTGGGCAACATGATGACCTCCGCCGCCCTGATCGGCATCGATTCCTGTCCCATCGAGGGCTACGACGTGGCCGCCACCGAAGCCCTGCTGGTCAAGGAAGGGGTGCTGGATGGGGAGGAGTTCGGCCTGGCGGTGATGGCGGCCTTCGGCTACCGCATCAATCCCCAGTCGGCGAAAACCCGCCAGTCCATGGAGGAAGTGGTGGCCTGGGTGCGTTGACGGGGTATTGCCACCGGCAAGAACGAAAGGCACCGCAGGGTGCCTTTCGTTTTTCGTGGCCTCAGGCCAGCTGGTCCCGGGTGAGGAGGAAGACGTGCTCGTCGCCGCCGTGGGTGTCGAGCCAGGTGAACTCCATGTCGGGGTAGGCCATTTCCAGTTCCAGCCGGTTGTGGCCGACTTCCACCACCAGCAGGCCGTGATCGGTGAGGTGTTCCTTGGCCTGCTCGAGGATGATGCGCACGTGGTCCAGGCCGTCGTTGCCGGAGGCGAGGGCGATGCGCGGCTCGTGGAGGTATTCCACCGGCAGGGTCTGCATGGATTCGGCGTTGACGTAGGGCGGGTTGCTGACGATGAGGTCGTAGCGCTTGCCCTCCAGTTTTTCGAACATGTCGGACTGGATCAGGCTCACCTGGGTGTGGAGGCCGTAGTCGCCCACGTTGCGCTGGGCCACTTCCAGGGCCTGGGGGGAGATGTCCACCCCGTCCACGGCGGCATAGGGGAAGGTCAGGGCCATGAGGATGGCGAGGCAGCCGCTGCCGGTGCACAGGTCCAGGGCGCTGGTGACCCCGGCCGGGTCTTCCACCCAGGGGGAGAGTTGTTCGAACAGCAGCTCGGCGATGAAGGAGCGGGGAACGATGACCCGCTCGTCCACGTAGAACTTGTAATCCCCCAGCCAGGCCTCGTGGGTGAGGTAGGAGGCGGGCACCCGGTCCTTGATGCGGCGTTCGACCAGGTCCAGGGCGGCGGACACCTCGCTGGGGGTGAGGCGCGCGTCCAGGTAGGGGTCGATGAGCCCCGGCGGCAGGTGCAGGGCATAGAGAATCAGGTAGGCAGCCTCGTCATGGGCGTTGTCGCTGCCGTGGCCGAAAAATACCGCCCCTTCGTTGAAGCGGCTGATGGAAAAGCGCAGCAGGTCCCGCACGGTGCGCAGGGTGGCGCGGGCCTCGTTGAACAGGTTGTCCATGTTCCCCTCGACGTTCTTTTTGGTGACTATCAGGTTAGCAGGTTAACCAGGGTTTGGCGGTAGATTTCCGACAGGGGTTCGATGTCCGCCACGTCGATGTGTTCGTCGATCTTGTGGATGGTGGCGTTGAGGGGACCGATTTCCACCACCTGGGGGCAGATGTCGGCAATGAAGCGGCCGTCGGAGGTGCCGCCGGAGGTGGAAAGCTCGGTTTCCAGGCCGGTGACGCGGCGGATGGCGTCCGACAGGGCGTCCACCAGGGTGCCCTTGGGCGTGAGGTAGGGCTTGCCGGTGAGGGACCATTCGAGGTCGTAGTCCAGGCCGTGCTTGTCGAGGATGGCGTGGACCTTCTGTTGCAGGCTTTCCTGGGTACTGGCGGTGGAGAAGCGGAAGTTGAACTCGATTTTCACTTCCCCCGGGATCACGTTGGTGGCGCCGGTGCCGCCGTGGATGTTGGAAATCTGCCAAGTGGTGGGGGGGAAGTAGTCGTTGCCCTGGTCCCAGGTGGCGGCCGCCAGCTCGGCGATGGCCGGGGCGGCGAGGTGGATGGGGTTCTTCGCCAAGTGAGGGTAGGCGATGTGCCCCTGGATGCCCTTCACCGTCAGGCTGCCGGAGAGGGAGCCGCGGCGGCCGTTCTTCAGCGTGTCTCCCAGCTTGGCCACGCAGGTGGGTTCGCCGACGATGCAGTAGTCCATGCCCTCGTTGCGGGCCTGGAGGGCCCGCACCACCTTCTCGGTGCCGTCGATGGCGTCGCCCTCCTCGTCGGAGGTGATGAGCAGGGCGATGGAGCCCTTGGGCTGGGGGTGTTCGGCGAGAAAGCGCTCGGCGGCGGTGACAAAGGCGGCGATGGAGGTCTTCATGTCCGCCGCCCCCCGGGCGTAGAGCTTGCCGTCGCGGATGGCGGGGGTGAAGGGATCGCTGCCCCATTTCTCCACCGGGCCGCTGGGCACCACGTCGGTATGGCCGGCGAAGCACACCAGGGGGCGGGCCTCGCCCCAGCGGGCCCAGAGGTTGTCCACGGGGCCGAAGCGCAGTTTTTCGATTTGGAAGCCGAGCTTCTGCAGCCGATCGGCGAGGAGGTCCTGGCAGCCGTTGTCGTCGGGGGTGACGGAGCGCAGGGAAAGCAGGGCCTTGGCGAGGTCGAGGGTGGCGGTCATGGGGGAATCCGTTAGCGGTTGAACAGGCGGGCGTAGGTCGATTCGTCGAAGCCGATGTAAACACGGTCGTCCAGCTCCAGCACCGGGCGCTTGATGATGCTGGGGTTGGCCAGCATGAGCGCGATGGCGGCGGCTTCGTCGATGGTGCCCTGTTTCACGTCATCGGGCAGCTTGCGCCAGGTGGTTCCCTGGCGGTTGAGGAGCTTTTCCCAGCCAGTCTGGGCGATCCACCCTTTCAGCAGGGATTCGTCCACCCCCGCTTTCTTGAAGTCGTGGAAGGGCATTTCCACGTCTCGGGCGGCGAGCCAGGCGCGGGCCTTTTTCACGGTGTCGCAGTTGGATATGCCGTAGAGTTTCATGGTGCGGAAAAATCATCGGTAGCCCTCGGATTGTACCACGGCGCATCCCCGGCTATTTGGCGGCATGCCACCTGGACGAGGCGGAATAGTCCTGTTATAAGTAGGGAAATAATCTTCTTGGATTCATTGAAAAAAACCGGTGGCACCGTGTCGATGGGCAGCGGAATCGGCGTGGGCGCGAACGCAGATCGTAGAACGCAGGGGAAACGCACCATGGCTTTTGTGGATTGGGACGCGACGTACAGCGTCAAGAGCGAGGTACTGGACCGGCAACACCAGAAGATGTTCCAGATCGTCAACCACCTTCACGAGGCGATCTTTGCCAAGCGGGCGAAGGCGGAGCTGGAAAGCGTCATCGGCGATTTGATGGAGTACACCCGCACCCATTTCGCCGAGGAGGAGCGGCAGATGGCGCAGCATCATTTCCCCGAGGCCAAGCTTGCCGAGCACCGGGACGCCCATCAGCAGCTGGTTCGCCAGGTCGAGGATATCGCCAACCGCTTTCGCAACGGGGACCAGCGCATGGCGGCGGAGGTGATGTGCTTCCTGGTGGGGGAGTGGCTGATGAAGCACATCCTGTCCATGGACAAGCAGTACGCGCCCTATATGAAGGGCGCGGGCTCCCCGCCTCACGCGGCCGACTGAGGCGCGCCTAGAAACGCCAGACCAGCAGGGCCTGGGGACGGGACTCGGAAGTGCTCTTGTCCCCCAGTTTGTTGCGCCAGTATTGGTACTCGATGCCGAGAAACAGCTGGTTTGGCCTGCCGTAGAAGGCCTTCCCGGCATCCCAGCGGAACTGGGGCTGGGCGAGTATCCAGGGACTCACTTCGGCGCCGAATTCGTTGCTCCGCCTGCCGATGTATTCCACATGGCCCTCGATGCTGAAGGATTGACGGCCAAGGGAGAAGGGATAGGCCCAGTTCACGTCCACCATGTGACTGTCGCTTTCCGCCGGCGCGCCGCCTTGCGCCGCGCCGGCGCTATCGTCCAGGTAGGCGGTGAAGTCGGTGTTGAGAAAGGCGAAGCCGGGGATGTCCCAGGACAGCCGGATGCCCGGCAGGTATTTGCGCACCTTGGCGTCCCTCCCGGCGTTGACCCCCAGCAGCAATCCCACGTCCCTGATGGGGCCCGCGCCAACTTTCTTCCCGCTCAACTTGCCCAGGCTGAAATTGACGTACAGCTCGCCATAGTAGTCGTTATCGTTGAAGTTAGCGCCATCCTGGCGGCTGTCGTGGAGATTGTCGATGAAGAAGAACACATCGCCGAACCCCCAGCCGCTGGCGTGCTGAAGGGTGTAGATATTGGTGGCAGCGTCCGTTTTGCCGGCGAAGGCCGGCGAGGCGAGGACGCCGTGCTGGTACTGGAATTCCGTCGCCGACCAGTCGGCGCCGTGGGCGGCGGGAATGGCCAGGAGAAAAACCAGGGATAGACGGTCAAGCCGCATCGACATTGAGCTGCAGCCAGTACTCCAGCAGGGCCAGGTGCCACAGCTTGCTGCCTTGGATGCGGGTGAAGTGGGATTCGGGCGCGGCCAGCAGTTTTTCCACGTAGGGGCGCTGGTAGAGGCCGCGCTTGAGGCAGGCGTCCGACAGCAGGATGTCGCGCATGAACTGGAGGAAATCCCCCCGCACATACTTCAGGGCCGGCACCGGGAAGTAGCCCTTGGGCCGGTCGATCACGCTGTCCGGGACGAGGCCCCGGGCGATGGCCTTGAGGGGGAACTTGCCGCCTTCCTTGAGGCGCAGGGCCGGCGGCATCTTGGCCGCCAGCTCCACCACTTCGTGGTCGAGGAAGGGGACCCGGGCCTCCAGGCCCCAGGCCATGGTCATGTTGTCCACCCGCTTCACCGGGTCGTCGACGATCAGTGTGGTGACGTCGAAGCGCAGCACCTGGTCGAGGAAAGTGTCCGCCTTGGGCTTGGACAGTTCCCGGGCCACTAGCTCCGCCGTCACGTCCGGGCCGTGGTAGCGGGATGCCGCCATCTCCAGGTATTCGTCGTGGTCCCGGTCGAAGTAGTTGAGGCGGAAGCGGTCCAGGGGCGTGCCGGAAGCCGCGTCCATGCGGGGATACCAGAAGTAGCCGCCGAACACTTCGTCCGCTCCCTGTCCCGAGAGCACCACCTTCACTTCTTCCGATACCTTTTCCGCCAGGAGGTAAAAGGCGACGGCATCCTGGCCCACCATGGGCTCGGCCATGTTGGCCACCGCTTCGGGCAGGCGCATCAGGACCTCGGAGTTGGGAATCAGGTACTTGTGGTGGCGGGTGTGGAAGCGCTCCACCACTTGGTCGGAGTATTCGAATTCGTCGCCTTTTTCCGCGCCGCCCCCCAGTTCCTCGAAGCCGACGGAGAAGGTGAGCAAATCCTCCACGTGGTCCGCCAACAGCCCCACCAGGAGGCTGGAATCCAAGCCGCCGGAGAGCAGGACCCCGACCGGGACGTCAGAGGCGAGGCGGTGGCGCTCCACGGCCTTGCCCAGGACGTGGCGGGTGGCGGCGATCCAGTCTTCTTCCGACAGGGCCTGGGACGGACGGGTGGCGTCCAGGGCCCAGTAGGCGCGCTGCTTGAGGCTGCCATCGGGTTCCACCGTCATGGAGGTGGCGGGAGGGAGTTTCTTGATGCCGTTGAGCACGGTGCGGGGCGCGGGCACCACGGCGTGGAGGGTGAACTGGTGGTGGAGGGCGATGGGGTCGATGCTGGTATCCACGCCGCCCGCCGCCAGCAAGGCCTGGGTGTTGGAGGCGAAGCGCAGGCTGGCGCCGTCCAAGCTGTAGTAGAGGGGCTTGATGCCGAAACGGTCCCGGGCCAGGAACAGGCTGGCGTGGCGCATATCCCAGACGGCGAAGGCGAACATGCCGTAGAAACGCTCGACGCATTTCTCGCCCCAGGCGTGGAAGGCCTTGAGGATGACCTCGCTGTCGCCGTCGGAGAAGAAGCTGTAGCCCATTCCCGACAGCTCCAGTCGCAACTCCTTGTAGTTGTAGATGGTGCCGTTGAACACCAGGGCCAGGCGCAATTCCTTGTCCACCATGGGCTGGGCCGCCTTGTCGGACAGGTCGATGATGGACAGGCGCCGGTGGCCGAAGGCGAGGGGGCCGTCGGTGAGGGTGCCCTCGGCGTCTGGCCCGCGCCGGGCGAGCTTGGCCGTCATCCGCTTGAGGGCGGAGAGGTCGGGGGACTGGTTGTCGAAGCGGAGTTCGCCGCAGAGGCCGCACATGATGAGGTTTTCTCGCTGGGTTCGTGATACGGAATTGTAGCGCGGGGCGGGCGATTCCCAAAAATCAAGAACCCGCCGATGGGGCGGGTTCCTGGTTTGCTGCATTGTCGCAAGCCACTCCGGTTTAGGCCGTGGTGTTGATAATGCTCCCCACGGTTTGGCCGAGTGTGTTCGCGGTCGGTTTGGCTGCCGCCTGCGTTTTGCCGTCGTCTTTGTCGCCATCGTTCCGGACGTCCCGTCCGGCTTTTTGGGCTTCGTTTGCTTCGGGCTGAAAACGCGTGTACATCGCGTTGGCCAAATTGGATGAAGAAACGGAATTTACTGCCACGATCTCGCTCCTTTCGTTCGGTTCGGCAAATGCCTCGCCTAGGTGGATTATCGGCGTGGGGCGGCTTTACTTGAGAAAGCCGCCCCCCCCCTTTTTGAGCGCCGCGGGGCCATTCGTGGATGACGAGCTTGAAGCGGGCCTTTGGGCGCCGGCCCCGCTTTGCGGCTTAACCTCGGCGTGGCCGAGATTAGCCTTCGCCGAAAGAAACGCAGCCTTTGGAACCACGAGCTTCATGCGAGTTTAGATGCCACGGAGCAATTCGTTGATGCCCACTTTGCTGCGCGTCTTTTCATCCACCTTCTTCACGATCACGGCGCAGTACAGGCTGTACTTGCCGTCGGCGGAGGGCAGGTTGCCGCTGACCACCACGGAGCCGGCGGGCACGCGGCCGTACATGACCTCGCCGGTTTCACGGTCGTAAATCTTGGTGGACTGGCCAATGTACACGCCCATGGAGATGACGCAGTTGTCCTCGACGATGACGCCTTCCACCACTTCGGAACGGGCGCCGATGAAGCAGTTGTCGCCAATGATGGTGGGGTTGGCCTGGACCGGTTCCAGCACGCCGCCGATGCCGACGCCGCCGGAAAGGTGCACGTTCTTGCCAATCTGGGCGCAGGAGCCGACGGTGGCCCAGGTATCGACCATGGTGCCTTCATCGACATAGGCGCCGATGTTGACGTAGGAGGGCATCAGCACCACGTTCTTGGCGATGTAGGAGCCACGGCGGGCGGCGGCGGGAGGCACGACGCGGAAGCCGCCGTCGCGGAAATCCTTGGAGTTGTAGTCGGCGAACTTGGACGGCACCTTGTCGAAGTAGTTGGTGAAGCCGCCCTTGATAAAGAAGTTGTCTTCCATGCGGAAGGACAGCAGCACCGCCTTCTTGATCCACTGGTGGGTGACCCACTGGCCGTCGATTTTCTCGGCCACGCGCAGGGTGCCCTTGTCCAGCATGTCGAGCACGTCCTGGATGGTGTCTTTCAGCTTGGCGTCGGCGTTGCGGGGGGTGATTTCGGCGCGGCGCTCGAAGGCTTCGTCGATGACGGTTTGCAGTTCTTTCATGTCAGGTCCTTGATTCTTTAAAGAGTCTTGGCAAAATTCCGAATCCGTTCAGCGGCTTCCCGGCATTCCTGCGGTTCGGCCACCAGGGCGATGCGGATGAAATTCGCGCCCGGGTTCACGCCGTGGGCCTCGCGGGCCAGGAAGCTGCCGGGCAAAACCGTCACATTATAATCACGATACAGCCGTAGCGCGAATTCGGTGTCGGCGATGGGGGTCCGCGCCCAGAGGTAGAAGGCCGCGTCGGGCCTGTCCACCTCCAGCACTTCTTGCAGAAGCGGCGTCACGGCGGCGAATTTTTCCCGGTACAGACGGCGGTTTTCCACCACATGGGCCTCGTCGGCCCAGGCGTCGGCGCTGGCCGCCTGAACGGAAGGGTTCATGGCGCAGCCGTGGTAGGTGCGGTAAAGGAGGAATTTTTCCAGGATGGCGGCATCGCCGGCGACGAAGCCGGAGCGCATGCCGGGCACGTTGGAGCGCTTGGACAGGGAGTTGAAGGTCACCAGCCGCTCCAGTCCCCGGCCCAGTTCCTGGGCGGCGGTGAGGGCGCCCATGGGGGGGCGGCCTTCCTCGAAATAGATCTCCGAATAGCATTCGTCGGCGGCGACGACGAAACCGTGGCGATCGGACAGCTCGAACAGGGTTTTCCAGTCGTCGAGGCCCATCACCTTGCCGGTGGGGTTGCCGGGGGAGCAGGCATAGACCAGCTGGGTGCGGCGCAGGATGTCCTCCGGCACGGCCGCCACGTCCATCACCAGGCCGTTCTCCGGCAGGGTATTGACGAAATAGGGCTCGGCCCCCGCCAGCAGGGCGGCGCCTTCGTAAATCTGGTAGAAGGGGTTGGGGGAGAGCAGTACGGGTTTATGGCGGTCGCGCAGCGGCGCTTCGTCCCCCCCTACCGCAGGCGGGAGAGGGGAGGGGTCGATTACCGCCTGGGCGAAGGCGAAGAGCGCCTCCCGGCTGCCGTTCACCGGCAGAATCTGGCTGGCGGGGTCGAGGACCACGCCGTAGCGCTTTTCCGCCCAGGCGGCAATGGCTTCCCGTAGGGCCGGGCTGCCTTGGGTTGTGGGATAATTGGCCAAGCCGCCCAGGTTGCGGGTCAGGCTGTCCTTGATGAAAGCGGGCGTTGGGTGTTTCGGTTCGCCGATGGACAGGTTGATGTGCTTCAATGCCGGGTTGGGTTCGGTGCCCTGGAACAGGTCGCGCAGCTTCTGGAAGGGATAGGGCTGCAACAGGTCGAGATTCGGGTTCACAGTCGAAAGCTTGGGTCAGATAAAAGATAGAAATTATAAGGTATTGGTGACGGGCATGGCAGTCGCGAACGACAAAAAACTTCCCGCCGTGGCGGGGCTGCTGTCCGGGGCCGTGGTCTGGGGGGTGATCTGGTATCCCTACCGTTTGCTGGAAGAGGCGGGCGTGTCGGGGGTGCTGTCCACTTTCCTCAGCTACAGCGTGGTTCTGCTGCTGGGCCTCGTCCTGCTTGGCCCGGGATGGCGACGGGCTTGGCGGGGCGGCACGATGCTGCTGTGGATCGGCCTGGCTTACGGCTGGACCAACCTGGCCTATGTGCTGGCGGTGGTCCACGGCGAGGTGATGCGGGTGCTGCTGCTGTTCTACCTGGCCCCCCTGTGGACCGTCGGCTTTGCCCGTTGGCTGCTGGGGGAGCGGTTGACCGGCCTGGGCTATGTCATCGTCGGCCTGTCCCTGGCCGGGGCGACGGTGATGCTGTGGCACCCCGACACCGGCCTGCCCCTGCCGCGCAATGGGGCGGAGTGGCTGGGGTTGTCCGCCGGTCTGATGTTCGCCCTGGGCAACGTGCTTTCCCGACGCGCCGCCGACCTCGACGTGCGCCTGAAGTCCCTCTCCATCTGGCTGTTGTCTTCCCTTCTGGCCCTGCTGCCGCTCCTGGCGGGGAGCGATGGACTGGGGGCCGTGGCGGGGTTGAGGGGCGAGGACTGGCTGCTGGTGGCCGGCATCGGCGCGGCCCTTTTCGCCATCACCCTGACGGTGCAGTACGGCCTGGCCCGCGTCACGGCCAGCCATGCGGCGGTGATTTTTCTCTTCGAGCTGGTGGTGGCGGCGATGACTTCCTGGTGGTGGGTCGGCGAGTTGCTGACGCCGCGGGAATGGCTCGGCGGCGCCATGATCGCCTTGGCCAGCCTGTTTTCCGGCCGCCTGGAGCAGCCGTCCTAAGCGTTCTGGCCCCGCCCCTGGTGCAGCGCCTGGATGTGGCGCCGGTGCTGGCGGAAGACAGTACGTTCCAGCCAGTCCTGGGTTTCCTCGTCGAGATGGGTGAAGCGGGCCAGGGCTCGGCCATTGCCCGAGCGTTCCACACGGGCGGGAAGCTGCAGCGGATGGGGCAGTTTCGGGCTGAGATGGAGGGTGAGCAGAATTTCGCTACCGGCCTCAGGGAGCGAGGCGCTCTCCCATTCGACCGCATTCGCCCTGAGGGTGACCGGCAGGGCTTGCGGGAGGCTCGATTCGTGGCCGAGCAGACGGGACAGCAGGCTGAGGGAGAGGTCTATCTTGGCTTCCAGGCGTTCCAGCATCCGCCCCGTGGGGGTGCCGGGCTCGCTTTCGTAGTCGGTGGCCGGTGGCTGTGCCTCGATGGTGGCGAGGGCCCGCAGCAGGATGGCATTGGTGTGCATCCAGACGCTCAGCCTGACGGCGTCCAGCGAGCTCGCCGCCACCCAGGCGAGGGGAAGCAAGGCTTGGTAATGGACGGGGCTGAGTTCGGTGTCGCTCATCGGTGGGGCCACGGGTCAGTTGGGGCCATTGTAAAGGCTGGGGCCTGATCGCGCGAGCAGCGCCGTGCCGTAGGCGGCCTCGCCGTGTGCGGCGGCCTTTACCGGCACGCCCAGCAACCGGGCGCGGATGGCGGTCCAGGCCGGGTTGCGCGCGCCGCCTCCGGCTGTCTGCACCGATTTGAGGGGCGTGGCCCCCAGTTGCTCCAGCAGGCGATAGCCTGCCGCTTCGATTTTCGCCATCCCTTCCAGCATGCCGTGGAGAAAGCGGCTGTCCTCCGCCGGGCGGGGGTCCAGGCGGGGTTCCATCTCCGGGTCGGCCAGGGGGAAACGCTCGCCGGGAGCGGGCAGGGGGTAATAGTCCAGGCCGCTATCCTGGCGAGGGTCGATCCGGAGGCTGAGTTCGGCGAGTTCGTCATCGCTGAAAAAGCGCTTCAAGACCGCGCCGCCGCTGTTCGAGGCGCCCCCTGCCAGCCACAGGTTCCCCAGGCGGTGGCTGTAGATGCCGTAGCGGGGAGCGTCGATACGGGTGGCGCTGAGCAGCTTCAGCACCAGGGTCGAACCGAGGGAGGTTACCGCTTCGCCCGGCTGGCTGGCTCCGGCGGCGAGAAAGGCGGCGATGCTGTCGGTGGTTCCCGCCCGAACCAGGCAGTCCTGGGGCAGGGCGAATTCACGGGCGATTTCGGGGCGGAGCGGGCCTATGTCTTCTCCCGGCACGGCGACATGGGGCAGCCAGGGGGCGACGGGCAGGGTATTCACCCACTCCGGATAGCGCAGGTTTGTCACGTCGTAGCCCAGCTTGAGGGCGTTGTGATAATCGCTCACGCCCCAGTGGCCATGGAGCTGGGCTGCCAGCCAGTCGGCTTGGTGGAGAAAGAAACGGGCGCTGTCGGCACCCGGCTGTTTGGCCAGCCAGAGAAGCTTGGCCAAGCTGGAGCTGGCGCTGATGGCCGGGTTTTCTTCCGGGATCAGGGTCTGCAGCGCCTGGGCCTCCACCTTGGCGCGCTGGTCGTTATAGAGCAGGGTGGAGGTGACGGGATGGCCATTGCCGTCGCACAGCACTACCGTGGAAGAGGTGCCGTCGAAGGCGATGGCGGCCAGGTGGCGGCGGAATTCGGCAGGGATGCCCGCGAGGAGGCGGAACAGGGCATAGCGCCAACTGTCGACGATGGCGATGTCGTAGGGCTCCCGCCATTCGGCGAGGAGGCCGCCCTCCGCCGAGATCAGTGCGGCGCGGGCGCCGCTGGTGCCGAAGTCGAGGCCGAGATAGACGCTGCCGTCATCAGCCACGGGTGTTGGACTGGTGCTCGAAGCGGCTCAGTTCCACCAGGGGCTTGGGTTCCCAGCCCGGCTTGCGGTGCTCGGCCACCACGTTGGTGAAAATGCCGCCGCGGACGAAGAATTTGGCGGTGAGGCGCATGAAGCGCGGGTCGGTGGCCTTCACCAGGTCGTCCAGGATGCGGTTGGTCACCGCCTCGTGGAAGGCGCCCTCGTTGCGGTAGGACCAGATGTAGAGCTTGAGGCTCTTCAGTTCCACGCATTTCCGGTCCGGGATATAGTCCAGGTACAGGGTGGCGAAATCCGGCTGGCCGGTCTTGGGGCACAGGCAAGTGAATTCGGGGATTTCCATGTGGATATGGAAGTCCCGCTCGGGATGGGGGCTGTCGAAGGTTTCCAGTTCTTTGCTGGGTTGGCTGGGCATTGGCGGCTCCGGCGTGAAATCGTTTAAAATAGCTGCAATTATAACGCCAAAAGCGCGTCTTCCGGACCCAAACCCTACTTCCCGTGCGCCTCACTCACGTCAAACTCGCCGGCTTCAAGAGCTTCGTCGACCCCACCACCATCCCCACTCCGGGGAAGCTGGTGGGCATCGTCGGCCCCAACGGCTGCGGCAAATCCAACGTTATCGACGCCGTGCGCTGGGTGCTGGGAGAATCCTCCGCCAAGCAGTTGCGGGGCGAGTCCATGACGGACGTGATCTTCAACGGCTCCAGCGAGCGCAAGCCGGTGGGCCGGGCCAGCGTGGAGCTCACCTTCGACAACAGCCTGGGCCGTGCCGCCGGGTCCTGGTCCCAGTACGCCGAGCTGTCGGTGAAGCGGGTGCTGCACCGGGACGGCGAGTCCCAGTATTTCGTCAACAACCTGAAGGTGCGGCGCAAGGACGTCACCGACATCTTCCTCGGCACCGGCCTCGGTCCCCGGGCCTACGCCATCATCGAGCAGGGCATGATTTCCCGCATCATCGAGGCGCGGCCCGAGGACATGCGGATTTTTCTCGAGGAGGCGGCGGGAGTTTCCAAGTACAAGGAACGCCGCAAGGAAACCGAATTCCGCCTCCGTGACACGCGGGAGAACCTGCTGCGGGTGGACGACGTGCGCCAGGAGCTGGACAAGCAGCTCGCCCGCCTTGAATCCCAGGCGGTGGTGGCCCAGCGCTACCACGAACTGCAGAAGGAACTGCAGACCGCCAAGCAACTGCTGCTGCTGCTCAAGCGCCGGGACGCCGCGGCCCTGCGGGAAAAACACCAGCGGGAAGTGCAGCGTCTGCTGAACGAGCTGGAGGCGGAAACCGCACGCCTGCGCCAGTCGGAAAGCCAGCTGGAGGAGGCGCGCAACGCCCACTATGCCGCCAGCGACGCCCTCCACGCCGCCCAGGCGGCCCTGTACGAGGCCAACGCCGAGGTGGCCCGCCAAGAGCAGGGGTTGAAGCACCAGCGCGACAGCCGGGAGCGGATCAACCACCAGGCCGGCGGTCTGCGGGCCCAGCAGGCGCAGCAGATGCAGCGCCGCCGGGAGGCCGAAGAGCAATTGGCCCACTGGCGGCAAGAGCTGGAAACGGCCAAGGAGCGGGTGGCGGAATCCAAGGAGGCGCTGGAACGGGAATCCCTGGGACTGCCCCAGGCGGAAGCCGCCTTCCGGGAGCGCCAGGAGCTGTTTGGCAAGCTGCAGCGGGAATTGGCCCAGGCCGAGCAGGCGGCGGCGCTGGAGGAAACCAATTTGTCCCATGCCCGCAAGGCGCGCCAGCAGTTGGAGCAGCGCATCGCACGCCTGGAGCAGGAACGGCAGGGACTGCCCAGCCCGGACCGGGAGGCATTGGAAAGCCTGCGCGAAGAAGTGGCGGAAGTGGAGCTGATTCTGGAGGAAGTCCGCGGCCAGGTGGAGGAAGCCCAGCAGCGCTTGCCCCAGGCCGAGGAATCCCGCCGCCAGGCCTCCCAGGCCTTGCAACGGCAATCCCAGGAAACGGCACGCCTCGACGCGCGCCTCCTGGCGCTGCAGCAGATGCAGAACCAGCTGGAGCGCAACCAGGACCTTCATGCCTGGCTGGAAAAACACCACCTCGACGGCCTGCCGCGCCTGTGGCAGCGCGCCCAGGTCGAGGCCGGCTGGGAGAACGCCCTGGAAAGCGTGCTGCGGGAGCGCCTCAACGGCATCCTGGTCGGCGAGGGAGCGGCTGTTGCCGACTTTGCGGAAGATGCGCCGCCTGCCATGGTGGCTTTGGCATTTGCCAGCGGGGAAAGCGCTTCTCTCTGGAGCGGGGAGGATGGGCAACGTTCCCTGGCCGGTTTGGTGACCTGGGATGGCCGGGGGCGCGAGGCTCACCCGGCATTCCTGCGCGAGTGGCTGCGCGGCGTCCGCGTGGCGGCCAGCGCCGAATCCGCGCTGGCAGACAGGGAGGCGCTGGGCGAAGGGGAGTCCGTCGTGTGTCCCGAGGGGCATCTGTTCACCCGCCACGGCGTGGTGTATTACGCCCAGCAGTCCGAGCTGCACGGCGTACTGGCGCGGAAGCGGGAAATCGAGGAGCTGGAAGGGGAGCTGGAACGGGCGGCGGTGGTCCTGGAGGGACTCCAGTCCGCCCTCAAGATCGCCGAGGAGGAGGTGTCCCGCCTGCAGGCCGGCCTCGCCGTGCAGCGCAGCCGGGCGGGAGAGTTCCAGCAGAAGCACCACCGCCTGCAGATGGAGCTCCACAAGCAGGAGCAGCAGGCCGCCCACATGGACCGCCGCCGCGAGCAGATCGGCCAGGAGCTGCAGGAACTGGCGGAGCAGATGGAAATCGAGGCCGAGCAGGCCGCCGAGTGCG
Organism: Pseudomonadota bacterium; assembly: GCA_021845865.1. Classification (GTDB taxonomy): domain Bacteria; phylum Pseudomonadota; class Gammaproteobacteria; order Burkholderiales; family UBA9220; genus UBA2239. The sequence goes on along the minus strand of JAJZVC010000001.1, from coordinate 87,470 downwards.
AGTACAACCTGGAGAGCCTGCAGAGCCGGGTGGAAGCCTTTCAGGAACAACTGGCGGCGGCGGCGGGGGGGCGCGAGGAGGCGGAAAGCGCCCTGGCCCGCAGCCGCGAAGCGGCACGCCAGGCCGAGCGCGAATTCCAGGAAGCGGGGTTCTACGAAAAAACCTGCCTCAATAAGCTGGGGGAATTGGACCATGCCATCAAGGCCGTCGGCGCCGACCTGGAAAGCCTGGAAGCCCGCCTCGAGGACTTGCTGCTGGAGCTGGAGGCCTTTGACGAGGAGCCGGCCAAGGAGGGCCTGCAGCAGGCCCTATCCCAGCGCCAGGAGCGGGAAGAAGCCCTGACCGCGGCGCGGGAAGCGATGAACGAGGCGGGGCTGCGCCTCAAGCAGGTGGAAGAGGCGCGCATGAAGAGCGAGCAGGGCCTCAATCCCCTGCGAGACAAGCTCAACGAGGGGCGTTTGAAGGAGCAGGAGGCGCGGCTTACCGAGGAACAGCTGGCCGAGCAACTGCGGGCCGAAAACGCCGACGAGACGGTGCTGGCCGGCCTGCTGGAACAGGGGCGCCGCAGCGCCGCCGCCTTGCAGGGGGAAATCGACCGCCTGGGCCAGGATATCGCCGCCCTGGGTCCGGTGAACCTGGCGGCCCTGGAGGAGCTGAAGGCCGAGCGGGAGCGCAAGCGCTACCTGGACGAGCAGGCGGCGGACCTCAACGAGGCCATCGACACCCTGGAGCAGGCCATCCGCCGCATCGACCGGGAAACACGGGACCTGCTCCAGGCCACCTACGACGAGGTGAACAAGAACCTCGGGGAGCTTTTCCCCTCCCTCTTCGGCGGCGGGCAGGCGCAGCTGGTGCTGACGGGGGAGGAGATTCTCGATGCCGGCATCCAGATCGTCGCCCAGCCGCCGGGGAAGAAGAACAGCACCATCCACCTGCTTTCCGGTGGCGAGAAGGCGCTCACCGCCCTGTCCCTGGTGTTTTCCATGTTCCGCCTCAACCCGGCTCCTTTCTGCTTGTTGGACGAAGTGGATGCCCCCCTGGACGACTCCAACACCGAGCGCTTCTGCGAACTGGTGAAGAAAATGGCCGAGCACACCCAGTTCCTGTTCATCAGCCACAACAAGATCACCATGGAAATGGCCGACCAGTTGGTGGGCATCACCCAGCAGGAGCAGGGCGTGTCGCGCATGGTGGCCGTTGATATCGAGGAAGCCCTCAAGATGCGGGACGCGGTTCCGGCCTAGGGCAGGATGTGCTTATAATGTCCCCGATTCGAAACAAGAACCGCGAAACACGGCAAAGACAGCGAAGGGTGAGAGGGATTTCATGAACGAACTACAGATCAGCCTGCTGGCCATCGGTGGCGCCATTGTCGCAGGGATTTACGGTTTCAACCGTTGGCAGGAAAGGAAGCTGAAGCGGCGGGCGGAAGAGGTGTTCAAGTCCGACCACGACGATGTCCTGCTGGACGAGCCCCGCTCCGAGGCGCCGGAACCCGTCGTGGAGCGACCGGGCCGCATCGAGCCGACCTTCGGCGGCGATGAGCCATCGTTCACCCCTGAGCCGGTCGAAGAACCGGTCTATTCCGAACCCTCGGCCGAATTCGAAACAGCCCCCTTGCCCGAGGAGCCGGCCCCGGTGGCGGCCATGCCGCCCGCTGAGCCAAAAATGGGCGCCGCCACGGCCGGGGAAATCGACTACATCGCCCGCCTCCAGGCGCAATCGCCCATCGCCGCCGCTTCCTTGGAAGACGCGATGCGCGCTTCCGCCACCTTCGGCAAGCCCGTTTCCTGGCGCGGGCTGAACAGCCGCAGCGGGACGTGGGAAGACGTCGCCCAGGCCGGGCCGGAGGAAACCTTCAGCGAGCTGGCGATTGCCCTGCAACTGGTGGACCGCCAGGGCGCGATTCCCGTCCACAGCCTGGAAATGTTCTGCGACGCCATTCAGAACGCCGCTGCCGACCTCGGCCTCACCGCCGACTGCCCCGACGTGCAGCCGGCCGCCGACCGGGCGGCGGCCCTGGACCGGGTTTGCGCCGAGGCCGACGTGCTCATCGGCATCAACGTCATTCCCGCCGGCGGCGCCGCCATTCCGGCCACCAAGGTGCGGGCTTTCGCCGAGGCGGCGGGGATGAAGCTGGCCGACGACGGCGCTTTCTATTACCGCAACGACGATGGCGTGGCGCTGTACTCCCTGTGCAATCTGGATTCCGAGCCTTTCACCGCGGAGAGCATCAAGACCCTGTCCACCCACGGCGTGACCCTGCTGCTGGATGTGCCCAAGACGCCGGGCGGCGCCCGGGTGTTCGACCAGATGCTGGCCCAGGCGCGCCAGATGGCCTCGGCGCTGGGGGGGCTGGTGGTGGACGACAACCGCCGCCCTTTCACCGACGCAGGCGCGGAAGCCATCCGCAGCCAGTTGAAGGATATCTATCTGCACATGGACGGGATGGATATCCCTGCCGGCGGGCCCCTGGCCGCCCGGCTGTTTTCCTGAAGGGCGCCGATGCGGTCGTTGGCGCAGGTCGAGGCGCGCGTTCGCCAGTTGCGGGAGGAAATCGAGGGACATAACTACCGCTATTACGTCCTCGACGCGCCTTCCATTCCCGATGCCGAGTACGACAGGCTGTTCCGCGAACTCCAGCAGTTGGAGGCGGAGCACCCCCAGTTCCTGAACCCGGATTCCCCCACTCAGCGCGTTGGCGCCCAGCCCCTGGAAGCCTTTTCCCAGGTGACCCACCGGGTGCCGATGCTGTCCCTCAACAACGCTTTCGAGGACGAGGAAGTGGCGGCCTTCGACCGCCGGGTGCGGGAAGGCTTGGCAGCGGCGGGGGAAGTGGATTACGCCACGGAGCCCAAGTTCGACGGCCTGGCCATCAGCCTGAGCTACGAAAACGGCATCCTGGTCCAGGGGGCGACTAGGGGCGACGGTTTCACCGGCGAAGACGTTACCGCCAATCTCAAGACCATCAAGTCCATTCCCCTGCGCCTGCCTGTCGCCGAACCGCCGCGGCTGCTGGAAGTGCGGGGCGAGGTGCTGATGCTGAAGCGGGACTTCGAGCGCCTCAACGCCCAACAGCGGGAAAAGGGCGAGAAGGAATTCGCCAACCCCCGCAACGCCGCCGCCGGCAGCCTGCGTCAACTGGATTCCCGCGTTACCGCCGAGCGCCGGCTGACTTTTTTCGCCTACGGCGTCGGGGCGGTGGAAGGGGCTGACTTGCCCGCCAGCCACCAGGCGGTCATGGATTGGCTGGCGGGGATGCGTTTCCCGGTGAGCCGGGAACGCGCCCTGGCGCGGGGCGTGGAAGGCCTGCTGGCCTATTACCGCAGGATCGGCGAGGAGAGGGAGAGCCTGCCCTACGATATCGACGGCGTCGTTTACAAGGTCAACGACCTGGCCGCCCAGGAACGCCTCGGCTTCGTCGCCCGGGCGCCGCGTTTCGCCGTGGCCCACAAGTTCCCCGCCCAGGAAGCGATGACCGAGCTACTGGGCATCGACGTCCAGGTGGGGCGAACCGGCGCCATCACGCCGGTGGCGCGCCTCAAGCCGGTATTCGTCGGCGGCGTGACGGTGACCAACGCCACCCTCCACAACGAGGACGAAATCCGGCGCAAGGATGTGCATATCGGCGACACGGTGATCGTGCGCCGGGCCGGGGACGTGATTCCCGAAGTGGTGGCGGTGGTGCCGGAGAAGCGGCCCATCCTGGCGCCGGAATTCGTCATGCCCAAGGCGTGCCCCGAGTGCGGCTCCCACATCATGCGCCTGCCGGACGAGGCCATCGCCCGCTGTACCGGCGGACTGTACTGTCCGGCCCAACGCAAGCAGGCCATCCTCCACTTCGCCAGCCGCCGGGCCATGGACGTGGAGGGGCTGGGGGACAAGCTGGTGGACCAGCTGGTGGACAAGGGCCTGGTGAACAACCCGGCCGACCTCTACCGCCTGGGGATGAACACCCTCGCCAACCTGGAGAGGATGGCGGAGAAATCGGCCCAGAACCTGCTCGACGCGCTGGAAAAGAGCAAGCGCACCACCCTGGCCCGCTTCGTTTACGCCCTCGGCATCCGCAACGTGGGGGAGGCCACCGCCAAGGATCTGGCCCGTCACTTCGGCAGCCTGGACGCCCTGATGGCCGCGGATGGGGAGCGCCTGCAGCAGGTGCCGGACGTGGGGCCGGTGGTGGCGGACAGCATCGCTCAGTTTTTCGCCGAAGCCCACAACCGGGAAGTCATCGCCCAATTGCGGGAGCAGGGGGTGGCGTGGGAGGAAGGTCCCGGCGCGGCGCCTAGCGCTGGCGGAACCCTGGCGGGAAAGACCTTCGTTTTGACCGGCACCCTGCCGGCCATGAGCCGCGAGGCCGCCAAGGAGAAAATCGAGGCGGCGGGCGGCAAGGTCAGCGGCAGCGTGTCGAAAAAGACCGACTATGTGGTGGCGGGGGCCGAGCCGGGCAGCAAATTCACCAAGGCCCAAGAGTTGGGCGTTACCATACTGGACGAGGCGGGCCTGCTGGCCCTGCTGGAACAAGAGAAAGGCGAAGCATGAACAAGGTTACCAAGGCGGTATTTCCCGTGGCGGGGCTGGGGACCCGCTTCCTGCCGGCCACCAAGGCCAGCCCCAAGGAGATGCTGCCCGTCGTGGACAAGCCCCTGATCCAGTATGCCGTGGAGGAGGCGGTGGCCGCCGGCATCACCGAGCTGGTATTCGTTACCGGCCGCACCAAGCGCTCCATCGAGGACCATTTCGACAAGGCCTACGAGGTGGAGGCCGAGCTGGAGGCCCGGGGCAAGACCAAGATGCTGGAGGTGGTGCGCAGCATCATTCCTCCCAACGTGACCTGCGTCTATATCCGCCAGGGGGAGGCCCTGGGCCTGGGACACGCGGTGCTGTGCGCCAAGTCGATCATCGGCGACGATCCCTTCGCCGTCGTCCTGGCGGATGACCTGATCGACGGCGAGCCCCATGCCCTGAAACAGATGGTGGAAATGTACAACTACTACAATTGCTCCATCCTCGGGGTGCAGAACGTGAAGCGGGAGGAAACCTCCCAGTACGGTATTGTCCAGGCTTCGCCCCTCAAGGACGGCATCTCCGAGGTGAGCGGCATCGTCGAGAAGCCCAAGCCCGAGAACGCGCCCTCGACCCTCGGCGTGGTGGGGCGCTATATCCTGTCCCACCGCGTTTTCCAACACCTGGAAACGGTGCAGCCGGGTTCCGGCGGGGAAATCCAGCTGACGGACGGCATCGCCGCCCTGCTGAAAAGGGAACAGGTGCTGGCCTACGAGTTCCACGGCACCCGCTACGACTGCGGCAGCAAGCTGGGCTATCTGAAGGCCACGGTGGAGCATGCCCTGAAACATCCGGAGGTGGCGGACGAGTTTCGCGCCTACCTGGCCGATCTCGCGGGGAAACTGTAGTGCTGCCCGCTCAGGAAGCCTGGGCGCTGCTCGAGCGGGCGGAGATGATCTGTTCGCCGGAGGAAATCCGGGCCGTGATGGAGCGCCTGGCCAGGGAGATCACCGCCGATCTCCGTGATGCCTATCCCCTGGTGCTGTCGGTGATGGGGGGGGCGGTGGTGTTCACCGGCCAGCTGCTGCCCCTGCTGCGCTTTCCCCTGGATTTCGACTACCTCCATGCCAGCCGCTACGGGGACAGGCTGGCGGGCACCGAGTTGTCCTGGAAAGCCCTGCCGAAGCAGGAGGTGAAGGGGCGGGTGGTGCTGGTGCTGGACGACATTCTGGACGAGGGCCACACCCTGGCGGCGATTCGCGACAAGATGCTGGAGATGGGGGCTGCCTCCTTTCGCAGCGCGGTGTTCTCGGAAAAGGAGCTGGGGCGCGACAAGCCCATCAAGGCCGATTATGTCGGCGTCCGCCTGCCCAACCGCTACGTGTTCGGTTTCGGCATGGACGCCAAGGGGGCGTGGCGCAACCTGCCGGCGGTGTACGCAATGAAGGAATGAAACGGCAACGTTTCGGGAATAACTAGAATCTCGGAGAAATTATGCTTGCAATTATCGGCGGCAGCGGCCTGACCCAACTGGCCAACCTGGAAATCACCCGGCGCCAGGTGGTGCGCACTCCCTACGGCGATGCCTCGGGCCCGCTCACTTTCGGCCATATCAAGGAGCACGAAGTGGTGTTCCTGGCGCGTCACGGCTATGGCCACACCCTGGCTCCCCACGAAATCAATTACCGCGCCAATCTATGGGCTCTTCACGACCAGGGGGTGACCGATGTCGTATCCGTGGCGTCGGTGGGAGGGATTCCCGCCGACCATGGTCCCGGCACCCTGGTGATTCCGGACCAGATCCTCGACTATACCTACGGTCGAAAATCCACTTATTTCGAGGGGTCCGAGGCGCCCGTCACCCACATCGATTTCACCGAGCCCTATTGCGACAAGATGCGCCGCCTGTGCATGCAGGCTGCCGATCTGGCGGGGGAGAAGTATTTCGACGCGGGGGTGTACGCCACCATGCAGGGCCCCCGCCTCGAAACCAAGGCCGAGGTGAACCGCCTGGAGCGGGACGGCGCCACCATCGTCGGCATGACCGGCATGCCCGAGGCGGCCCTGGCCAAGGAACTGGGGCTTTGTTACGCCGCCATCGGCGTGGTGGTGAACTATGCCGCCGGCCGGGGCAATAATGCCACCGCCATCCAGTTCGACGAAATCGGCCGCGAACTGGAGCGCTCCATGCACCGGGTGCGGGCCATTCTCGAGCATGTCGTCATGATCCATGCCGATTAGACCCATCCTGCGCATGGGCGATTCGCGCCTCCTGGAAAGGGCGGCGCCGGTGGAGCGTTTCGATACGCCGGAGCTCCATGCCCTGCTGCAGGATATGCGCGACACCATGCGCGCCAACGACGGCGCCGGCCTGGCGGCGCCGCAGATCGGGGTGGGGCTGCAGGTAGTGGTGTTCGGCTTCGAGGCGCTGTCCCGCTATCCGGACGCGGAGAGCGTGCCTTACACGGTGCTTATCAACCCGGTGCTGGAACCCTTGTCCGACGAATTGGAGGAGGGGTGGGAAGGCTGTTTGAGCATTCCCGGCATGCGCGGGCGGGTGCCCCGCTTCGCTTCCTTGCGCTATCGCGGCTTCGACGCCCAGGGAAACCCTATCGACCGCTCGGTATCGGGTTTTCATGCCCGGGTGGCGCAGCACGAGTGCGACCATTTGATCGGCGTGCTTTATCCGATGCGCATCACCGACTTGCGCTGGTTCGGCTTTACCGACGTGCTTTTTCCGCAACGTCCTCCCGTGGAAGAGTAGCTGCGGCGAACTTGAATAGCTCCCCGGTTTCTTGTTAAAATTCAACGTTTGCTTAATTCGCAATCGGCGAAAGCGGCAAAAATTCGCACATCCGCCCCCATAAGGGTGCCCGGCGACGGGCCTTCAGGGCGGGTGGAGGCTCAACCCTTATTTGGAGATAGTTATGTCCGTGACCATGCGTCAAATGCTGGAAGCCGGTGTGCACTTCGGCCACCAGACCCGTTACTGGAACCCCAAGATGGCCCCCTTTATCTTCGGGGAGCGCAACAACATCCACATCATCAACCTGGAAACCACCCTGCCGATGTTCCAGGAGGCGATGAAGTACGTTCGCCAGCTGGCCTCCAACAAGGGCAACATCCTGTTCGTCGCCACCAAGCGCCAGGCCCGCGAAATCATCCGCGAAGAAGCCGAGCGTTGCGGCATGCCTTTCGTCGACCATCGCTGGCTGGGCGGCATGCTCACCAACTTCAAGACCGTGAAGCAGTCCATCAAGCGCCTGCACGACCTGGACGCCATGATCCAGGACGGCTCCATGGACCGTCTGCCCAAGCGCGAGGCACTGGGTCTCCGCCGCGAGCTGGAAAAGCTGGAGCGCAGCCTGGGCGGCATCAAGAACATGGCCTCCCTGCCTGACGCGATCTTCATCATCGATGTCGGCTATCAGCACGGTGCCGTGACCGAAGCCGCCAAGCTCGGCGTTCCCGTCATCGGCGTGGTGGATACCAACCACACCCCCGAGGGTATCGCTTACGTGATTCCCGGCAACGACGACTCCAGCCGTGCCATCCGTCTCTACGCCCGTGGCGTGGCCGACGCGGTGCTGGAAGGCAAGAGCCAGATCATCCGCGAAATCGTCGCCGACGACTTCGTCGAGGTGGAAGAATCGGAAGCGCAGGCGGCGGAGTAATCGCCCCGCTTGCTGAAAAAGGGGCTGCCGCCCCTTTTTTTACAGTTAATCCCAATAAAGCTTTTAGGAGTACGAAATGGCTGAAGTCACCGCAAGCATGGTGAAAGAACTGCGTGATCGCACCGACGCGCCGATGATGGACTGCAAGAAGGCCCTCGCGGAAGCCGCCGGCGACATGGCGAAGGCGGAAGAGATTCTGCGCGTGAAGTTCGGCAGCAAGGCCACCAAGGCCGCCGGCCGCATTGCCGCCGAAGGCGTGGTGGGCATTTATATTTCCGCCGACGGCAAGCTGGGCTCCATGATCGAAGTGAACTGCGAAACCGACTTCGTCGCCAAGAACGACGACTTCCTCGCCTTCACCAAGAACCTGGCTGAGCTGGTGGCCAAGAACAACCCCGCCGACGTGGCCGCTCTCTCCGCCATGTCCATCGGCGGTCAGCCCGTGGAAGAAATCCGCACGCAATTGATCGGCAAGATCGGCGAGAACATGTCCCTGCGCCGCTTCGTGCGCATTGAAGCCAAGGGCAAGCTGGCCAGCTATGTCCATGGCGGCAGCAAGATCGGCGTGCTGGTGGACCTGACGGGCGACGAGGCACTGGCCAAGGACATCGCCATGCACGTTGCCGCGGTGAAGCCCAAGTCCCTGGACGCTTCCGGCGTGCCGGCGGAACTGATCGAAACCGAGCGCCGCATCGCCGCCGAAAAGGCCGCCGAGTCCGGCAAGCCCGCCAATATCGTGGAAAAGATGGTGGAAGGCACGGTGCAGAAGTTCCTCAAGGAAGTGACCCTGCTCGGTCAGCCTTTCGTCAAGGATGACAAGCAGACCGTGGAGCAAGTGCTGAAGTCCAAGGGTTCCGCTGTCAACAGCTTCACCCTGTACGTGGTGGGCGAGGGCCTGGAGAAGCGCCAGGACAACTTCGCCGAGGAAGTGATGGCCCAAGCCGCCGCGGCGAAGGGTTGATCCCATGACGGCCCCTGCATTCAAGCGCATCCTGCTGAAGCTCAGCGGCGAAGCCCTGATGGGCGACGATGCCTACGGCATCAACCGCGATACCATCGAGCGCATCGTCGCCGAAGTGGCGGAAGTGGTGCGCCTGGGAGTGCAGGTGGGCGTGGTGATCGGCGGCGGCAATATTTTCCGGGGGGTGGCCCCCGGTGCCGCCGGCATGGACCGCGCCACGGCCGACTACATGGGCATGTTGGCCACGGTGATGAACGCCCTGGCTTTGCAAGATGCTTTCCGTCGCGCGGGCGTGAATGCCCGCGTGCAATCCGCTTTGACCATCGAACAGGTGGCCGAGCCCTATATTCGCGGCAAGGCTATCCGTTACCTGGAAGAAGGCAAGGTGGTGATTTTCGGTGCCGGCACCGGCAACCCCTTCTTTACCACCGACACCGCAGCCGCCCTGCGCGGGGTGGAGATCGGGGCCGATATCGTCCTCAAGGCGACCAAGGTGGATGGGGTCTACACCGCTGACCCGAAGAAGGACCCGAGCGCCACGCGTTACCAGACCCTGACCTTCGACGAGGCCATCAGCCGGGATTTGAAGGTGATGGATGCAACGGCGTTCGCCCTGTGCCGTGACCAGAACATGCCTCTCTGCGTGCTGAGCATCTTCAAGGAAGGTGCCTTGAAGCGCGTGGTGATGGGCGAGGACGAAGGAACCCTGGTCAAGTGCTGACCGGGGCAAGAACTGGCTGAAAGGATAGATGATCATGATCGCAGACCTGAAGAAAACTGCCGAACAGAAGATGCAGAAATCCATCGAGGCCCTGAAGACCGATCTGGCCAAGGTGCGTACCGGTCGGGCTCATACCGGCATTCTGGACCATGTCATGGTGGACTATTACGGCAGCGAAGTGCCGATCAACCAGGTGGCCAACCTGACCCTGGTGGATGCGCGCACCATCGGCGTCCAGCCCTGGGAGAAGAAAATGGCCGCGGTGATCGAGAAGGCCATCCGCGAGGCCGATCTGGGGCTCAACCCCAGCGCCAGCGGCGACGTGATCCGCGTGCCGATGCCGCCCCTGACCGAGGAACGCCGCAAGGAGCTGATCAAAGTGGTGAAGGGCGAGGGCGAGAATGCCAAGGTGGCGGTGCGCAACGTGCGCCGCGATGCCAACGAATCCCTGAAAAAGGCGCTGAAGGACAAGCTGATCAGCGAGGACGACGAGCGCCGCGCCCAGGACGAGATTCAAAAGCTCACCGACAAATACGTCGGCGAGGTCGATAAGGTTCTCCAGGCCAAGGAAACGGACCTGATGGCGGTTTAGGGGGCTTCGTGACCTCCTTCATCAGCTCCACCCGGGGCATCCCTGCCAACGCCGTGGTGCCGCGCCATGTGGCGGTGATCATGGACGGCAATGGCCGTTGGGCGAAAAAGCGCTTCATGCCCCGTATCGCCGGCCACAAGCAGGGGCTGGAAGCCGTCCGCGAAACCGTCAAATCCTGCATTGAACTGGGCGTGGAGTACCTGACCCTGTTCGCTTTCAGCAGCGAAAACTGGCGCCGGCCGGTGGAAGAAGTGTCGATGCTGATGCAGCTCTTCATGCTGGCCCTGGAGCGGGAAGTGGCCAAGCTGCATCAGAACGGCGTGCGCCTCAAGGTGATCGGCGATCTGTCACGCTTCGACGATAAGCTGATCCGGATGATTGAGCAGGCCGAGGCCAAGACCTCGGAAAACACCAAGCTGACCCTGACCATTGCCGCCAATTACGGAGGGCGCTGGGATATCCTCCAGGCTGTCCAGACCCTGCTTCGCGAGAAGCCGGAAAAAGCCCTGGTCTTTTCGGAAGAGGATTTCGCTCCCTACCTGTCACTGCATTACGCCCCGGAGCCGGATCTGTTCATCCGCACCGGCGGCGAGCAGCGCATCAGCAATTTCCTGCTGTGGCAGCTGGCTTACACCGAACTTTATTTCACCGATACCCTGTGGCCGGATTTTGACCGGAAGGCGCTGGAACGGGCCTTCGATTCTTTCCGTCAACGGGAACGGCGCTTCGGTCGAACCAGCGAACAGTTGAAAGCGGATGCTTAAACAGCGCCTCGTTACCGCCGTCATCCTGCTGGCGGTTTTGCTGGCCGCGCTTTTCTGGCTGCCACCGCTCTACTGGTCCCTCCTGATGCTGGGCTTGCTGCTCCTGGGGGGGCGGGAATGGGGCGGCCTGGCGTTTTATTCCCAAGGGATGTCCTGGGGTTACGGCGGGCTCACCGCGCTGCTCGGGGCGTTGTTGCTGGGGTTCCTCGGCGGCGACGGCGGGGCGCTTCTGTTGACGAAGGAAAAGCCGGCCGTTGTGGTTTTGCTTTCCGTATCCTGGTTGTTCTGGTCGCTCATGGTTCCTTTATGGCTGGCAAAGGGATGGCATTCCCGCAATCCCGTGCTGCTCGCATTGGTGGGGTGGATTGTGCTGGTGCCAACGTGGCTGGCGCTGGCGGGGTTGCGGACCGAAAGCCCTTGGCTGCTGCTGGGAGTCATGGCGACAGTGTGGATCGCCGACAGCGCCGCCTACTTTGCAGGCCGGCGCTTCGGCAAGAACAAGCTTGCTCCAGCCATCAGTCCCGGCAAGACCTGGGAAGGGGTGGGGGGGGCGTTGGCAGGGGTGGCCCTGTATACGCTTGCGGTGAGTCAGTTTTATTCTTCTCCCCTTGTGCTGGTGCCTGCAGGGCTGCTGCTGACGGCCTTCAGCATCGAGGGTGACCTGTTCGAGTCCTGGATGAAGCGTCAAGCCGGGTTGAAAGACAGCGGGACGATTCTTCCTGGGCACGGGGGAATCCTGGACCGGGTCGATGCCCTGACTTCCACGCTTCCCATGGCTGCCTTGCTGATTCTCTTTCTGGGAAAATAATGTCGACTGTGCAAAATCTCACCGTGCTGGGGTCTACGGGCACCATCGGCACCAATACCTTGGATGTCGTTGCGCGTCATCCGGAGCGGTTTCGGGTGGTGGCCCTGACGGCTAATACCCAGGTTGATAAGCTGTTCCAGCAATGCCAGGCCTTCCGGCCGAAATACGCCGTGATGCTGGATGCCGATAGCGCCGAGGATTTGCGCGGCAAGATTGTCGCCGCCGGGTTGGATATCGAGGTGTTGAGCGGCATTGATTCCCTGGAGCGGGTGGCCTCCCTGCCGGAAGTGGATAGCGTCATGGCCGCCATCGTGGGCAGCGCAGGCTTGCGTCCCTCGCTGGCTGCCGCCAAAACGGGGAAACGCATTCTTCTGGCGAACAAGGAAACCCTGGTGGTGTCCGGCCGCTTGTTCATGGAGGAGGTGCGCCGCAGCAATGCCGTGCTGCTGCCCATCGACAGTGAGCACAATGCCGTGTTCCAGTCCCTGCCCTCCGATTACCGGCGCGGCCTGGCCTCGGTTGGCGTCAAGCGCATCCTGCTGACGGCTTCCGGCGGGCCTTTCCGCGCGACTCCCCAGGCGGAGTTGGAAAAGGTGACCCCCAAGCAGGCCCTGGCTCATCCCAACTGGGTGATGGGGCCGAAGATCACCATCGACTCCTCGACCCTGATGAACAAAGGGCTGGAGGTGATCGAAGCCCATTGGCTGTTCGACGCGGCAGCGGAACAGATCGAGGTGGTGGTGCATCCGCAAAGCGTGATCCATTCCATGGTGGAGTACGTGGACGGCTCGGTGCTGGCCCAGTTGGGCAACCCCGACATGCGCACACCTATCGCCTATGCCATGGGATTTCCCGAGCGCTTGGATGCCGGCGTGTCGTCTCTGGACCTGTTCAAGATCGCCCGCCTGGACTTCGAGGCGCCAGACTTTGCCCGCTTCCCCTGTTTGTCCCTGGCCTATCAGGTCCTGTCCAGGGGCGGGACCGCGCCGGCGATCCTCAATGCGGCCAATGAGGTGGCCGTGGACGCCTTCCTCAAGGAACGGATTCCCTACCTCGGCATTCCGCGTTTGATCGAGCAGGTGCTGGAGCAGTCCGCCATCGGCGAGGTGGAAACCCTGGAGCAGGTTCTGGCCGCCGATCATGAGGCCCGCCTGCGGGCGAAGGAGTGGCTGAAATCCCACGGACGGGTCGAGGCCTGATCCATGACGACATTGTGGGCCTTCATTATCGTCATCGGCGTCCTGATCGTGGCCCACGAACTGGGGCACTACTGGGCGGCACGATGGTGCGGAGTGAAGGTGCTGCGCTTTTCCATCGGTTTCGGCAAGCCGCTGTTTTCCTGGAAGGTGGGGGCTGACCGCACCGAATGGGCGGTGGCGGCTTTTCCTCTCGGCGGCTACGTCAAGATGCTGGACGAGACGGAGGGGGAGGTGGCGCCGGAGGAGTTGGAACGGGCCTTCAATCGGCAAACGGTGGGGAAGCGCATGTTCATCGTCGCCGCCGGTCCGTTGGCCAACTTTGCCCTGGCGATTCTGCTCTACTGGTTCTTTTTCGTCCATGGTTTCGTCGGTTTGCGCGCCGTGGTCGCCGAGCCTCCACCGGCCAGCCCGGCCGCGATGGCCGGGCTGCATAACGGCGATGTGGTTTCCGCGGTCGGCGGCGAGCCGGTGGCGGCCTGGCAGGATTTGCGTTGGCAGCTGTTGCGCCAGGCGGTGGAAGGCGGCGTTGTCCCGCTGACTGTGAAAACCGGACAAGGCAGTGAAGCGACTCGCCAACTGGATGTCGGTACGCTGTCTCCGGATGAGATGGATGGCGACGTCCTGGGTAAGCTCGGGCTTTTACCCTTCCAGCCGGTTCTGGAGGCGGTAATCGGGGAGCTGGTGCCCGGTGGCGTCGGGATGCGGGCGGGGCTGTTGCGTGGGGACAAGGTCGCGGCGGTTGATGGAAAAGCCGTTTACCGGTGGGAAGATCTGGTCCGCTCGGTACAGGAGCATCCCGGGCAGCCGCTGGTGCTCGATATTCTGCGCAAAGGGCAGCCGCTCAGCATTACCGTGGTGCCGGCCAGGGTCGAGGAAAAAGGGCACATGATAGGCCGGATCGGCGCCGCGCCATGGGTCGATCAGCGGATGGTGGAAAGCCTTTTCGTGGAGGTGAGCTATCCGGCCCATGTGGCCTTAGCCAAGGCCGTGGCAAAGACTTGGGATATGTCCGCCTTCAGTCTGGAAATGCTGGGGCGAATGGTGGTGGGACAGGTTTCCCTGAAAAATATCAGCGGACCTTTGACCATCGCAGACTATGCCGGCCAGTCTGCCCGTTCGGGCTGGTTTTCCTTCTTGAGCTTTCTCGCCTTGATCAGCATCAGCCTCGGCGTGCTGAACCTCTTGCCCGTCCCCTTATTGGATGGGGGGCATTTGATGTATTATATTGCCGAGCTTATCAAAGGCAGCCCCGTTTCCGAGAAAACCATGGCCGTTGGCCAGCAGGTCGGTATGGCATTGCTGGCGCTGCTGATGGTTTTTGCCTTTTACAACGATATTAACCGGTTGATCGCCAACTGACGCCACCTATGAAACCGAAAAAAATAGCGCTGTTGATAATGGGGTTGTACTGTGGGTCCGCGTGGGCCATGGAACCGTTCGTGATCAAGGATATCCGGGTCGAGGGGATCCAGCGCACCGAGGCAGGGACGGTGTTCAGCTACTTGCCGGTCAAGGTGGGCGATACCCTGGATGACGAGAAGGTTTCCCAGGCCGTCAAGGCGCTGTTCGGCACCGGTTTCTTCAAGGACGTGCGCCTGGAGTCGGAGGGGAACACCCTGGTGGTGATGGTCCAGGAGCGCCCGGCCATTTCCCAAATCGAGTTCGTCGGCCTCAAGGAGTTCGACAAGGACAAGCTGAAGGATGGCCTGAAGCAGGCCGGCTTGGCCGAGGGACGGATTTTCGACCGCTCCATGCTGGACAAGGCGGAACAGGAGCTGAAGCGCCAGTATTTCAGCCGCGGCAAATATGCGGTGACGATCAAGACCACCGTCACGCCCCTGGAGCGCAACCGGGTCGCCATTCGCTTCGACGTGGATGAAGGAGCCGTCGCCAAGATACGCCAGATCAATATTGTCGGTAACCGGGCGTTTTCGGAAAAGGAACTCCTTAAGCAGTTCGTGCTTTCCACGCCGGGTTGGATGACCTGGTGGAGCAAAAACGACCAGTACTCCAAGGAAAAGCTCTCTGGGGATTTGGAGAATCTGCGTTCCTTTTACCTTAACCGCGGCTATCTGGAATTCAACATCGACTCTACCCAGGTGTCCATTACGCCGGACAAGCAGGGTATTTACATTACCGTCAATATTGCCGAGGGGGAGAAGTACACCGTATCCGGCGTGAAGCTGGCGGGTGAGATGCTGGTGCCCGAGGACGAGTTGCGCAAGCTGATCAAGATCAAGCCGGGTCAGGTGTTTTCACGGGAAAAGCTGACCGAGTCCAGCAAGCTGATCGGCGATCGCCTGGGCAATGACGGCTATGCCTTCGCCAACGTCAATGCCGTGCCGGAACTGGACAAGGAGAAGCACCAGGCTTCCTTCACGTTCTTCATCGATCCCGGCCGGCGCGTGTATGTGCGGCGCATCAATATTACCGGCAACACCAAGACCCGGGACGAGGTCATCCGTCGTGAAATGCGCCAGATGGAGGGCGGCTGGTATTCCACCGAGAAGGTCAAGCGTTCCCGGGAACGCGTGGACCGCCTGGGCTACTTCAAGGATGTCAACGTGGAAACCCCCGCCGTGGCCGGCACGACGGACCAGGTGGACGTCAATGTCAACGTGGAGGAGCGGCCCACCGGCAGCATGATGTTGGGCGCGGGCTTTTCCAGTTCCGAAGGCATTCTGTTCAGTGGTTCGGTGTCGCAGAACAACTGGCTGGGAACGGGGAAAAGCCTCTCCACCCAATTCAGCAATGGTCGAATCAATAAAATCTACTCGGTTTCTTATACTGACCCTTATTGGACCGTCGATGGGGTCAGCCGTGGCTTTGATGCGTATAAGCGCAAGGTGGATGCGACGGCTCTGTCCGCCCTGGCGGGCTATGCTTCTGATTCGATCGGGGCTGGGGTGCGTTTCGGTGTGCCGCTCAACGAATACGACACCATCAACTTCGGCCTCGCCTACGACAGCACCAAGATTACCTTGGGGACTAATGCCACTCAGCGCTATATTGATTTTGTAAACCAATATGGCGAGCGCAATTCGACGCTGCGCGGCGACTTGGGCTGGGCGCGGGATAGCCGTGACAGTTTGACGTATACGACCAAGGGAACGCTACAGCGAGCCTACGGCGAGATGGGCCTGCCCGGCGGTAAACTTAAGTACTACAAAGCCAATTATCAGATTCAGTGGTATCGGCCGCTGAGCGATACGTTTACCTTGATGTTGAACGGTGAGGCTGGCATCGGTAACGGTTATGGCAGCACCAAGGATTTGCCCTTCTTCAAGAACTTCTACGCTGGCGGGGTGACGTCGGTGCGAGGCTATGACACCGCTTCCATCGGACCTAAGGACAGCCAGGGCTATGCCTTGGGGGGGAACAAGCGGGTCGTGGCCAATGCCGAGGTGCTGTTTCCCTTCCCGGGGTTGCGCAATGACAAGTCCGTGCGCATGAGCCTGTTCGCCGACGCGGGCGCCATTTATAACAAGGGAGATTCCGGTGGGGGCATGCGCTACTCCACGGGCGTGGCCGTGAGTTGGATTTCGCCCTTCGGCCCCCTTAAATTCAGCTTGGCGAAACCCCTCAATGAAAAAGAGGGGGATAAGCTGCAGAAATTCCAATTCCAGATGGGTTCCACGTTTTAGATATTCCGAGGAGAACGATGTTGAAGAAATCTACCATTTTGGCCGTAATTTTAGCCGGGTCGTTGTTGGCCCCCGCATTGGCCTCGGCTGAGATGAAAATCGGTTTTGTGGACACCGACCGGGTGTTCCGCGAGGCGGCGCCGGCGGTGAAGGCGCAAAAGAAACTGGAAAAAGAGTTTGCCAGTCGGGAGCAGGAGCTGCAAAAACTGGCAAAACAGGCCCGCGACCTTCAGACGAAGCTGGAAAAAGACGGCGTAACCCTGAGCGAGAATGACCGGCGCAACAAGGAGCGAGACCTGGCCAACCTTAACCGTGAGTTCCAGCGACAGCAGCGGGAGTTCCGTGAGGACCTCAACCTGCGCCGTAATGAGGAATTGGCGGCGGTACAGGAAAAGGCCAACAAGGTGATCGCCTCCATCGCCGAGTCGGAAAAGTACGATTTGATTCTTCAGGAGGCTGTTTACAGGAGCCCCCGCATCGACATTACCGACAAGGTATTGAAAGCCCTCGCAACGGGGAATTGATGAGGCAGCCGGAGCGCCCATCCTACTCCCTGGGAGAGATCGTCGAGCGGTTGGGCGGTGAACTGCTGGGAGACGGGAGCGTCCGGGTCACTCAAATTGCGCCGCTGGACACGGCCAAGCCCGAGCACCTCAGTTTTTTCGTCCATGGCAAGTATCGCCGTCAGCTGCTGACCACGGCGGCTGCCGCCGTGATCGTGGGTGAGGCGGAGCGCGATGCCACTTCCTTGCCACGCATTGTCAGCGCCAATCCCTACGCCTATTTTGCCCGCGCATCGGCCTTGCTGAATCCCGCGGCGCCCGAGATGCCGGCGGGTGTCCACGCTTCTGCCGTGGTGGATGGTTCGGCGATAGTGGCGGGAACGGCGCGGGTCGGCTCCCACGTATGGATTGGACGCAATGCTCGAATTGGCGAGAGGGTGACGATTTATCCCCATTGCTTTATAGGCGATGACGTCGTGGTCGGGGATGAATCCATTATTTATCCCAATGTCAGCATCTATCGCGAGTGCGAAGTCGGCCGCCGGGTAATCATTCACGCAGGAGCGGTGATCGGCGCGGATGGTTTTGGCCTGGCGCTTGACGACGGGAAATGGCTGAAAATTCCGCAGGTCGGGGCAGTGACCATTGGCGATGATGTTGAGATCGGCGCTAATACGACGATTGATCGTGGCGCTCTCGAGAATACGGTGATTGAAGAGGGGGTCAAGCTGGACAACCAGATCCAGGTGGCCCATAACGTCCGTATCGGTGCCCATAGCGCCATGGCAGGCTGCGTTGGGATAGCGGGCAGTGCCAAGATCGGCCGCCATTGCACGGTGGGGGGCGCCTCGGTGATTCTCGGCCATCTTGAAGTGGCCGATCATGTGAACGTCTCGGCGGGAACCTTGGTAACCAAGTCGATTTCCGCGCCGGGAACCTATACTTCGGCCATGCCTTTTTCGACCCATGCGGCATGGTTGAAAAATGCCGCGCATCTGCGCCATTTGGATGCGATGGCGGAGCGAATCAAACAACTTGAAGCGAGGCTCGAAGCCTTGGAAAGGGACTGAATCTTGAGCGCGATGGATATTCACGAAATTCTGAAAAATCTTCCCCACCGTTATCCAATCCTGCTGGTGGACCGCGTGTTGGAGGTGGTTCCGGGAGAGCGTATCGTCGCCCTGAAAAACGTCACCGTGAACGAGCCTTTCTTTCCCGGCCATTATCCCCACCACCCGGTGATGCCCGGGGTCCTGATCGTGGAAGCCTTGGCCCAAACCGCCGCCATCCTTTCTTTCAAGACCATGGGCGACGGTCCTGACGACAAGTCCGTGTACTATTTCGTGGGCATCGACGGCGCGCGCTTTAAACGCCCGGTAAGTCCCGGCGATCAGTTGATCATGGAGGTTTCCATTGTCGCCAACAAGCGAGGGCTGTGGAAATTCTCCGCCGTTGCCAAGGTCGATGGCCAAGTGGCGACCGAGGCCGAGTTGATGTGTACCGTCCGGCCTATCGAATGAGCATCCATCCTACCGCCATCGTCCACGAAGGGGCCAAGCTCGCGCCCGGTGTTTCGGTTGGCCCCTATTCGGTTATCGGCGAGCATGTCGAAATAGGGGAAGGAACCGTCATCGGGCCCCATGTGGTGATCGACGGCCATACTGCCATTGGCCGCGATAACCGGATTTTCCAGTTTTCCTCCCTCGGCGAAGTGCCCCAGGACAAGAAGTACGACGGCGAGCCGACGCGGCTCGAAATCGGCGACCGAAACGTCATCCGGGAATTTTGCACCTTTAACTGCGGCACGGTGCAGGATGCGGGAGCCACCCGGGTAGGGAACGACAATTGGATCATGGCCTATGTTCACTTGGCCCATGATTGCCAAGTCGGCAACAACACTATTTTCGCCAACAACGCCCAGCTGGCCGGCCACGTTAAGGTCGGGGATTTTGCCATCCTCGGCGGTTTTACGGTCGTTCATCAGTTCGTGCATATCGGCGCCCACGCCATCACTGCCATGGGCACCATCGTGCTGCAGGACATTCCCCCCTATGTAACGGCTGCGGGCAACACGGCGAAGCCCTACGGCCTCAATACGGAAGGCCTAAAACGGCGTGGTTTTGGTTCGGACACCCTTGCCGGTCTGAAACGCGCCTACAAAACGCTCTACAAATCCGGTTTGACGCTTGAGCAAGCCAAGCTGTCCCTGAAAGACCAGCTAGCCGACTGCCCTGAGGTCCAGCCCATGCTGGAGTTCCTGGAGGCGTCTGGCCGCGGGATTATCCGTTGATTCCTCGCGGGTGAAGTTCAATGGCGCCTCAGCAAAACAGAAAGATCGCGCTGGTCGCGGGGGAGTCCTCGGGCGACCTGCTCGGCGCGCATCTTATCCAGGCCCTGAAGAAGCACCTTCCCGATGCGGAGTTCGTGGGAGTCGGCGGGCCGAAGATGGAAAGTGCCGGCATGCACGTGCTCTATCCCATGGAAAAACTGGCGGTACGAGGCTACGTGGAAGTGCTTCGCCATTACCGGGAAATCGTCGGCATCCGTAAAAAGCTGAAGCGTCTGTGGTTGGCGGAAAAACCGGATATTTTCATCGGTATTGATGCGCCCGACTTCAATCTTTCCCTGGAGCATTCCCTGAAGCGGGGCGGCGTGCCAACCGTCCACTATGTAAGCCCTTCGATTTGGGCCTGGCGGCGGGAACGCATGCGGCAAATTGCCCAATCGGTCACCCACATGCTGGCTTTGTTCCCTTTCGAGAAACCGCTCTACGATGAGGCCGGCGTTCCGGCTTCCTACGTCGGGCACCCTTTGGCCGATATGCTACCCCTTGAGCCGGACAGAGGCGGGGCACGGGACCTGCTGAAGTTGCGCCGCGAGGGCACTATCATTGCCTTATTGCCCGGCAGCCGCCAGAGCGAGGTGCAGGCCATGGCGGACTTGTTCGTCCGCACCGCGCGGCGCCTGCTTGAACTGCAGCCGGATGCGACATTCCTGGTGCCCATGGTCAGCCGCGAAACCCGCCACCTGTTCGAGGAAACCCTCTACCGCCTCAAGGCGCAGGATTTGCCTCTCACCATTCTCTTTGGTCACGCTCACGACGCGCTTATTGCCTGCGATGCCGCCTTGGTGGCCTCCGGCACGGCGACCCTGGAGGCGGCGCTGCTGAAGCGGCCGATGGTTATTTCCTACAAAATGCCCGATTTGAGCTGGCGCATTATCAAGCACAAGAAGTATCTTCCCTACGTTGGGTTGCCCAATATTCTGGCGGGGCGTTTCGTGGTGCCGGAATTGATTCAGGAAGATGCCACGGCCGATAATCTGGCCCAGGCGCTTTTTAACCTGCTGCAGGACAAGTCTGTTGCGGCGGGGTTGCAGCAGGTGTTTGGTCAAATGCAGCAGGACCTGCGGCAGAATACGGCGGAAAAGGCGGCGAGCGCTGTGTTGCGGTGCTTGGAGGCTCGCGGATGAACTCCGCGCTCATTTGCGGCGTGGATGAGGCGGGGCGGGGGCCGCTCGCGGGGGCGGTATTCGCGGCGGCGGTGATTCTCGATCCTGCCCATCCCATTCCCGGCTTGGCGGATTCCAAGAAGCTAAGCGAGAAAAAGCGTGATACGCTGGCCGAACGCATCAAGGCGGATGCCATGGCCTGGTCGATTGCCTGGGCGGACGTAGAGGAGATCGACCGCCTGAATATCCTTCAAGCCAGCCTGCTGGCCATGCGCCGAGCGGTCGAGGGCCTGCCGGTGCTGCCGGACAAGGTTATGGTGGACGGTTTGCATTGTCCACCCTTGAACGTGCCGAGCGAGGCCGTGGTCAAGGGGGATAGCAAGGTAGCGGAGATTTCCGCCGCGTCGATTCTGGCCAAGACGGCCAGGGATGCGGAAATGCAAAGACTAAATCAGGGGTTTCCCCAATATGGCTTTGACCGGCACAAGGGGTATCCTACGGCAGAGCATTTGGAATTGTTGCGCATCCATGGCGCCTCGGCGGTGCACCGCCGAAGTTTCGGTCCTGTGAAAAAAGTGATTGTGGAGAGCGGCTTATGCTGACCGGCCTGGCCTTGACCTTGCATCTGTTGGGAGCGGTGATTTGGGTAGGGGGGATGTTCTTTGCCCACATGGCCCTGCGGCCAGTTGCCGCGGCAACGCTGGAGCCGCCCCAGCGCCTGACTTTGCTGGCGGGCGTTTTTTCGCGTTTTTTCCCCTGGGTATGGGCGTCGATTGTTCTCATCCTGTCCACCGGGCTGTACCTGGTCGGGTTGCTGGGCGGATTTGGCGGCGTGGCGGTCAATATCCACATCATGACCGGCCTTGGCATTATCATGATGCTGATTTATTGTTTCATCTATTTCGTTCCTTACCAGCGCCTAAAGGCGGGCGTTAACGAGCAAAACTGGAAAGCGGCGGGAGGGGCTCTGGCGGTTATTCGGCCGCTGATCGCCGTGAATTTGAGCCTTGGCTTGGCGATTGTGGCCATAGCCCGATGGGGGGCGGTATTCGGCTGAGAGTCTCGGTCGTGTCCGAACGGAAAATATCTTGCCGGTTAAGGAAGGTCAACCGGCGGAACAAGGGTTAGGCGAGTTATGTTTGTCATTATTGGCTATATCATCGTTCTGGGGTCGGTGTTCGGCGGGTTTGCCTTGGCAGGCGGCCACCTTGCCGCTTTGCTGCAGCCAATTGAGTTGCTGATGATCGGCGGGGCGGCCGCGGGGGCATTTGTCACCGCAAACGGCACCAAAGTGATCAAGGCCACCATCAAATCGTTGCCTATTCTTCTCAAGGGGTCGAAGTTCAACAAGGCCCTCTACATGGAACTCCTGGCCCTGCTGTATGAAATTCTGGCCAAGGTCCGCAAGGAAGGCCTGATGGCCATCGAATCTGATGTCGATACTCCCCACGACAGCCCTTTGTTCTCCAAGTATCCCATGATCCTGTCGGACCATCATGCGGTGGAGTTCCTGACCGACTATCTGCGGATCATGGTGGGCGGCAACCTGAATGCCTTCGAGATCGAGAACCTGATGGACAACGAGATCGAGACCCACCACCACGAGGGACAGGTGCCCATCTCCGCCCTGACCAAAGCGGCCGACGGCATGCCGGCCTTCGGTATCGTGGCGGCGGTGATGGGAGTGGTCCACACCATGTCCAACGCCGACAAGCCGCCCGCCGAGCTCGGCCTGATGGTGGCCCATGCCCTGGTGGGGACCTTCCTCGGCATCCTGCTGGGCTATGGCTTTGTCGGCCCGCTGGCGACCTTGCTGGAACATCGCCTGAACGAATCCAGCAAACTGCTCGAATGCATCAAGATTACCCTGCTGGCCAGCCTGAACGGTTATGCGCCGCAAGTGGCCGTGGAATTCGGGCGCAAGGTGCTTTATTCCACGGAACGCCCTTCCTTCTCCGAGCTGGAAGATCACGTCAAGCAAGCCAAGTCCCGTTGATAGGGTAGGTAGCGATGAGCGACGATTCCCAACGTCCCATAATCATCAAGCGCATCAAGAAGGGCCACGGCGGTGCCCATGGCGGAGCATGGAAGATCGCCTATGCCGATTTCGTGACGGCGATGATGGCGTTCTTCCTGCTGATGTGGCTGCTGAGTTCCGCCACCAAGGCGACGCTGATGGGCATTGCGGATTTCTTCAAGACCCCGCTGAAAGTGGCGCTTTCCGGCGGCTCCGGCACGGGTGACGCCACCAGCCCCATCAAGGGTGGCGGTAAGGACCTGACGCGCAGCGTCGGACAGGTCCAAATGGCAGACCAGCCCGACATCAAGCGCACCATCATTCTGCAGGGTGGTGCGGCGGCCAAGCCGGAAATCCAGGAGCAAAAATCCGAGGAAGAAAAGAAAAGACTGAACGACCTGAAGCAGAAGATCGAGAAGCTGATCGAAAGCAATCCGACCCTCAAGCAGTTCAAGAAGCAAATCCTGCTGGATATCACGCGGGATGGCTTGCGCATCCAGATTGTGGACGAGAAAAACCGCCCGATGTTCGATATCGGCAGCGCCCACCTCAAGGACTACACCAAGGTGATTCTGGACGAGATCGGCAAGGTGCTCAACGATGTGCCCAACCGCGTCACCCTCTCCGGCCACACCGACGCCACGCCCTATTCGGGTGGGGAGACCGGTTACAGCAACTGGGAGCTGTCCTCCGACCGCGCCAATGCGTCACGCCGGGAACTGGTTAAAGCGGGGATGGACGAGACCAAGATTCTGCGGGTCGTGGGGCTGGCCTCGGCGATCCAGTTCGACAAACAGGACCCGTATAATCCGATCAACCGACGCATCAGCATCATTGTCATGAACAAGCAGGCGGAAGAAGCGGCCTTGCAGGAAAGCGCGGCAGCGCCGTCTCCTCCCCCTGAAGCGCCAAGCGGGACGGCCTCGCCCGATAAGAATGTCGCGCCGGCGGACAAGCACTGACCGAGGATGGTGCTGCTAAGGCGCTTGTCCCGGTCCTGGCCGGTGTCCGCGATGGCGCTGCTGGCGCAAGTGCTGGCGTTGTTAGTGGGGCTGGCTTTCGTTTTTCCGCTGGCCGAATTTTTCGGCTTTCCTTCCCTTCCCCCTTTTTATGCCGCGCTGATCATCGGCTGTCTGGCCGCCATATTGGGTTATGCCTGGGGGCTGTCTTCCTGGTGGTGGGTGATCAATTTACTGTTCGTCCCCGGACTGTTCCTTGCCTATTCGATGTCGATTGAGCCCCGGTGGTTCCTGATGCTGTTCGCCATCTTGCTGATTGTATATTGGGGCGTGTTTTATTCCCGAGTGCCACTTTATCTTACCGGCGCCAAGGCGCTGCAAGCCCTGAGCCGGCTGCTTCCCGCCGGGAAAACATTCCGCTTTGTCGATTTGGGGGCCGGAACGGGGAGGGTGTTGGGCTATTTGGCCTCGACGCGGCCGGAAGGGGTTTACACCGGCATGGAGTCCGCCCCTCTGCCATTTCTCGTGGGGCGCTATATGGCGGCAAGAGCAGGCGATTCGTGGTCGCTGCGCTGGGGAAGCCTGTGGGGCGCGGATCTGGCGGCTTTTGATGTCATTTATGCCTACCTTTCGCCTGCGCCGATGCCTCGCTTGCTCCTCAAGCTCAAGGCGGAAATGAAGCCGGGCGCGGTATTTATCAGTAATACCTTTGCGCTGCCGGGGATTGCCCCAAGCGAAACCGTGGAATTGTCCGATCTGCACGGTTCTACCCTATACCTTTACCGTCACGATGATATCATCACGGCGAAAGGGGCTCAGTCGACATGAGATCGGTCAACGAATGGGTTGCGTATCTGGAAAAGCGCGAATTTCCAGTGTTGCGGCATACAGCGGTGGAAGTGGCGCGCCTTGCCAGGAGGGCCGATAAAGTTCGTCCCGCCGAGGTGGCGAAGGTCATTCTCCATGATCCGATGCTGACCGTCCGGGTTCTTAAGCTGGCCAATCGCCCAAGAAGCTCCCACTTCGAGAGTGAAATTACCACGGTTGAAAATGCTGTCGTGGTGATCGGCATTACGCCACTGTTTCAGCAACTTTCCCGCCTGTCCATTATCGAGGATCTGCTGCAGGGGGAACCACGATCCCTCGATGCCGTGCTCCATGCCTTTAGCGCGGCGTTTCATGCGGCCTATCTGGCCCGCGACTGGGCTATCTTGCGCAAGGATATTCAGTCGGAGGAGGTGTACGTCGCCGGCCTGCTTCATGATTTTGCCCGCTTGGTCATGGGGTGCATGGCGCCGGAGGAAATGCGTCAAGTCAGGCGCCTGCAGCGGAAGGAGGGGGTAGGCGACGTGGAGGCGGAAACACGCGTCTTCGGCTTCCCTCTTTCGTCGTTGCAGGAGGTCCTGGCCAAGGATTGGCGCCTGCCCGACTTGACCCTGTCCCTGATGGACCCGAAAAATGCCGAGCGCCCCCGGACGCGGCAGGTGCTGATCGCCATGGATGTGGTCCGGCGGGGACGACGAGGCTGGTACGATGAAAAGTTCGAGGCCGATTACGAAGCATTGGCTGAGTTGTTGTGCATTTCTCCTGACGAGGCTGCAGCGGTAGTCCACGTGGATTGTGCCGTGGCCGCGCGTGGCTGGCGCCGCTACGGCGTTCCCCCCTTGGCTGCCTGGCTGCCCCTGGAACCAGGCGAATGGCCGGAAGAAGCCGAGGAAGAAGAGCCTGGAGAGAAGGCGCGCGCAATGGAACCTTCCAAGAACGGGGCGTCTTCCTCGACGGCGCGGGGGGAGCGGCCTGCGCGCCACCATGGCGTTCCCCATCCTGAGGCGCTGCAACGCTCCATGAGCGAAATCGCGGCTCATTCCGATGGCACGTTGAATCTGCACGACATGCTTTCCTTGGTGATGCAGGGGATGCGCGAAGGCATTGGACTGGACCGGGTAGTGTTCGCCCTGATGGCGCCTGACCGCAAATGGGTGAGGGCGAAATATGTCGTGGGCGCTGCCGCCGACTCGCCTTTGCGGCATTTCGCTTTTTCCATGGAATCTCCCAATCTGTTCGCCAGGCTTATGGAAAAAGTGCAAGGAATCTGGGTGAACGAGGGCAATCGGGCGCAACTGGGCGGCCTTCTGGGGTCGGATTTGGTTGCCATGACCGAAGGCCAGGATTTCTTCGCCATGTCGGTCTACGTCCACGACAAGCCGGTGGGGCTGTTCTACGCCGATCGGATGGACAGCGACGAACCGCTGGATGAAAAGAGCTATCGGGAATTCAAGGGCCTCGCTTTGCTGGGGGCTCGCGGTTTGGCGCATTTGGCCAAGCGTTGAGCGTTGCCGCCGATGAAGCTTATTTCTTCCCGGGATAATCCCTATTTCAAGACCTTGCGCAAGTTGGCCGATTCGCCGCGTCAACGGCGCATGGCGGGAAAGACGCTTCTTGATGGCTGGCACTTGGTGGACGCCTACCGCCAAGCGATCGGCGAGCCTGAAACGCTGATACTGTCCCAGAGCGCCGCGGATGGCCATTTAGCCGCAGGGGATGCGGCGGCGGTGGTGTTGTCCGATGGCCTGTTCGCGGAATTGTCGCCAGTGAAAACGCCCACGGGGGTTTTGGCGGTGATCCCGTTTCCCGTGCCGGTCGCGGAGCGGACACCGGAGTTCTGCCTGCTGCTGGAGGATGTGCAGGATCCCGGCAACCTGGGAAGTTTATTGCGCTCCGCGGCGGCGGCGGGGTGCGATACGGCGTATTTATCGACGAATTGCGCCGACCCTTGGTCGCCCAAGGCGCTGCGGGCCGGGATGGGGGCGCATTTCGTCCTGGCGTTGCGGGAACGGGCAGGCCTGGCGCAGATTGCGGCAGCGTTTCCTGGCTTGGTGGTCGCCACTTCCCTGACAGGGGATCGCTCCCTGTACGAACTGGACTTGACGGGGGCTGTCGCGTTCGTCGTTGGCAATGAAGGCGCCGGAATTTCAGAGGCGTTGCAAGCAGTGGCCAGTCAGCGCGTGCGTATTCCCATGCCTGGGGCGGTGGAGTCCCTCAATGCCGCTGCGGCGACGGCAATTTGTCTCTTTGAGCGCGTTCGCCAAATACAGTCAAAATAGGCGCCGGCTGAGCCGCACTTCCTGCATGATGGTGGTGCTGATTTCCTCGATGGATTTGCTGGTGGTATCCAGGTAGCGAATGTTTTCCCGGCGGTAAAGCTCCTCCACTTGGCGTAATTCGTCCCGACAGTTTTCCAATGAAGCATAACGGCTGTCCGGCCGCCGTTCGTTGCGGATTTCGCGCAAGCGCTCGGCTGCAATGGTCAAGCCGTAGAGTTTATGGCGATAGGGCAGCAATGCGGCAGGAAAGCGGATGCGTCCATCGTCGTCCGGCGTGAGTGGGTAGTTGGCTGCCTGGATTCCGAATTGCAGGGCGAGATAAAGGCAAGTAGGGGTTTTGCCGGAGCGGGAGACGCCCAGGATGATGATGTCGGACTGGTCCAGGCTCTTGATGGTCGTGCCGTCGTCGTGGTTCAGGGTGTAGTTGATCGCTTCGATACGGTGGCTATATGCGTTTCCGACCCGGTGGGAGAGTCCGATGGCATGGGAAGGGGGAACGCCCAGCTCCGCTTCCAGGCCGTCGATGAAGGTGCTGAACAAATCAATGAAGAGCGCGTTGCCGGTGGCGACAATGTCGCGGATGTCCGGTCCGATCAGCGTGCTGAACACGAGAGGGCGCACCCCGTCTTCCCGGGCGGCCAGTTCGATGCGCTTGACGACTTCCCGCGCCTTCTCCGGCGAATCGATGAAGGGCAAAGTGTGTTGCTGAAACTCCACGCTCTCGAATTGGGCCAAGAGGCTGTGCCCGAGCATCTCGGTGGTGATGCCGGTGCGGTCGGAAATGAAAAAAACCGTGCGTTTCAGTGACATGAGGGCTATAAACTTGACTGAGGAGGGTGAAAGGGAAATTTCATAACACTTATATAAGATATATATGTAGAATACCCACGTTCCAAAACTAAACTATCACTGCAAGGACAGGTAGGTCAATGGAAAAGCAACAGTACATCGCATGGTTTGAGACCCTTCGTATGACTGATGTGGAGCACGTGGGGGGGAAAAACTCTTCTCTGGGGGAAATGATCAGCCAGCTGGCGCATTTGGGGGTAAGGGTGCCGGGAGGCTTTGCCACCACTGCCCAGGCCTATCGCGATTTTCTTGCCCACAACGACCTGGTTCACCGCGTCAACGACGCCCTCAAGGGGTTGGATATCGACGATGTGGATAAACTCGCCGCCACCGGCAAAATGATTCGTCAGTGGGTGGCGGAGGCGCCCTTCCAGCCGGAACTGGACGAGCAGATCAATCATGCCTACCAGAAGATGTTGGCGGATTCTGTCGATGGCGACATGGCGGTGGCCGTGCGCTCTTCCGCCACGGCCGAGGACCTGCCTGATGCGTCCTTTGCCGGCCAGCAGGAGACGTTCCTGAACATCCATGGACTGGAGAACGTCAAGCACGCCATCAAGGAGGTATTCGCCTCCCTCTATAATGACCGGGCCATCGCCTATCGTGTTCATCACCATTTCGAGCACGAGAAAGTGGCGCTTTCCGCCGGCGTGCAGCGCATGGTGCGCAGCGACATCGGTGCCTCCGGGGTGATGTTCACCCTGGATACCGAATCCGGCTTCAAGGACGTGGTGTTTGTCACCGCGTCCTACGGCCTGGGGGAAACCGTGGTGCAAGGGGCCGTCAACCCGGACGAATTTTACGTCTACAAGCCAACGCTGGCCGAGGGAAAACCCGCTATTGTCCGGCGCAACGTGGGCAGCAAGGCGATCAAGATGGTTTTTACCGATAACCGCCATGCGGGCAAATCGGTGAAAACCGTGGACGTGGCAGCCGAGGAGCGCATCAAATATTCCATCAGCGATGAGGAGGTGATGGAGTTGGCCCGCTACGCTGCCATCATCGAACGGCATTATGGCCGTCCCATGGATATCGAGTGGGGGCGGGATGGCGTCGATGGCAAGTTGTACATTCTCCAGGCGCGCCCGGAGACCGTGAAGGCGCGGGCCAGTGCGGCGAGCCAAACCCGCTATGCCCTCAAGCAACGATCCACCGTCCTGGTCACGGGGCGCGCTATCGGCCAGAAAATCGGCGCCGGGCCGGTAAAGGTCATCACCGACGTGAGCCAAATGTCCCTGGTTCAGCCGGGCGACGTGCTGGTCACGGACATGACCGATCCGGATTGGGAGCCCATCATGAAACGGGCTTCGGCCATCGTTACCAACCGTGGCGGCCGTACCTGCCATGCGGCGATCATTGCCCGCGAACTGGGCATCCCGGCGGTGGTGGGCTGCGGCAACGCCACCCAGGAATTGAAAAACGGCGCCGAGGTGACCGTCTCCTGCGCCGAGGGCGATACCGGCAATATTTACGAAGGCAGGCTGGAGTTCGAAGTGGTCGACCTGGCGTTGGACAAGATGCCGCCTGCGCCGGTAAAGATCATGATGAACGTGGGCAACCCGGACATGGCGTTCGATTTCCAGAACCTGCCCAATGCCGGGATCGGCCTGGCGCGCCTGGAGTTCGTCATCAGCCGCATGATCGGGGTGCATCCCAAGGCGGTATTGGAGTTCGACCGTCTTCCGGAAGAGCTTAAGGCAACCATCTGGGAAAAAGCAGCGGCCTATGGCGATCCGGTGAATTTCTACGTGGAAAAAATCGTCGAGGGCGTTTCCACGCTTGCCGCTGCGTTTTATCCCAAGCCGGTGATTGTTCGCATGTCGGACTTCAAGTCCAACGAATACGCCAACCTCATCGGCGGGCCGCGCTATGAACCCCATGAAGAGAACCCCATGCTCGGCTTCCGGGGGGCGGGGCGTTACGTTTCGCCCTTGTTTCGCGATTGTTTCGAGCTGGAATGCCGCGCCATGAAAAAAGTGCGCGACGAAATGGGGTTCACCAATGTGGAGCTGATGATCCCCTTTGTGCGCACCTTGGACGAAGCGCGCCAGGTAGTGGACCTCCTGGCCGAGAAGGGGCTCAAGCGAGGCGAGAATGGCCTGCGGCTGATCATGATGTGTGAAATCCCATCCAACGTTGTATTGGCGGAGGATTTCCTCCAGCTCTTCGACGGTTTCTCCATTGGCTCCAACGACCTTACTCAGCTCACCCTCGGCCTGGACCGGGATTCCGGCCTGGTGGCAGGTTCGTTCGATGAGCGTAATCCCGCCGTGAAAGCGCTTATCCACCTAGCAATACAGGCCTGCCGTAAAGCGGGGAAATATGTCGGTATTTGCGGCCAAGGCCCATCCGACCATCCTGACTTGGCGGAGTGGTTGGTTAGGGAAGGCATCGAAAGCGTGTCGTTGAATCCCGATACCGTCGTGGATACATGGATTAAATTGGCGAATCTCCGCTGAGCGGGCGAGAGTTCAGGAGAAAGGGCGGCGTTTGCCGCCCTTTTTACTTGTGGCGGCGCGTGGGGGATGGGTATTATTGTCCGGTGGCGGCGATTATTTTTACGCATTCCTGCCGGGCCGCTGTGGTGGTAAATTATGAAATGACCGGCCAGGGTGTTTCGGGCAGCGGTCGTGGTTGGCCCTGTTGTGCAAACAAGTAAAACCATGGAGGTGGATGATGAACGCGTTAGCGAAAGCAAGGTCCCTCGCTAGTACACGCACTTTTACCGGATTCTCGTCAAAAGAGATTGCGATTCTGCAAGGCCTGAAAGAGGGATTGACGGATCGGGAAATTTCATTCGTGGTGGGGCTGAGCGAAAAGACGGTGAACTACTACATGCGTCAATTGACGACCAAGCTTGGCGCCCGTAACCGCACCCATGCCCTGGTCAAGGCACTTCAGATGGGGCTGGTCAGCCTCAATTAAATTTTGAGGCATGGCGGTTTTACGAAGCCTTAATCCGTTGAGGTTTGGTAATTCTATTTGGTAGTTCTGTGGATGTGGTTCTTTCAAGAAAGGGGTATCGTAAAAACAATACGTTAACCATTTGGAAAATTAGGCTATGGTCAATAGCTTACAACAGGAATACCTCTCCACGGGCGAACCCGCCGCTGACGATGCGAAACGTAAAGGCGCGGTTGTCTTTAGGTTGCGGATGCAGAAATTGCGGGGCGAGGAATTCTATCTTTCCTATGATCCCCACGCTTCACAACTCTCCCACGAAAACAATAAGCGTTTGATTGTTCAAGCCCACGATTTCGGTCACGATGTCGTGCCGCTGCGCCCATGGGCTGATGCGCCAACCGTCTCGCCACAAAATCCGCTCAATAAAAGCGCTTCCCTACGCACCCTCAGAATCCAACTTGGCCGACATGTTGATTGCAGGTCTGCGGGGGATGCCGAGGTTATAGACAGTCTGGAGGACGCCAGGACCTTCGCGGAGCGTTTGCCCCAGTGGTTGTCCTCGGAACCCCAATCCCCGCTCCAAGTGGAGTTCTGGGGGTGCGAGCCCTTCACGCAATGGCCGGCGCTGGAATACCTCGGCTCTTTTTTTGCCGAGAACCGTTCCCCGGTGGAGATCAAGGTAATTACGACCGGCTGCGTGCTCGATCAGAACATGATTTCCTGGCTTGAGCGTCTACAAGTCTTGGTGGTGGTACGGCATGATGGCCCGGCGCAAAAATTCAACCGCGGCGAGGATGTTTTTGACGAACCGGTCAAGGCGGAAAATCTGCGCCAGCTATACCAACGGCTTAATCCAACAGGGAAAATTCGTTTTTGTTGCCGACTGAGCGGTTACAACCATTCGCTTTCTGCCGTGAAAGAGTACCTGGCGGCGCATCTCGGTTGCCGTGCCCAGGGTATTCCTTTGACCACGGAAGAAATGCTTTTCTCGGGTGGCGAGAAGGATTGTTTTTCCGGTCCTAAGGCCGAGGCCGATCCCACGGCTCTAAGGCATGCCCTTTTTTCCGAGATTTCCCATGGCATGGCGGTTCATGCCTACAGCATCAAGGAAAAACTCCAGGATTTCTACCGGTCCCTGGCCTACGAAAGGCCATCCTCCAGCCTTGGGCAGTTTTGCGCCATGGATCGGGAGGATAGCCTGGCCGTGGATTTGAAGGGTAACGCTCTGACCTGCCCGCTGGCCTCCGCAAGGGAGGGGCGGGCAATTGGGCACGTCAGCGACTATGCCAATATCCGCCTCGATACAGCTTGGCACTGGTCGCGGCGGGAGGAGTGTCCACGTTGCCCCGTGCTTCAGTTGTGCAAAGGAGGGTGCATGAAGCTGGAGGGCGAGGAATGGCGCCGAGCCTGCGACCACCGTTTCGCTTTTCATCTGCCCCTATTTGCAGCGGGATTGTACTTTCTGACGGGAGGGGTGTTGCGGGAAATCGAAGGCAAGGTTCTCCGTCGCCCTGATTTGCCGGGGGTGATCCCGGTGGTCCACCCGGGGGTGCTTGGCTGAAAGGAAAGTGTTCGGGGCTTCTTGGGGGTGATGAGGAACGGTGCAAACCCAAAACAAATGGAAAGAAAACAAGTCCCGGCTAACGCCGTTTCCACACCAGGGTGTGGTTGTTGGCGGGCATGGAGTAATCATGGCGCAAGTGCATCTGTTGCGCTTCGGCGAGCCGGTTCAGGGCCTCGAAATCGCGGATACCGCTGAGGGGGTCCCGTTCTTTTAGCCAGGCGTCGAACCGGGCGTTGCTTGCCGCCGTGAAATGACCGTTGTAGTTGAACGGCCCGTAAAGGCACAGCAGCCCGCCACTTTCGAGTACCCGACCGATGTGGGCGAACATTCGTTCGACGGCAGGCCAGGAAACGATATGCGCGGTGTTGGCATTGAATACGGCGTCTACGGGCTTAACCGCCCACTCGGCAGCGTTGATGTCCAAGGCCAACGGGGGATGAACATTTGGCAACCGTGCTTCGTTCAGCCAAGCCTGGATGCCGGCATGATGCTGGGGGAGTTCGCTGGTTTGCCAGCTTAGGTGGGGAAGCGCCTCGCCAAAATAGACGGCATGTTGTCCTGTCCCGCTGGCAATTTCCAAAACCCGCTTGCGGTCGGCGAATTCTTTCCGCAGAACCGCCAGGATAGGGTCTCGATTTTGAGCGCAGGACTCGGCGTAGGGCTTCATGGCGTGCTCGGCATGGCGTGGAGAGCGTACCCCGCTTTTTTAGAGGCCGAGAGCGCGCGCGCCCTGATAGAACGCAAAACTCAGCGTCCACGCCAAGCCGAGGGACCAGCCAAGAGAGAGCAGTGTGAAGCCGAGGCTTTTCGATTCGCTTCGCAGCGTGGCGATGGTGGAAAGGCAGGGGGTGTAGACCAGGGTGAACAGCATGAAGCTGTAGGCCTGGACCCAGTCCATCTGCTGGGCGATGGCGCGGGTCAGGGCATCGCCTTCTAGGCTGAAGATGACCGCCAAAGAGCCGATGACGATTTCCTTGGCCACCAGGCCGAAAATCAGAGCTACTGCCAGCTTGTGGTCGATGCCCAAGGGGGCGAGGAGCGGCTCCATGGCGCCGCCGATTAGCCCGGCCCAGGTTTCGGGGCTGGCCGGCTGGGCGCTAAATGGAAGGTGGGTCAGCAGCCAAACCAGCACGACGCCAGCCACGATGAACTTGCTGGCGCGACTGAGGAAGTGATGCACTTCATGCCACCCTCGCAACACGATCTGGCGCAGCGTGGGCAGGCGGTAGGGGGGGAGTTCGAGAATGAACGGCTCGTTGTTTTGGAAACGCTTGCGGAACAGCAAGGCGGTAAGAATGGCCGTCGCAAAACTGAGCAGATAAAGACTGAAAAGCACCAGGGGGGCCTGTTTGGCGGTGAACAGGGCGGTAGTGATGAATAGAAAGACTTGCAGGCGCGCCGAGCAGAGGGAAAAGGGGATCACCAGCATGGACAGCAGTCGCAGGGGACGGGATCGCATTACCCGTGTTCCCATCAGGGCAGGGACGTTGCAGCCGAAGCCCATGAGCACCATGACGAAGCTGCGCCCGTCAAGGCCCATGCGGGACATCAGGGCATCCATCAGGAACGCGGCGCGGGATAGGTAGCCGGTGTCTTCTACGACTGCCATGAGGAGAAAGAACAGGACGATTACCGGCACAAAGGCGGCTACAGTGCCGACGCCATTGTAGAGGCCGTCGATAAGAAAGCCGTGTAGGGGGGCGGGGAGGCCGGTCAGCAATGGTTCGAGCGCATAGTCCTTGAAGAGCTCCAGCAGCCAGGCCACGCCGTCCTGGAGCGGCTTGCCGAAAGCGAAAACCGCCTGGAAAACCAGAAACATGGCGGCAAAAAAGAGGAGGATTCCCCAGAAGGGGTGCAGCAGCACCCTGTCCAGACGGTCGGAAAGTTGCTCGGATAGCCGCTCCGGGATGATGACCGATTTTTTCAGCACTGCTTCCATGCTGGCCTCGATCTGATGGTCGGGCTGCAGCTTTTCCCTCAAGCTTTCCAGCTGCACGGGATGGCTGGCGCCTATGGCCGCGGCAACGACGCTCATCGCCTCCTGATAGTGTTCCCCGTACTTGGCGCTGAACAGCACTACCGGCATGCCAAGCTGTTCCGCCATGCTGGATGTGTTCACGGTGATGCCGAATTTTTTCGCCTCATCGGACATGTTGAGCAGCAAGACAGAGGGAAGGCCTAATTGCTTGATCTGCAGGGCCAGAGCGAGTTGGCGCTCGATTTGCGATGTGTTGAGAATCAGCAGGACGAGGTCGACAGGAGTGTTTTCCAGGAAGTGGCGCACGACCTGTTCGTCATCGGAAAAGCCGTGCAGGTCGTAAATGCCCGGCAGGTCGACGATTTCGGCCATGGCGCCGCCCAGCGGCACTTTGGCGCTCATCAGGTCAACGGTGATCCCCGGCCAGTTGCCGACACGGGCAGAGGCGCCGGTGAGGCGATTGAAGAAAGTGGATTTGCCGGTATTCGGCATCCCCAGAAGGGCGATGCGCTTCATAAGTATCGAATTGGGTTAACCCGGCACCTTTACATCGATCTGCAAGGCGTCGTGGCGGCGCATGATGACGTCGGTGGTGCCGATGCGAACCTGCAGCGGCCCCGAACAGCAGCCTTTGCGCACGATTTCCAGCCGCTTGCCAACGCGAAACCCCAAAGCGGCCAGCCGGTGGTAAAGATCCTCGCCAGCGTGAATGGCGGTAATGGTGCCTGATTGGCCAGGTTGCAGGGTCGGCAGGTTGACGGTCATGGAACTATTCACCTAAATGAGAATTGTTCCTGATTGTCCTACAAGCTGTCGGGGTTTGCAATAGCCTGTTTGCAGGCCCGGCTGCATCGGTTCCCGTTTGTGGAGAATGCCCAAATCCGCTATCATACACACCCGTCTACGTGCCACGAGCCATCATGACCAAATTCATCTTCGTCACGGGCGGGGTTGTCTCTTCCTTAGGCAAGGGTATTGCCGCCGCCTCGCTTGCCGCGATTCTCGAATCCCGCGGCATCAAAGTCACCCTACTCAAGCTTGACCCTTACATCAACGTCGATCCTGGCACCATGAGCCCCTTCCAGCATGGGGAGGTGTTCGTCACCGAGGACGGCGCGGAAACCGACCTGGACCTGGGCCACTACGAGCGTTTCGTCAACGCCAAGATGTCCAAGCGCAACAACTTCACCACGGGGCAGATTTACGAAAGCGTTATCCGCAAGGAGCGCCGTGGCGACTACCTGGGCGGGACGGTGCAGGTCATTCCTCACATTACCGACGAGATCAAGCACTCCATCAAGGCGGGCGCCGGCGACGTGGACGTGGCCATCGTCGAGATCGGCGGAACGGTGGGCGATATCGAGTCGTTGCCGTTTCTCGAAGCCATCCGCCAGATGGGCGTGCAGCTCGGCCGCCAGAATACCTGCTTCATCCACCTTACCCTGGTGCCTTACATCGCCTCGGCGGGGGAAATCAAAACCAAGCCCACCCAGCACTCGGTGAAGGAATTGCGGGAAATCGGCATCCAGCCCGACGTGCTGCTGTGCCGGTCCGATCGCCCTTTGCCCGAAGGGGAGCGGCGCAAGATCGCGCTGTTCACCAACGTCCCGGAGGAGGCAGTGATTTCCGCCCTGGACGTGGATTCCATCTACAAGATTCCCGGCCTCTACCACGAGCAGATGCTGGACGAAATCGTCTGCCACAAGCTGGGCATCCTCGCCAAGGCCGCGGACCTTTCCGTGTGGCGCGACCTGGTGGACCGACTGGAGCATCCGCAGCACAGCGTGGATATCGCTTTCGTCGGCAAGTACGTGGATCTGACGGAGTCCTACAAGTCCCTGTCTGAATCCATGATTCACGCCGGCATTCATACCCGCAGCAAGGTCAAGATTCACTACCTGGATTCCGAGGCCATCGAGAACGGCAGCCTGTCTCTCGATTGTCTCAAGGATATGGACGCCATCCTGGTTCCTGGCGGCTTCGGCAAGCGTGGCGTGGAGGGCAAGATCAAGGCCATCCAGTACGCACGGGAAAACAAGGTTCCCTACCTGGGCATCTGCCTCGGCATGCAGTTGGCGGTGATCGAGTACGCACGCCACGTGGCCGGGCTGGAAGGGGCCCACAGCACCGAATTCGACCCCAACAGCCCCCATCCCGTGGTGGCCCTGATCAGCGAGTGGACCAGCCGCGAAGGCACCAAGGAAACCCGCAGCGAGGCCTCTGACTTGGGCGGCACCATGCGCCTCGGCGGACAGGAGTGCGTCCTCAAGGAGGGGTCCAGGGCGCGGGAAATCTACGGCGCCGATGTCATCGTCGAGCGCCATCGCCACCGCTACGAGGTCAACGAGAATTACCTGGAAACCCTGGAAAAGGCGGGGCTGCGCATCAGCGGCCTGTCCAAGACCGAGCGTCTGTGCGAAATGGTCGAGTTGCCGGACCATCCTTGGTTCGTGGCTTGCCAGTTCCACCCGGAGTTCACGTCCACCCCCCGCGCCGGTCATCCCCTGTTCAAGGCCTTTGTCGAAGCGGCCTTGGCCAGAAAACAAGCTAAGCAGGCATAACACTCATGAAACTCTGTGGTTTTGAAGCCGGGCTGGACCAGTCCCTGTTCCTGATTGCCGGTCCTTGCGTGATCGAATCCAAACAATTGGCCTTCGATACCGCCGGTACCTTGAAGGAAATGTGCGCCGGCCTGGGAGTCAATTTCATCTACAAGTCCTCCTACGACAAGGCCAACCGCAGTTCGGGAAAATCCTTCCGCGGCTTAGGCGTGGCCGAAGGGCTGAAGATTCTCGACGAGGTGAAAAAGCAGATCGGCGTGCCGGTGCTGACCGACATCCATGCCGAAGACGAAATCGCCGAGGCTGCCGCCGTGGTGGATGTGCTGCAAACCCCGGCCTTCCTTTGCCGCCAGACCGATTTCATCCAGGCGGCGGCCTCCGCCGGCAAGCCGGTGAATATCAAGAAGGGACAGTTCCTCGCCCCCTGGGACATGAAAAACGTGGTGGACAAGGCCCGGGAAGCCAGCGGCCAGGACAATATCCTGGTGTGCGAGCGCGGTGTTTCCTTCGGCTACAACAATCTGGTATCGGACATGCGGTCCCTGGCGGTGATGCGGGAGACGGGCTGTCCGGTCGTGTTCGACGCCACCCACTCGGTGCAGCTTCCCGGCGGCCAAGGCATCGCTAGCGGCGGCCAGCGGGAGTTCGTGCCGGTGCTGGCGCGGGCGGCGGTGGCGGCCGGCGTGGCGGGCCTCTTCATGGAAACTCATCCCGACCCGGCCAAGGCGCTCTCCGACGGCCCCAACGCCTGGCCCATGGGGCGCATGAAGGTACTGCTGGAAACCCTGCTGGCCCTCGACGCCCTGGTCAAGAAGCAAGGTTTCGCTGAACAGCAAGCATGAGGTTTGCATTACCTCGGGACACACTATATTAATTCTTAAGACAACTGAAGACTAAGGAAAGAACATGAGCGCCATCGTTGATGTGATCGCCAGAGAGATTCTGGATTCCCGCGGCAACCCCACCGTCGAAGCAGACGTTCTGCTCGAGTCCGGCGTGATTGGCCGCGCCGCCGTCCCCTCCGGGGCCTCTACCGGCAGCAAGGAAGCCATCGAACTGCGGGACGGCGACAAGAGCCGTTACCTGGGCAAGGGCGTGCTGAAGGCCGTGGAGAACGTCAACACCGAAATCTGCGAAGCCATCATCGGCCTGGATGCCGAGGAGCAGAGCTTCATCGACAAGACCCTGATCGATCTGGACGGCACCGAAAACAAATCCCGTCTTGGCGCCAACGCCATCCTCGCGGTGTCCATGGCCGTGGCCAAGGCGGCAGCCGAAGAGGCCGGCCTGTCCCTCTACCGCTACTTGGGCGGCGCCGGCCCCATGCGCCTGCCGGTGCCGATGATGAACATCATCAACGGCGGCGTCCACGCCAGCAACAACATCGATGTCCAGGAATTCATGATCATCCCCGTGGGCCTGCCGTCCTTCCGCGAAGCCCTGCGCAGCGGCGCCGAGGTGTTCCACGCCCTGAAGAAGCTGCTGGCCGACAACGGCCTGCCCACCACCGTGGGCGACGAAGGCGGTTTCGCGCCCAACCTGAAGAACCACGAGGAAGCGCTGCAGTACATCGTCAAGGCCATCGAGAGCGCCGGCTACCTGCCCGGCTCCGAGGTGGCCATCGGCGTGGATTGCGCCAGCTCCGAGTTCTACAAGGATGGCAAATACGTCCTCGCTTCCGAGGGGCTCAGCCTGACTTCCGCCGAATTCACCGACTACCTGGCGTCCTGGGCCGACAAGTATCCCGTCATCAGCATCGAGGATGGCATGGCCGAGAATGATTGGGACGGCTGGCGCACGCTGACCGACCGTCTGGGCGGCGGCATCCAGCTGGTGGGCGACGATCTGTTCGTGACCAATGCCAAGATCGTGCAGGAAGGGATCAAGCAGGGGGTCGCCAATTCGGTGCTGATCAAGGTCAACCAGATCGGCAGCCTGACCGAAACCTTCGAGGCCATCGAAACCGCCAAGCGCGCCGGCTACACCTCGGTGATATCCCACCGTTCCGGCGAGACCGAGGACACCACCATTGCCGACATCGCCGTGGCCACCAACGTCATGCAGATCAAAACCGGCTCCGCCAGCCGCTCCGAGCGCATCGCCAAGTACAACCAGTTGTTGCGCATCGAGGAGGAAATGGGCGAAGCCGCCCGTTACGCAGGCCGGGAGGCGTTCCACCACCTCAACTGATTCTCGGCCATGCGCTGGTTGACCCTCATCCTGGTGCTGGCCATCGTCGCCTTGCAGTATCCCTTATGGTTCGGCAAGGGGAGCTGGCTCCGGGTATGGGAGGTCGACCGCCAGATCGCGGAACAGAAAACCCACAATAACGCCCTGACAGCCCGCAACGCATCGACGGAAGCGGAAGTGCGCGACCTCAAGCAAGGTTACGATGCCATCGAGGAGCGCGCGCGAAGCGAACTGGGCATGATCAAGCGGGACGAAGTGTTCTTCCAGGTGTTGGACGAACGCAATCCCGACCCTGTCCACACACCCTCGACGGCAGCGCAGCCGACCACCTCCCCCCCGCCATCCAAGGCGCCTGGGGCGGCTGTTCCGGCGTCCCAGCCTTCGCCAGCGGCTAAAAAGCCCTAGCTATACCGAATAAGGCAGTGTCCGTATTTCCAGCAGGGGGCCTTGCTGGCCGTGGAGGCGGATTTCGCCACTGGCGGCTGCGACAGGTATGACTGCCAGAACGTCCCACCCTCCCTCGGGAGAGGCTTCCGCATTGACTATCTTGCCGCTGGCGGCTTCCTCGCTGCCGGGATAATGAAGCGGTGCGCCAGGCTGAGGAGCTTCACCGCTTTCCACGTGGGCAAGATAGAGGCGGCGTTTGACTTGGCCGATATGTTGGGCACGGGCTACCACTTCTTGCCCGGTATAGCAGCCCTTTTTGAAGCTTACTCCCCCCAGGGCCTCGAAATTTACCATCTGGGGAACGAATTCTTCCCGCGTCGTCGGCAGGATGGTCGGGATTCCGGCCTGGATGTCGAGCCAATCCCAGCGTTGGCTGCCTACCGGGGTGCAGTCGGCGGCCAGCATATTCCACAAGGCGATACCCTTGTCGGTGGCCGTCACGATCTCGAAGCGGCTGTCTCCGAAACGAATCAGGGTGATGTCTTCAGAGGCGATAATGCCACGGTCGTTCACGGGCAGTGAGATGCCATGACGTCCTAAAAGCTCCGCCGCTCGGGGGCCTGCAATGCCGAAGCGCGCGCCATCGTCGCTGCGGTCGGCGATCTGGACTTTCGAACGCAACACGTACATCGCGAGGCGCTTGCGGAAGCCTTCCAGCATGGCTAAGGGAAGTTGCAGGCGGTAACCGTCCGCTTCGCGCCAGAGGAAAAAGCTCGCCAGCATGCGTCCCTTGGGAGTGCAGAGGGCGCTGTACTGACCTTGGCTGACGGAGGCTTGCGTCACGTCGTTGGTGAATTGTCCCTGAAGGAAGGGCTGGGCGTCTTCTCCTGTGACGGCGAGCAGGCCGTATTGAGACAAATCCATCAAGGTGGTGCCGGTCGCGCTGGCGCGGAGCTCTGCCTCCGGATTGCCGAAATGGGCCACGGCGCTATCTTCGAAGACGGCTCCGGCCTTTGCGAGATGTTCAAGCCAAGTGGGGTTCATAGTGGGAATCGCTTTGTGTGATTGAAGACTGGCAAGTAACATAAAAGCCTTTCCCTTCTTTGGCAAGCGACAGCCCTTTCTGACATGGAAAGAATATCCCTTGGTTCTTCAAGGGCTTTAACCGCGCTGCTGAGCGCTACGCACCTTGGAGTCCTGGCGCTGTTTTGGCTGACGGATATCCCCTGGTGGCTGAAAGGGGCGGTGTTACCCCTATTCATGGCGAGCCTGGCGCTTTCGCTGCGAGGCCATGCCTGGCGAACCTCAAGCGCTGCCGTGGTCGCCCTGGAGGTGCATGACGATTGCCACGGTGTTTTCCTGCTGCGGAACGGTCAAGAGCTGGGAGGCCGCTTGCTGGGGTCGAGTTTCGTCGCCCCTTGGCTGACTGTCATCAACCTGCGCCCCGAGGGAAGCTGGCGTGCGCGCCACGCCGTCATGCTTCCCGATGCCGTGGAGGCGGAGGCTTTTCGCCGCCTGCGGGTAATGCTGCGCTGGAAATGCGCTCAGGCCAAGCCGGGTTGATAGCGCTTGGTCGGCACCAGCACCGTATCGTGGGCAGAGGGGAACGAGAGGGGATAATCGCGGCTGAAGTGCAAGCCTCGGCTTTCCAGCCTCAGCATGGCGCAGCTTACAATCAGGTCCGCCGTCACCACTAGGTTGCGCAGTTCGAGCAGGTCGTTGCTGACCCGGAAGTTGCGGTAGTACTCGTTGATTTCCTCGTACAGCAGCTTGATGCGGTGATGGGCGCGCTGAAGGCGCTTGTCGGTGCGGACGATGCCCACGTAGTCCCACATGAAGCGCCGCAGTTCGTCCCAGTTGTGGGAAATGACGATTTCCTCGTCGGCATCGGTGACGCGGCTTTCGTCCCATTCCGGTAGCGAGGGGAGGCCGGCGGGTTTGTCGTGGAGAATATCGGCTGCCGCGGCATCGGCGAAAACCAGGCACTCGAGCAGGGAGTTGCTCGCCAGGCGGTTGGCGCCATGCAGGCCGGTACAGGCGGTTTCGCCGACCGCATAGAGGCCTGGAATGTCGGTGCGGGCGCGTTCATCCACCACGATGCCGCCGCAGGAATAGTGAGCGGCGGGCACCACGGGGATCGGGTCTTTGGTGATGTCGATGCCCAGTTCCAGGCAGCGGGCGTGGATGGTGGGAAAGTGTTCCCTCAGGAAATCCGCCGGTTTGTGGCTGATATCCAGGTAAACACAATCCAGCCCCCGTTTTTTCATTTCGAAGTCGATAGCCCGGGCAACGATGTCCCGCGGCGCCAGTTCCGCGCGCTCGTCGTGTTTGGGCATGAAGCGGGTGCCATCCGGGAGGACCAGGATGCCGCCTTCGCCCCTCACCGCCTCGGTGATGAGGAAGGATTTGGCGTGGGGATGGTAGAGGCAGGTGGGGTGGAACTGGATGAATTCCATGTTCGCCACCCGGCATCCCGCACGCCAGCCGATGGCGATGCCGTCGCCGGTGGCGACATCCGGGTCGGTGGTGTAGAGGTAGACCTTGCCCGCGCCACCGGTGGCCAGGATGGTGTGGGGGGCGGAAAAGGTCTTTACCTTGCCGCTGGCGTTGTCCAGGACGTACATTCCCAGGCAGCGGTTGTGGGCCAGGCCCAGTTTGCGGCCGGTGATGAGATCGATGGCGATGTGGTTTTCGACCAGGGTGATGTTGGGGTGCTGGCGGACCTTTTCCGCCAGGGTCTGCTGGACGACCTTGCCGGTGGCGTCGGCGGCGTGAATGATGCGGCGGTGGCTGTGTCCGCCTTCCCGGGTAAGGTGATAGCCGGTCTGGTTCTGTTCGTCCTTGGTGAAGGCGACCCCTTCGCCGATCAGCCAGTCGATGGCGGCTTTGCCATGCTCCACGACGATGCGGGTGATTTTTTCATTGCACAGGCCGGCGCCGGCGATCAGCGTGTCCTGGATATGGGCCTCGATGGAGTCGTCATTGGCCAGTACGGCGGCGATCCCTCCCTGGGCCCAACTGGTGGCGCCGTCCATCAGGCCTTTCTTGGTAATCAGGGCGACACGCTTTTGTTCCGCCAGTTTAAGGGCGGAAGTGAGGCCGGCCAAGCCGCTGCCGACAATGATCACGTCGAAGGAGTGCACGGAAGTAACCTGTAAACAATGGGCGGTAAAGATGATACCACGGTGGGGATAAGGGATAACCACGATCACGAGTGAACTATCCGCCATGGATACGGTCATTAGAGGTGACTGGAGCGGTAACCCTCCCTGAATGCGTTATACTTCGAAGCACAACACTTCGACACGGTTTATTGGAGAATTCAGGGAGCATAGATGGGGGACCGGGAAGTCGATCAGCTTCTGGTCGAACGCGTACAGCGGGGTGACAAGCAGGCTTTCGAGCTGCTGGTATCCAAGTACCAGCGCAAGTTGGCGCGTTTGTTGTCGCGCTTCATCCGCGATCCGGCCGAAGTGGAAGACGTGACCCAGGAAGCTTTCATCAAGGCTTACCGCGCGTTGCCGTCATTCCGCGGCGATAGCGCGTTCTATACCTGGCTGTACCGTATCGGCATCAATACGGCGAAGAACTATCTGGTGGCCATGGGGCGCCGGGCGCCGACCACGACCGAGTTCGACAGCGAGGAAGCGGAGAATTTCGAGGGGGGCGAGCTGCTGCACGACATCAATACGCCGGAAAGCGCGTTGATGACCAAGGAGATCGCCCATACCGTGAACGAAGCGATGGAAGCTTTGCCAGAGGAATTGAAAACAGCCATTATGCTGCGCGAAATCGAGGGCATGAGCTATGAAGACATCGCCAATATCATGAATTGCCCTATCGGCACGGTGCGTTCGCGCATCTTCCGCGCCCGCGAGGCGATTGCAGCCAAGCTGAGGCCGCTGCTCGATACCAGTGAAGACAGGAGGTGGTGACATGACCGCTGAAATATCCAGCCTGATGGACGGCGAAGCCGAGAACGAACACGCGGTGCGCATTCTCGGTTCGCGCGGGGGACAGGATGATTGGACCGAGGTGTGGGACGCCTATCATCTGATAGGCGATTGCCTGCGCCAAACGGATCCGCTGTCGCCAGGGTTCTCCAGCCGTTTCAGCGCGCGCTTGGCCGAAGAACCCACCATACTGGCGCCGCAGCGTCGCAAACTGCCTTCCGTGGACCATCCCCTGGTGGCTTTGTCCGCCGCCGCCTCCGTGGCCATTATCACCTTCACCGGTTGGACGGCTTACCAATATGCCGATTTGCAGGCAACGCCAGCGCCCCAGCTGGCCGTTGCCGCCCAACCCGTCAAGATGGCCGCTGCGTCCGGCAAGCAATCGGCGGGGTTCAGCCATTATCTCCTCGCTCATCATGAAACTTCCCCCGTAACCGGGATGGAGGGGGTGACGCCCTATATCCGCACAGTGGCTGACAACCAGTAGCATCGATGAAGAAATATTCCGTATTCCTGGGCCTGTTTTTGCTGTTGCCCGCCTATTCCCAGGCGGAAATCACTCCACAAGCCGATAGCCTCAACTGGTTGCGCAAGATTTCCGCCGCTTCCCATCAGCTCAATTATTCCGGCGTGTTCGTTTACCAGAACAGCGGCCGCATCGAGACTTCCCGCATCACCCATATGGCCGATGAGTCGGGGGAACACGAGAAACTCGAAACCCTGGACGGTTCCTTGCGCGAGGTTATCCGCAACAACGAGCAGGTGTACTGCTACATACCGGAGAAGAATACGGTCGTTATCGAGCGCCGCCGCTCCATCAAGCCTTTCCCCGCGCTGTTTCCCCGCCAGATGTCCGATTTGACGGATAACTACGCCATTCGCAAGGGCGGGACGGAGCGGGTGGCGGGTTTCGACAGTCAGGTGCTGATTCTCGAACCGAAGGACGGCTACCGCTACACGCGCACCCTTTGGGCGGATGCCTCGACTGGCTTGCTGCTCAAGACCAATGTGCGCAACGAAAAAAACGAAATCGTTCATCAGTTCGCATTTACCCAGCTGGTTATCGGCGGCAAGATCGATAAGCAGATTTTCGATGCCCAGCGGTTGCCGAAAGCGAAGACCGTGGATGCGTCCGTTCCCGAGGATAAGGACGTGGCCGGGCAGGGGCAGTACGGTTGGGAATTTACCCGGATTCCGCCGGGCTTCAGGAAAATCCGCGAGTTGATGCGGCCCATGCCGGGACGGAAGCAGCCCGTGCTTCATATCGTCTTTTCCGATGGACTGGCGGCCGTCTCGGTATTCATCGAACCCCAAGGCAAAGCGCCTGTTGAAGAGGGATTGGTGCCCGAAGGCTCCATGAACGTGTATACCCGCGTGGCATCGGGGCATAAGATCACCGTGCTGGGAGAGGTTCCGGCCGTAACGGTGACGCAGATTGCCAACTCCGTCGTTTTCCATGGCAGGGGCTCCCACGGCG
Organism: Pseudomonadota bacterium; assembly: GCA_021845865.1. Lineage (GTDB taxonomy): Bacteria > Pseudomonadota > Gammaproteobacteria > Burkholderiales > UBA9220 > UBA2239. The sequence goes on along the minus strand of JAJZVC010000001.1, from coordinate 42,705 downwards.
GCAAGGACTAGCCGGAAAGGAACAATCATGATCGAAACTCAGGCGGTCGTCGTTAATCTCGAAGAGGATTTCGCCTATGTGGAAACCCAGCGCCAGTCCGCCTGCGGCAGTTGCAACGCCCAGGAAGGCTGCGGGACATCGGCGCTGTCCACGGTGTTGGGAGGAAAGCCTACCCGTTTCAAGGTTCTCAACGGCGTTGGCGCGCAGGTTGGCGACAGCGTGGTGATCGGCCTGGAAGAAAAGGCCCTGCTGAAAAGTTCATTGATCGCCTATCTCCTGCCGGTGCTGGGCTTGATCCTGGGGGTGTCCGCCGCCCTGATGCTGGTCCCCCAGGCGGGAGACGCCACGACGGCGGCAGGGGCCTTGCTGGGGCTGCTGGCGGGCTTCTTCGGCTTGCGGCAAGTCAACAGCCGCAATGGCAACAGTCTGGAATACATGCCGGTTATCCTGCGGTTGTCGAATCCATGGAAAGTGGTCGGCTTCGCCGGGGGGCCGAAGTGATGAAACGGTTTGCCGCCGTTTTCGTTCTTTGCCTGGCAGCCATCGCCCCCTGGACCTATGCCCAGGATTTGCCCGATTTTGCCGCGCTCGTCGAAAAGCAGGGGCCTGCGGTGGTCAATATCAGTACCGTGCAGACGGTGCGGGAGAATGCTGTCATGCAGCCTTTTCCCGGTGTTCCGGGAGATCCCTTCTTCGAGTTCTTTCGGCGCATGGTTCCTCCTCAGAGCGTTCCCCGCCAGTACCAGACCCAATCTCTCGGTTCCGGATTCATCATCAGTCCTGACGGTTATATCCTGACCAATGCCCATGTGGTGGAGGGGGCCGACGAAGTGACGGTAAAACTTGCCGGCAAGCGGGAACTCAAGGCCAAAGTGGTCGGTGCCGACGAACGCACCGATGTCGCCCTCATCAAGATCAATGCTTCCAGCCTGCCGACCGTGCGCCTGGGAGACCCTGGCCAACTTCGGGTGGGGGAATGGGTTGTGGCTATCGGTTCGCCCTTCGGCTTCGAGAACACCGTTACCCAAGGCATCGTCAGCGCCAAGGGACGTGCTTTGTCCCAGGAAAACTACGTGCCTTTCATTCAGACGGATGTGGCGATCAACCCGGGCAATTCGGGCGGTCCGCTGTTCAACCTGAAAGGGGAGGTGGTGGGGATCAACTCCCAGATATACAGCCGCACGGGGGGCTTCATGGGCTTGTCTTTCGCCATTCCCATCGATGTGGCGATGGATGTCGCCAACCAGCTCAAGGCAAGCGGCAAGGTGAGTAGGGGGTATCTGGGAGTCGTGATCCAGGAGGTGACCAAGGAACTGGCCGAGTCCTTCGGCCTGCCGAAAATCGAAGGGGCGTTGGTGGCCGGTGTCGTGGAGAAAAGCCCTGCTGCCCGGGGCGGTCTGGAGCCCAGCGACGTGATTCTCAAGTTCAATGGCAAGGCCGTTGATTCCGCCAGTGATTTGCCGCGCCTCATCGGGGCGGCGAAACCGGGCAAGCAAGTGGACATGGAAGTCTGGCGCAAGGGCGGGGTGAAGAAAATCAGCGTGCAAATGGCCGAGCCGCCCGCGGACCGCAATGGAGCCGGTGGCGCTGCTGACCGGGACAAGGACGCCACGCGTCTCGGTTTGCTCTTGCGGGAGTTGAGCGCCGACCAGCGCAGGCAGTTGGGGGTTTCGGGCGGCCTGCTGGTGGAAGGGGTGCGCAATGCCGCTGCCCAGGCCGGCCTTCGTCCGGGAGACCTCATACTGGCGGTGAACAACATGGACGTCAAAACCGTGGCGCAATTCAACCAGGTTCTGGCCCAGTTTCCCAAGGGACGGAACGTGGCCCTCCTGGTGCGCCGCGGCAATGCCATGAATTACGTCCCTATCCGCATCGATGGCAAATAATCAACCCCTGCTGACGGTATATGGCCGGGAGGGGTGCCATTTATGCCGGGATATGTGGGATGCGTTGGAAGAGTTGCAAGCAGAAGGGGGCTTTCGCCTGTCCTGGGTGGACGTGGATGGCGACGCCGGCTTGGCGCGGCGCTATGGCACCAAGGTGCCGGTATTGATGGCGGGGGAACGGGAGCTCTGCCACTATTTCCTCGAAATGCCAGCGCTTAATGCGTTTCTGGCCGAAATCCGTTAAAATTCGCTTCTTTGAAACCCCGAAGGGCACTATCCGGTGCCCTTTTTGCTGAAGTACCCCATGGACCACATTCGCAACTTTTCCATCATCGCCCACATCGACCACGGCAAATCCACGTTGGCCGACCGCCTGATCCAGCATTGCGGTGGCCTCTCCGAGCGCGAAATGGAGGCCCAGGTTCTGGACTCCATGGATTTGGAGCGGGAGCGGGGTATCACCATCAAAGCCCAGACGGCCGCCCTGAACTACAAAGCACGGGATGGGCAAATCTATCAGTTGAACCTGATCGACACCCCTGGGCACGTGGACTTTTCCTACGAAGTGTCCCGCTCCCTTTCGGCTTGCGAGGGGGCTCTGCTGGTCGTGGACGCCTCCCAGGGGGTAGAGGCGCAGACGGTGGCCAACTGCTACACCGCCATCGAACTGGACATGGAAGTGGTCCCGGTGCTGAACAAGATCGATCTTCCCGCCGCCGATCCGGAGCGGGTGACTCAGGAGATCGAGGACATCATCGGCATCGAGGCCAAGGATGCGGTCCGAGCAAGCGCCAAGACCGGCGAGGGGATCGAGGATATCCTGGAAACCATTATCGCCCGTATTCCGCCGCCCAAGGGGGACCCCGCCGCGCCTCTCAAGGCACTGATCATCGACTCCTGGTTCGACAATTACGTCGGCGTGGTGATGCTGGTGCGGGTGGTGGACGGCATGCTCAAGCCCAAGGACAAGATTCTGCTGATGGCCACCGGAGCCCAGTACCAGTGCGAGCAGGTAGGGGTGTTCACCCCCAAGTCCCTGACCAAGGACAGCCTGTCGGCCGGCGAGGTGGGTTTCATCATTTCCGGCATCAAGGAACTCAAGGCCGCCCAGGTGGGCGACACCGTTACCCTGGCCAATCGTCCCGCTTCCGAGCCACTGCCCGGTTTCCAGGAAATCAAGCCCCAGGTGTTTGCCGGTCTCTACCCGGTGGAGTCCCATGACTACGACGCCCTGCGGGACGCCCTGGAAAAGCTCAAGCTCAACGACGCCTCCCTGCAATACGAACCGGAAACCTCCCAGGCCCTGGGCTTCGGCTTCCGCTGCGGCTTCCTCGGCCTGCTGCACATGGATATCGTGCAGGAGCGCCTGGAACGGGAATACGACATGGACCTCATCACCACCGCTCCCACGGTGGTGTACGAAGTGGTGATGAAGGACGGGACGGTGCAGCAGATCGAGAACCCCTCCCGTCTGCCGGACCCGTCGAAAATCCAGGAAATCCGCGAGCCCATCATCACCGCCACCATCCTGGTTCCCCAGGACTATGTCGGGGTGGTCATCACCCTGTGTACCGGCAAGCGCGGCGTGCAGCGCAACATGCAGTACATGGGACGTCAGGTGATGCTGACCTACGACATGCCCATGAACGAGGTGGTGATGGATTTCTTCGACAAGCTGAAATCCGTCAGTCGGGGCTATGCCTCGCTCGATTATGAATTCAAGGAATTCCAGACCGCCGATCTGGTCAAGCTGGACGTGCTGGTGAACGGCGATAAGGTGGATGCCTTGTCACTCATCGTTCATCGCAGCGTGAGCGTCAGCCGTGGCCGGGAACTGGTGGCGCGGATGCGTGAATTGATTCCCCGTCAGATGTTCGACGTGGCTGTTCAGGCGGCCATCGGCTCCAACATCATTGCCCGGGAAACGGTGAAAGCTTTGCGTAAGAACGTTCTGGCAAAATGCTACGGTGGCGACATCACCCGCAAGCGCAAACTGCTGGAAAAGCAGAAGGCGGGCAAGAAGCGCATGAAGCAGGTAGGCAACGTGGAAATCCCCCAGGAAGCCTTCCTCGCGATCCTGCAAGTGGATAACAAATAACGGGACAACCGAATGAATTTTGCACTTATCATGCTGGTCGCGCTGCTGGTGACGGGCGCCATCTGGCTGATCGACATTTATTTTCTCAAGGCCAAGCGGGCGGAAGGGGAAAAGGAGCCGCTGCTGGTCGAGTATGCGCGCAGCTTTTTCCCGGTCATCCTGGCGGTATTCCTGCTGCGTTCCTTCTTGGTGGAGCCGTTCAAGATACCCTCCGGCTCCATGATGCCCACCCTGCTGGTGGGGGACTATATCCTGGTCAATAAATACACCTATGGCATCCGGCTGCCCGTGGCCAACGTGAAGGTCTTCGACGTCCACCAGCCCCAGCGGGGCGATGTGATGGTGTTCCGTTATCCCCGCGATCCGTCCCTGGACTACATCAAGCGGGTGGTCGGGTTGCCGGGGGATAAGGTGACCTATCGCAACAAGCAGCTGTTCATCAACGGTCAGCCGATGGAGCGGCAGCAGGTCGGCGACTACAACTATGTGAAGAGCGGGCTCAATTACGTTTCCGCCAAACTCTACCAGGAGAAACTCGGCGAACATCTCCACGATACCTTGGTGTTGCCGGACCAGCCGCCGGTAAGGGTGGACGACGTGGACCCCTCATATGCCAAACGGGAAAATTGCGTTTACAATGAGGAAGGTTTCAGCTGTACCGTGCCGCCGGGGAGCTATTTCATGATGGGCGACAACCGGGACGACAGCAACGACAGCCGTTACTGGGGCTTCGTGCCGGACCGTAACATCGTCGGCAAGGCCTTTTTCATCTGGTGGAATTTCAACGACCTTAAACGTATCGGCACCGTTATCAATTGAGAGGACAGGTCATGCAGAACAAGCAACGCGGAATGACGACCTTCAGCGTGGTTTTCCTAATCGGCGGCATCGCTGTCGCCGCCTTCTTGGTGTTGAAACTTCTCCCCCCTTACCTGGAATATTTTTCGGTGAAGAAGGTCATGGCGGCCATGGCCAAGCAGGAGGACCTGCAAAACATGGCGCCGCCGGAAATACGCAGCGCTTTTGATCGTCGGGCCTCTATCGACAACATCACGGCGGTGGAAGGCAAGGACCTGGAAATTTCCAAGGAAAGCGGCGATACCGTGGTAAGCGTGGAATACTCGGTCAAGATTCCCCTGGTGGCCAATATCAGCGCCGTGATCGATTTCGCCGACACGGCCAAGTAAGCGCCTCATGGATGTCGGTGGCTTGCCGGGGGGGTTGGGCTATGCTTTCAAGCAGCCCGCATTGCTTCGGCAGGCGCTGACCCATCGCAGTTTCGGTGCGGCCAACAACGAGCGCCTGGAGTTTCTCGGGGATAGCGTGCTGAACTGCGCTATTGCCTCCAGTCTTTTCCGCCTTTACCCCCAGTTGAGCGAAGGCGAGCTTTCCCGGCTACGCGCCCATCTGGTCAAGGAACAGACTCTGGCGGAGATCGCGCGCAGGCGAGAGCTCGGCAAGCACCTGGTTCTGGGCGAAGGGGAAATTCGCAGCGGGGGGGCAGACCGTCCGTCCATACTGGCCGATACGTTGGAGGCCTTGATCGGGGCGGTGTTCCTGGATGGCGGCTTCGAGGCGGCGGAGGGTGTTGTTTCTTCCCTTTACAGCGGACATTTGGACAATCTCGACCCCAAGACCCTCGGCAAGGACCCGAAAACCCTGCTGCAGGAATATCTTCAAAGCCGGCGCCTGGGGCTTCCCCAGTACAACATCGTTTCCACTACCGGCGAGGCGCATAAGCAATTATTCCAGGTGGAGTGCCTGATTCCAGACCTCGCCGTTCGTTCATTGGGTAAAGGACACAGTCGTCGCAGCGCCGAACAGGACGCCGCCCGGATCGCCTATCAACTCGCCAACGCTCATGTCTGAAAATATCGTCAATCACGCCGGTTTTATCGCCATCGTCGGGCGTCCAAACGTGGGCAAATCGACCTTGCTCAACCATCTCATCGGGCAGAAGATCAGCATCACCTCCCGTAAGGCGCAAACCACCCGCCACCGTATTCATGGAATCCTGACTGAAGGGGATGCCCAGTACGTTTTCGTCGATACGCCGGGTTTCCAGAAGAAGCATCTCAACGCCCTCAACCAGACGATGAACCGTGCCGTCACTCAGGCCCTGGCCGATGTGGATGTGGTTCTGTTCGTCATCGAGGCGGGCCGTTTCGACAGCAGGGACAAGATGGTGGTGGAACTCCTGCCGAAGAACCGTCCAGTCGTCCTGGTGGTGAACAAGGTGGATGCCGTGGAGGACAAGGCCAAGCTGCTGCCTTTCCTGCAAGAGGTTTCCGCTGCCTTCGGTTTTGCCGCCGTCGTGCCGGTAAGCGCGGAAAAGGGAACGCAACTCCAGGAACTGCTGGGGGAAATCCGCAAGCATTTGCCGGAAAATCCGCCCATCTTCGAGGAAGACGACATCACCGACCGCAGCGAACGCTTCCTGGCGGCGGAAATGATCAGGGAGAAGGTGTTCCGCCAGTCCGGGGAAGAAGTGCCCTACGGCGTGACGGTGGAAATCGAAAAATTCGAAACCGAAGGCAGCCTGCGGCGCATATTTGCCGCCATCATCGTCGACAAGGAAAGCCAGAAGGCCATCATCATCGGCAAGGGAGGCGAAAAGCTGAAGCGCATCGGTACCGATGCCCGCAAGGAAATGGAACGCCTGTTCGACGGCAAGGTCTACCTTCAGTTATGGGTCAAGGTGAAGAGCGGCTGGGCGGATGACGAACGGGCGCTGAAAAGCCTCGGCTACGAATAACCATGTCGGCGTCCGATCGGCTGCGTCTCGACGATCAGTCGGCCTACGTTTTGCACAGCTACCCTTTTCGGGAAACCAGCCTGGTGGTGGAGGTATTCACCCGTCATCACGGCCGGGTGGCGCTGGTGGCCCGGGGGGCGCGCCGGCCCCGCTCGGCGGTGCGCGGCGTGCTCCTTGCCTTCCAGCCTTTGCTGCTCTCCTGGTACGGCAAGAACGAACTGCGTACTCTTCATAAGGCCGAGTGGCAGGGCGGCATGCCCCAATTGCAGGGCCGTGCCCTGATCTGCGGTTTTTACCTGAACGAATTGCTGCTCAAGCTGACCGCCCGGGAGGATCCCCATGAAACCCTGTTCGAGCGCTACACGGAAACCCTGCGGGAGCTCGGGGCGACGGAGAATCATGCCGCCGTGCTGCGCGGCTTTGAGCGCCGTCTGTTGCAGGAACTGGGGTACGGCCTGATGCTCGGCCGCGACGCTGAAACCGGCGAGCTCATCCAGCCGGAAGAGCATTACCGTTACGAACTGGAGCACGGGCCTGTCCGCTGGGATGGAGAGGGGAATGGTGTACAATTGCGCGGCAAAACCTTGCTGGACATGGCGGCGGACGACTACTCCGACCCCGTGACCCAGCAGCAGAGCAAATGGCTGATGCGCGCCCTGATCAATCACCACCTCGGCGAGCATACTCTTCATACTCGACAGCTTCTCAGGGATTTGCAGGAATTATGATCAAACTCGGCGTCAACATCGACCACGTGGCCACCCTGCGCCAGGCGCGGGGAACGCCGTATCCCAGCCCCGTCGAGGCGGCGTTGCTGGCCGAAAAATACGGCGCGGATTCCATCACCCTCCATTTGCGGGAAGACCGCCGCCACATCCAGGACGAGGACGTGCGCGTCCTGCGGCCAGCGCTGCAAACCCGGATGAATCTCGAAATGGCGGCCACTGCCGAAATGATCGACATCGCCCTCGATGTAAAGCCCCAGGACGTTTGCCTGGTGCCGGAGCGGCGCGAGGAGCGGACCACCGAGGGCGGCCTGGACGTGGAAGGCAACTTCGACACCATCCGCCATGCCTGTTCCGAACTCGGCCAGGCGGGCATCCGCGTGTCCCTCTTCATCGCTCCCGATAGCGCCCAACTGGATGCCGCCAAGGAAGCGGGGGCGCCGGTGGTGGAGCTGCATACCGGCCACTACGCCGATGCTTCCGGCAGGGAGCAGGCGGAAGAACTGGAGCGCATCCGTGCCGCCGCTCAATACGGCGCTTCCCTTGGTTTGCGGGTGAATGCGGGCCATGGTCTGCATTGCCAGAATGTCCAGCCCATTGCGGCCATTCCCGAACTGTACGAGCTCAATATCGGTCACGCCATTATCGCCCAGGCGGTATTCGTCGGCCTGGAACGGGCCGTGAGGGAAATGAAGGACCTGATGGTGGCGGCGCGGCGGGGATGATCTACGGCATCGGCACCGATATCGTTTCCGTGGAGCGGATGGCGGCTTCCCTGGCTAGGTTCGGGGAGAGTTTCGCCCACCGTCTGCTGGCGGAGGACGAGTTGGCCGATTTTCATGCGGCGACTAAACGGGAGCGCTTTCTCGCCAAGCGCTTCGCCGCCAAGGAGGCCTTGTCCAAGGCGGCGGGCACGGGCCTGCGCCACCCCGTGACCCTGAAGAACATCAGCGTAATCCACGATGGCCTGGGCAAGCCGGGTTTCCGTTTCTCCGCCGACCTAACCGGGTGGATGGCGGAACAAGGGGTGCGCGCCTGCCATCTATCCATCAGTGACGAGCAGCACACGGCCTGCGCGTTCGTCGTGCTCGAACGATAAAAACACGGAGACACCATGCTGCCCCTCGGCCCCGTCATGCTCGACCTTCAGGGTACGGAACTCACCGACGACGATCGCCGGCGCTTGCGCCATCCCCTCACCGGTGGCGTGATCCTGTTTTCGCGGAATTTCAAATCCGTCAGTCAGCTGGATGCCCTGACCAAGGAAATCCGCGCCTTGCGCAATCCGCACCTGTTGATCGCGGTGGACCACGAAGGAGGGCGGGTACAGCGCTTCCGGGAGGAATTCACCCGCCTGCCGCCCATGCGTCTGCTGGGTGAAATATGGGACGAGCATTCCCACAAGGCCAAGCAGTTGGCCCACCAGATCGGCTGGGTGCTGGCGGCGGAACTGCGCGCCTGCCACGTGGATTTCAGTTTTACCCCGGTGCTGGACATGGATTACGGCGCCAGCGGCGTGATCGGCGACCGGGCGTTTCATCGCGAACCCCAGGCCATCGCCGAATTGGCCCACCAATTGGTGCTGGGGCTGAAGGAAGGGGGAATGGCCTCCGTGGGCAAGCATTTCCCCGGCCACGGCTACGTGGCGGTGGATTCCCATACCGACGTGCCGGTGGACGAGCGGGATTACGCCGAAATCAAGATGAACGACCTGATGCCCTTCCAGCAGATGATCGATTATGGCCTGACCGCCATCATGCCCGCCCATGTGATTTACCCCAAGGTGGACGCGGCGCCGGCCGGCTTTTCCGAAACCTGGCTGAAGAAAATCCTGCGCCGGGAAATGGGCTTCGACGGGGTGATTTTCAGCGACGACCTGTGCATGGCCGGCGCCCACGTCATGGGGAATATCGTCCAGCGTGCCGAAGCCGCCCTTAGGGCCGGCTGCGACATGGTGCTGGTCTGCAACAATCCGCAGCAGGCGGACGAATTGCTGGAGGGACTGAAATGGCCCATGCCGGCGGTCAGCCTGGCGCGCTTGGCCCGCATGCACGGCCGCCCCCATCCTGAGTCCTTGGTGAAACTGCACGAAAACCCCCACTATGCCAGCGCCATTCGGGCCATCAGCCGTATCGGCCACAAGGGGCCTGAACTGCCCCTGGCGCAGGTGGGAGAACCGGCCCCCGATGGAAGCGCACGGGCATAGCCACGATCACTCTCCTGGGCACCACCATCACGGTAGCGCGGGAAAATCCCTCTACCGCGCCCTCTGGCTGACCCTGGCGTTTGCCGGGGTGGAGGCCGTGGGCGGGCTATGGTCGGGCTCCCTGGCCCTCATTGGCGATGCCGGCCACATGTTTTCCGATTCCTTTGCCCTCGGTCTGGCGGCCTTCGCCGCCTGGCTGTCCCATAAACCGCCATCCGCTCGCCACACCTACGGCCTGGTGCGGGCGGAAGTCATCGCCGCTTTCTTCAATGGCCTCCTCATGGTGGCGCTGATCGTCGCCATCACCGTGGAAGCCGTCCAGCGTCTCCTGCATCCCCAGCCTGTCGCGGGGGGGGCCGTGATGGGCATCGCCTTCATCGGTCTGTTGGTAAACGTGCTGGTGGCTTTCATCCTGGGCGGCGGCGAGCACAACCTCAATACCCGCGCCGCCTTGCTGCACGTGATCGGGGACTTGCTCGGTTCAGTGGCGGCCCTGGTGTCCGGCGCGGTCATCTATTTCACGGGCTGGACGCCGGTGGACCCCTTGCTGTCCCTCGGACTGGCGGGATTGATTCTTTATTCCACCGTCCATTTGCTGCGGGAAGCCCTGCACATCCTGATGGAAGGCGTTCCCTCTGGTCTCGACGTGGAGCGCGTGGGGCGCCGCCTCGCCACGCTGCCGGGAGTTCGGTCGGTGCATGATTTGCACATCTGGCGCGTATCCGGCGGCACCGTTGCACTCTCCGCCCACCTGGTCCTGGATAACCTGGATCGCTGGCCGGCCGTATTGCACGAGTCGAGGCGGCTGCTTCACGACGATTTCGACATCGAGCACGTCACCCTCCAGCCGGAAGTCCTGCTGGAGCGGGAGGGCGGCGCGCCCATCCCCATTCATCCCATTTGAACCCGCGGCCGCCATGAGTATTCCCTTTTCCGTCGATTGCCGCCTATGTCCCCGTCTGTCGAGCTTTCTCGATCAGGTGAAAGCGGAGAATCCCGACTACCACGCCAAACCGGTTCCTCCCTTCGGCGATGCCGACCCGCGCTTGCTGATCGTCGGCCTGGCTCCCGGCATGCACGGGGCAAACCGCACCGGCCGGCCTTTTACCGGCGACTATGCCGGGATTCTGCTCTACCGCACCCTGCACAAGTTCGGCTTCGCCTCCCAGCCCGAATCGGTCAGTGCCGATGACCCGCTGCGCCTTTCCGGCTGCCGCATCACCAACGCGGTGAAGTGCCTGCCGCCGCAGAACAAGCCGGAAACCAGCGAAATCAGGATGTGCAACCGCTATCTGCGTCAGGAGTTGGAAGCCCTGGGCGAGGGGAGGGCGGTTCTGGCCCTGGGCAATATCGCCCACCAGGCCGTGTTGGAAGCCATGGGACTGAAGAAAAAGGATTATCCTTTTTCCCATGGCGCGGCTTATGACCTGCCCGGGGGGGGAAAGCTTTTCTCCAGCTACCATTGCAGCCGCTACAACACGCAGACCCGCCGGTTGACCGAGGCCATGTTCGAAGAGGTGTTCGAGGCCATTGCCGAGGTTCTTTGACGGGACATTTGAATTGTTGCCGCGAGCCCACTAGAATTCCCTACATGTTCCGTCGGATTTCCACCGCCATCCTCCTCTTTTTCGCCTTTCTGCAATGTCTGGCGCCGCTGCTGCATGCCCATTATTCCGGGGTGTCGGCGGCTGTTGGGGTGCATGTTCACGACCTTCCTGATTGGAATGGAGACAACCCCGATCAGGGACCGCATTTCCAAAGCCTGACGGCGGATGAGGCCCCGTCGGTGGGGGTCGAAAACAGCCTCAAGGACAGCGGTTCGGTCATGTCCGTGTTGGGCGGCGCAATGGCTTTCTGGCTGCTGTTGCCTTTTTTGCCTTTGGTGCTCGGACTATGCCGAGACCCCGTGCATCCCCGCGATGCCTTCCTTTTCCCCCCTGTCCTTGCGCCACCCTTAAGCTTTTCTTAAGCCCGAACATCTAACATTTTGGCGGTACGGTATCCCTTGGGCCGAACCGTGTGGCAAGGAGAAGTTCATGAAGTTGCTGGCAGGACAGCGCCGCTGGGCGGTCGCTCTATCTTTGGCTTTGATTCCCTGCTTGGTTTGGGGCGGCGATGAAATTCGCATCACGCCCGAACAGGCAAAACAACTCGGTATCCAGACGCAGGGACTTTCCACCCAGGCGGGCGCCGGCGGCATCGCTTTCCCCGCCCAGGTGATCGTCCCCAACGGTCAGTTGCAGGTGGTGAGCGTGCCCGTCGCGGCGTTGGTGGAGTCGCTGCTGGTAGCGGTGAATCAGCCGGTGAAAAAGGGGCAGGCCTTGGCGCGCTTGCAGAGTCCGGCCATCGTCGAAGCGCAGCGCGAGTTCCTGAGCGCCGCCACCCAATCGGGACTGGCTGGCCAAAGCCTGAAGCGGGATGCGCAACTTTACCAGGATGGCATTATCGCCGAGGGGCGCTATCTCAATACCCGTGGCGCCGCCGTCCAAGCTGGTGCCGCCTACAACCAGTGGCGCCAGACCCTGAGGCTGTATGGCATGTCCGATGCCGCCATTCGCAAACTCCAGGCCACGGGACAGCTTTCGGGCAGCCTGGAGCTGGCGTCCCCCATCGACGGCGTGGTCATCGAACAGTCGGTGCTGGCCGGCCAGCGTGCCGAAGCCTCGGTGCCCTTGTACAAAGTGGCCAAACTATCCCCCCTGTGGCTGGAAATCGAGGCGGTGCCGGCAGCGGTGGCCGGCGTGGCTGCCGGCGCGGCGGTGACCATTCCCGCCTACGGCGCCAGCGGCAAGGTGCTTTCCGTGGGGCGCAGCGTCAGCGCCGCCAATCAAACCGTCACCGTTCGCGCCGAGGTTACCCAGGGCACGGAGAACCTGCGGGCGGGGCAGTATGTGGACGCGCTGATCGCCGCTGCTCCGGCAAGCGTGAAGCAATGGCGTGTCCCCACCGCTGCGCTGGTGCGGAATCAGGGCAGAGCCTATCTCTTTATCCAGGGCAAGGCTGGGTTCGTTCCCACGGAAGTGAAAATCCTGGGCGAGGTCGCCGACTCGGCGGTCATTCAGGGAGGTCTGCGTGGTAACGAGCGTTACGCCGTGCGCGGCGTCTCCGCCCTCAAGGCATCCTGGATGGGCCTGGGCGGGGGCGAGTGATGCTGGCCCGCTTGATCGAGTTTTCCCTGACCCAGCGGCTGCTGATGCTGCTCTTGACGCTGCTGCTGATCGGCGGCGGCATCTATTCTTACCAGAAACTGCCCATCGACGCCTTTCCCGACGTTTCCTCCACCCAGGTGAAAATCATCATGAAGGCGCCGGGCATGACGCCGGAGGAGGTGGAAACCCGCATCACCGCTCCCATCGAGCTGGAAATGCTGGGGATACCCAACCAGAAAAACCTGCGCTCGGTTTCGAAGTACGCCATCGCCGACATCACCATCGACTTCCACGATGGCACGGACATCTATTGGGCGCGCCAGCAGGTTTCCGAACGCCTCAATAACATCCTCAAGGACCTGCCTCCCGGGGTATTCGGCGGTCTGGCGCCGATCACCACCCCCCTGGGGGAAATGTTCATGTTCACCATCGAGGGGGGCAATCTGTCTCTGATGGAGCGGCGCAGCCTGCTCGACTGGGTGATCCGGCCAGCGCTGCGGACCTTGCCCGGCGTGGCGGACGTGAATTCCCTGGGGGGGCTGGTGCGTTCCTTCGAGGTGGTGCCGGACAACACGGCCATGCAGGCCCGGGGAATCACCATGGCGTTGCTGCAGCAGGCCCTGGAGATGAACAACCGCAACGACGGCGCGGGGCGCCTGCAGGAAGGGGAAGAGACCCTGCTGGTGCGCTCGGAAGGCAGCATCCGCACCGTGGATGACGTGAAAGCCATCGTCATCGCCAGTCGGAACGGTTCGCCGATACGGGTCGGCGACGTGGCGGAGGTGAAGATCGGCAACCTGACCCGTTACGGGACCGTGACCCGCAACGGCGAAGGCGAAGCCGTGGAGGGCCTCGTCCTCGGTTTGCGCGGCGCCAACGCCCAGCAGGTGGTGGATGGCGTGCGTGCCAAAATCAAGGAATTGCAGCCGTCCCTGCCCAAGGGCGTGGAAATAAAGGTTTTCTACGACCGGGGAAGCCTGGTGGAGCGAGCCGTGGGCACGGTATCCAAGGCGCTGATCGAGGCCATCGCGTTGGTGGTGGTACTGCTGCTGCTTTTCCTGGGCAACTTGCGGGCGGCCTTGGTGGTGGCGATTACCCTTCCCTTGGCGGCGCTGGTCACCTTTATCCTGATGAATTATTTCGGCATGTCGGCCAACCTGATGAGCCTCGGCGGCCTCGCCATCGCCATCGGCATGCTGGTGGACGCCGCGGTGGTGGTGGTGGAGAACGTCGAGTCCTATCTCGCCCACGAGGCCAGCAGCGGGGTGAGGCTGCCCCACCTCAACGTGATTTACCGGGCGGTACGGGAAGTGTCCATGCCGGTGGTGTCGGGTATCGTCATCATCGTTATTGTCTTTCTGCCGCTGCTGACCTTGCAGGGGCTGGAGGGCAAGCTTTTCATTCCCGTGGCCCTGTCCATCATTTTCGCCCTTTCCGGCTCTCTGGTACTGGCGTTGACGGTAATCCCGGTGATTTCCTCCCTGCTCCTCAAGGAAGGCTCGCACCACGAGCCGTGGCTGGTGCGCAAGGTGAACGCGCTGTATGCGCCGGTCCTGGAGTGGGCCCTGGCCAATTCGAAGAAAGTGGCGCTCGCCGCCCTGGGGGGGCTGGTGCTGACCGTCGTGGTCTACAGCCTGATCGGCAAAACCTTCATGCCCACCATGGACGAAGGGGACATCATCATCGGCCTGGAAAAGCTGCCTTCCATCAGCCTCGAGCAGTCGGCGGAGATGGATTTGCGCATCCAGAAAGCCATTTTGTCCCAGGTGCCGGAAGTGAAGGGCATCGTGGCCCGGGTGGGGTCCGACGAGTTGGGCTTGGACCCCATGGGGCTGAACCAGACCGATACCTTCCTGGTGCTGAAGCCCCGGGAGGAATGGCGCAAGCATGACAAGGCCTGGCTGACGGACCAGTTGCGGTCCGTAATGGAGGGCTTCCCCGGGGTGTCTTATAGCTTCACCCAGCCCATCGAGATGCGGGTATCGGAGATGATCCTCGGCGTGCGGGGTGACGTGGCGATCAAAATCTTCGGCAGCGATTTATCCACCCTCAACCGCCTTGCCGAGCAATACGTGGAGGTCTTGAAATCCATCAAGGGCAGCGAGGACGTCTACACCGTCAAGAACGAGGGAGTCCAGTACCTGCGCGTGGCGATCGACCGGTTGGCGGCAGGCCGCCTGGGCCTGGATGTGGACACCATCGAAAACGACCTGCGCACCCAGGTTGAGGGCCGTCCCCTGGGAATCGTGGTGGAGGGGGGGCGGCGTACCCCCTTGCTCTTGCGCGGCAGCGAAGGCATGCGTCTTTCCCCGGCGCTGTTCAGCGGTATCCGGCTCACCTTGCCGAGCGGCGAGTCCATTCCTCTGGCGGTCGTGGCGAAATTGGAGCGGGTGGACGGGCCGGTGAAGATCGACCGGGAGAATGCCCAGCGCATGGTGGTGGTTCAGGCCAACGTGCGGGACCGGGACCTGGTGAGTTTTGTGGACGAAGCCAAGCAAGCCGTGGCGGCCAAGGTGAAAATGCCCGATGGCTATCGCACGGTATGGGGCGGCCAGTTCGAGAACCAGCAGCGGGCGGCGGCGCGCTTGGCCGTGGTGGTGCCCATCGCCCTCGGGCTGATCTTCCTGCTGCTTTTCGCCACTTTCGGTTCCATCCGTCAGGCGGTGCTGGTGATGTCCAACGTCCCCTTCGCCCTGATCGGCGGGGTGCTGGCTCTTGGCTTGTCGGGGGAATACCTGTCGGTGCCGGCCTCGGTGGGCTTCATCGCCTTGCTGGGTATCGCCGTGCTGAACGGGGTGGTGATGGTGAGCTATTTCAACCAACTGTTTGCACAGGGCATGCCTGTGGAGGAACTCGTCGTCGTAGGGGCCAAGCGCCGTTTGCGGCCGGTGCTGATGACGGCCAGTATCGCGGCTTTCGGCTTGGTGCCGATGTTGCTGGCTACCGGACCCGGCTCGGAAATCCAAAAACCCCTCGCGATCGTGGTGATCGGCGGCTTGGTGACTTCCACCCTCCTTACCCTGGTCCTGTTGCCGATACTGTATCGCCGCTACGGCGTTGACGCCAAAGGAGCCCGCCCATGAAGCCAAAGAACTGTCTGCTGACCTTGATTTTCCCCAAGGCCATCGAGGAACAGATGGTGGCCCTAGTGCTGATGCAACACGAATTGGCCAGCGGTTTCACCACGACCGACGTCGAAGGGCATGGGCGCAACACCAGCTTGCAGAGCATGGGCGAGAAGGTGCGCGGGCGGGCCCGCCGGGTACAAATGAAAGTGGTGCTGAACGATGCCGATGTCCCCGCCTTGCTGGAGCACCTGAAAGAGAAGCTGGGAAACGCGGACATTGTGTACTGGCTTTGCCCGGTCATGGAATTCGGGAGTTTTTTATGAAGTGGCATGGATGCGCTGCGTTCCTGGCAGCTTTCGCGGTTTTCCCCGCTGCGGCGGAAACTTTCCAGGAGTACCCCGATCTGCCGCCCTTGCCCATGGTGATTCAAGCCATGGACAGCTATCCGGCGGTATTGGCCGCAAAATCCGGCGTCAAGGTCGAAGAAGCCAACCGCGCCCGCCTGGAGGCGGGAAGCTACGAGTACAACGTCCGCCTCGGTTCCCAGCGGCGGACCGAAACGGCCTTGAACCAGCGGTACAAGGAATGGGAAGTGAACCTGGAACGGCCTTTCCGCCTTCCCGGCAAGGCTTCCCTGGACGAAGCGCTGGGCAAGCAGGGGGTGGAAGTCTCCCAGTGGGCCTATGGCGATGCGCTCCACGAAGCGGGACGCTCCTTGCTTGCCCTGTGGTTCGGCTGGTATAGGGAGCATTTCCAGGCCAAGCAATGGCAGGAACAGGTCGACATATTGAACAAACAACTGGATGCGGTGAATAAGCGGGTCAAGGCCGGCGATGCGGCACGACTGGAGGCCATGCTGGCGGAAGCCTCCCTGGCCGAGGCGGAAGCCTCCCTCAATCAAGCCAAGTTGCGGGAACAAATGGTGGCCACGACCTTGACGTCCCGATTCAGTGGCATTGCCTTGCCAGCCAATCCGGTATTGGTTGCCCCGGTGCCGCTGTCGCAATCTTCCGCCTACTGGAAGGATGAAATCCTGCGCCAGAACCATGAGCTGGGCGTGGCTCGCGCGGAAACGCGCCGTTGGCAGCTCCAGTCATCCCGGTCGTCCGCTGATCGACTTCCTGACCCCACGGTGGGAATACGCTACGCATCCGAACGGGACGGCACGGAGAAAATCGTCGGCCTTAACCTGACGATTCCTCTGCCGGGTTCCGGGCGCGCGGCAGTGGCCGAGGGGGCTGCCGCCCGAGCGGAGATGGCCGCCCATCAAGAGGCGGGGGTATTACGCAAGGTCGAGGTGGAGGCAACGGCGACCTACGCTACGGCCAGCACCGCCTACGATACATGGCAAAAAGCCAAGCTAGTCGCGGATAAGATGCAGGCCAACGCCGATTTGATGTCCCGCGCCTATTCCTTGGGCGAGGCCGGTTTGCCGGAAGTTCTGTTGGCACGGCGCCAAGCCTTGGAAGCGGGCTTGAACGCTGTTCTGGCACAGGTGGACGCGGCCGAAAGCCGCTACCGGCTGCTGCTGGACGCGCACCAGTTATGGCCCCTGGATGTGGACGACAACGAGCAAAAGGGGGCATCGAACTGATGGCCTGGAAATAAGAATGGCCGGATAATCCGGCCATTCTTATTAACCCACCCTGTTGTTACATGGTGGTGTAGTGCTGCTCGCCATAACGATGGGCGTGTATTTCTGCCGCAAGACGATTTCTCGATATTTCAAGGGCTTCTGCGAGCTCTTTAAAGCCATCTCCACGCGCATATTCAGCAATTTTGCTCCACGAGTCGTTACGGTCAATGGAGCGGGCGGTTTCGCACTCGGCGGGGATTGCTTTACGGAAGCGGTAAATGAAGGCTTCGGTTTGAATAAAAGCGCTCGACATGGGACGTCCTCCTGCTGGTTACATTGGCACCATTCCTCGCTAGGAAAATTTTTGTTATGCATACAGAATAGAAAAGAAACGAGCAATTGCAAGTTTTTATAAGCAATTGTTTTTACTTGTGTAAAATAAAAACGGGCGCTCTGCGCGCCCGTTTCGGTCTTTCGAAAAAATAGCTTAAGTCAAGGCGTTTTGAATTCGCTCCAAGGCCATTTCCAGGTTCTTCATCGAGGTGGCAAAGGAGATGCGGAAATAGCCCGCTGCGCCAAAGGCTGAACCAGGGACGACGGCGACGCCTGCCTTTTCCAGCAGGTATTCGGACAGGGCCAAGTCGGTGGCTTCCGCAATAATGCCTCGCTGGCGCAGGGAGGCGATTGCCTCGCGGGCGTCGGGGAAGGCATAGAATGCCCCGCCGGCCTTGATGCACTTCAATCCTTTGATTTCGTTGAAGCGGCGTACCACGAATTCATGGCGTTCGCGGAAGGCCTTGACCATCGGCTCGATGCAGGACTGGTCGCCTTCCAGGGCGGCCTGGGCGGCTATCTGTGAAATCGAGGTGGGATTGGAGGTGGACTGGGACTGGAGGATTTCCATGGCCTTGATGATTTTTTCCGGGCCGGCGGCATAGCCGATGCGCCAGCCGGTCATGGAGTAGGCCTTGGAGACGCCGTTCAGCACCACGCAGCGTTCCTTCAGTTCAGGCGTGGCATTGAGAATGTTGACGAATTTCTCCCCGGACAGGTTGACATGCTCGTACATGTCGTCGGTAGCCACCAGCACGTGGGGGTGTTTTTTCAGCACCTCACCCAGGGCCTTGAGCTCGTCTAGAGTGTACACGGCTCCGGTGGGGTTGGAGGGGCTGTTGATCATGAACAGCTTGGTTTTGGCCGTGATGGCCCCTTCCAACTGGGCGGGGGTGAGTTTGAAACCCTGCTCGATGCCGCAGTTGACGATCACGGGCGTGGCTTCGGCCACCATGGCGATGTCGGAATAGGACACCCAGTAAGGGGCGGGGACCACTACCTCGTCGCCGGGGTTCAGCACCGCCAGGGCGAGGTTGAAAATACATTGCTTGCCGCCGACGCCGACGATGATTTCCTTGGCGCTGTAGTCGAAGCCATTGTCGCGCTTCAGCTTGGCGGCGATGGCGTTTTTCAGGCCGGGAATGCCGCCCACCGGGGTGTACTTGGTGAAGCCG
Source organism: Pseudomonadota bacterium (assembly GCA_021845865.1). Lineage (GTDB taxonomy): Bacteria > Pseudomonadota > Gammaproteobacteria > Burkholderiales > UBA9220 > UBA2239. The sequence goes on along the minus strand of JAJZVC010000001.1, from coordinate 23,734 downwards.
TCGTCGATGGCCTTTTTCGCGGCATCCTTGATGTGCTGTGGGGTGTCGAAATCGGGCTCGCCGGCGCCGAGGCCGATGATGTCCTTGCCTTCGGCCTTCAGCTTGGCGGCGCGGGCGGTGACGGCGAGGGTGGGGGATTCCTTGATGGCTTGAACGCGGTGGGAGAGTTCCAAGATGCCTTCCTTGATTCCTTCGTTCCAACGGGCGGATTTGGGTGGCCGCGCGTGGTAAAATTCCTGTCTGTCAAAAAGTTGTAATTCTACTCGTGGTCGTCACTTTTCCCAATAGCCCTTTCCGCCTGCATCAACCTTTCGAGCCCGCTGGCGACCAGCCTGCAGCCATTGCTCAACTGGTGGAGGGCATCGAAAGCGGGCTGTCGTTCCAGACCCTGCTGGGGGTGACCGGCTCAGGCAAGACCTACACCATGGCCAATGTCATCGCCCGCCTGGGGCGGCCGGCCCTGGTAATGGCGCCCAACAAGACCCTGGCGGCCCAGCTTTACGCGGAAATGCGGGAGTTTTTCCCCGAGAACGCGGTGGAGTATTTCGTTTCCTACTACGACTATTACCAGCCGGAAGCCTACGTGCCGTCCCGGGATCTGTTCATCGAGAAGGATTCCAGCATCAACGAGCACATCGAACAGATGCGTCTCTCGGCCACCAAGTCCCTGCTGGAACGCCACGACAGCATCATCGTGGCGACGGTGTCGTGCATTTACGGTATCGGCGACAAGGACGACTACCATAACATGATTCTCCACCTGCGAACGGGGGACCGAAGCGGGCAGCGGGACATCATCAAGCGGCTGTCGGAGATGCAGTACGAGCGCAACGAACTGGATTTCCACCGGGGTACCTTCCGGGTGCGGGGGGATGTCATCGACGTCTTCCCGGCGGAAAACTCCGAGCATGCGCTGCGCATCACTCTCTTCGACGACGAGGTGGAGCAGCTTTCCCTGTTCGACCCCCTGACCGGGCATATCCTGAGCAAAATCCCGCGCTTCACCATTTACCCGTCGAGCCACTACGTCACGCCCAGGGCCACGGTGCTGCGGGCCCTGGAGAACATCAAGGCCGAATTGCGCCAGCGGGTGGCCTACTTCACCAAGGAGAACAAGCTGGTGGAAGCCCAGCGCATCGAGCAGCGCACCCGCTTCGACCTGGAAATGCTCAACGAACTGGGCTTCTGCAAGGGCATCGAGAACTATTCCCGCCACCTGTCCGGGCGCAAGCCGGGAGAACCGCCGCCGACCCTGATCGATTACCTGCCGCCCAACGCCCTGATGTTCATCGACGAATCCCATGTCACCGTTCCCCAGGTCGGCGGCATGTACAAAGGCGATCGGGCCCGGAAGGAAAATCTGGTGGAGTACGGCTTCCGCCTGCCCTCGGCGATGGACAACCGGCCTCTGAAGTTCGAGGAGTTCGAGCGCATGATGCGCCAGACGGTGTTCATTTCCGCCACCCCGGCGGAGTACGAAAACCAGCATGCCGGCCAAGTGGTGGAGCAGGTGGTGCGCCCGACGGGCCTGGTGGACCCGGTGGTGGAAATCCGCCCCGTGGCGACCCAGGTGGACGACCTGCTGTCCGAGGCCAATGCCCGCATCGCCAACGGCGAGCGGGTGCTGGTCACCACCCTGACCAAGCGCATGGCGGAGGACCTCACTGATTACCTGTCCGAGCACGGCATCAAGGTGCGCTATCTGCACTCGGACATCGATACCGTGGAGCGGGTGGAAATCATCCGCGACCTGCGCCTGGGGGTGTTCGACGTCCTGGTGGGAATCAACCTGCTGCGGGAAGGGTTGGATATTCCGGAAGTGTCACTGGTGGCCATTCTGGACGCGGACAAGGAAGGTTTCCTGCGTTCCGAGCGTTCCCTGATCCAGACCATCGGTCGGGCGGCGCGGCACCTGCACGGCACCGCCATCCTTTACGCCGACAAGATCACCGACTCGATGCGCCGCGCCATCGACGAAACCGAGCGCCGCCGCGCCAAGCAGATCGCCCACAACGAGGCGCACGGCATCACGCCCAAGAGCGTGTCCAAGCGCATCAAGGACATCATCGACGGTGTTTACAGCCCGGACGCGGCCAAGCAGGAGCTGAAGGCCGCCCAGGAACGCGCCACCTACGAGCACATGACCGAGAAGCAATTGGTCAAGGAGCTGAAACGGATCGAGAAGGAAATGCTGGAAGCGGCCAAGAACCTGGAGTTCGAACAGGCCGCCCAGCTCAGGGACAAACTGAAAGAGTTGAAACAGAAGTTTTACGGGGTGGAATTACATGACGAAGACTAAGGTGCTGTTTGTCTGCATGGGCAACATCTGCCGCTCGCCAACGGCTGAAGGCGTGTTCCGCCATGTAGTGGAGCGGGCGGGGCTGACCGACGCGTTCCATATCGACTCTGCTGGCACCCACGATTATCACGTCGGCAAGGAGCCGGACCGCCGCACCCAACAGGCGGCGATAAAACGGGGCTACGACCTGAGCGCCCTGCGCGGAAGGCAGGTAAGCCGCCAGGATTTTGAGCATTTCGACCTGATCCTGGCCATGGACCGCGACAATCTCGCCAACCTCCACCGTTTGTGCGGTCCGGAGCAGCGCGGCAAGGTGAAGCTGTTTTTGGAATACAGCCGCAATTTTGACGATAAGGAGGTGCCCGACCCTTATTATGGCGGTGCTCAGGGTTTCGAACGCGTCCTGGACTTGGTTGAGGATGCCGCCCAGGGTTTGCTGGAGGAATTGTCCGGGGGGCGCAGGTAGCGGCAATCCGGGCAGCGGCGGCCAACAAAAAAGGCGAGGAATCCTCGCCTTTTTTGCCGCCCGGTGGCTTGATCAGTCTTCCTTCTTGGTTTCGATCATTACCATCGGTTCATTGGGCGCTTCCGGCTGCATTTGCCAGGGACGCGGCGCGCTGCTGCGGGACGGCGCCGCCGCGGGTTCGGGTTCCGGCTGGCTCTGCATCGCCTGGACGGCTTCGGGCCGAGTTTCGATCATGACCAGATCGCTAGCCGGAGCCGCTACAGCCGCTACGGGAGCAGGGCGAGGCGCGGCCTCTTGGGGCGGGCGGCGGCGGCGGCGTGGCTTATCCTCTTCCGCCGTTGGCGCTGCCACAGGCATTTCCACAGACTGAGCCGCGGGAGCGGTTTCCGCCGGAGCCTTTTCTGCAGCCGGGGCTTCGGTGGCTTGCGTTGCCGACTGGTTCTCTTCGCGCTTCGCTTCCGGGGCGCCAACCGGTTCGTTGCGGGGCGCTACCGTTTCCGTTGCCGCAGCGCTAGGCATGGCTGCCGCAAGGTTTTCCGCCTGGGTTTCCTGCGCCGCTGCGGGAACTGCCTGCGCGGCACCTTCTTCCCGCCGCTCGCCGCGACGGCCGCCACGGTTGCGGCGACGGCGATTGTCCCCCCCCTCGCCAGCCGGGGCTTCGGGTTTCGCGGCGGCCGGCTGCTTGGCCGCCTGCTCTACGGGCTTCGCTTGTGGAGCGGGGCGTTCCTGACGTTCTTGACGTTCCTGGCGGGGCTGACGCTGGGCCTGCTGACGGCCTTCACTGCGGCCTTCGCCGCGCTCTCCGCGCTCGCTACGCTCACGGCCTCGCCCATCGCGTCCGCCTTCACGTCCACCTTCGCGGCGGCGTTGTTCCTGGCGGGCAGGACGTTTCCTGGGGGGAGGCGTTTCTTCCTTGGGAGCGCCGAGTTTCTGGAACCAGCCCTTGATCTTGGCGATCCAGGTAGAGGTGGCGGCGGGCTCGGCCACCACCGGGGCCGGCTGTTCAGGGGTGATGCCCCGGACGGCGGCCTGGGGACGCTGGGGCTTGGCTTCGGCGGCTTCCGCTTTCAGGGTGTCTTCCACTACGGGAGCGTCAACCATCTTGTAGCTCGGCTGGTTGTATTCCGGCTGGGCGGCATCATCGCGGCGCAGGCGGGCGACGGTGTAGTGGGGGGTTTCCATATGGATGTTGGGGATCAGCAGCACGTTGACCCGCAGGCGAGCCTCGACGCTGTGGATATCGCTGCGCTTTTCGTTCAGCAGGAAGGTGGCGACGTCCACGGGAACCTGAGCGTGAACGGCATAGGTGTTCTCCTTCATCGCTTCTTCCTGGATGATGCGCAGGATGTGCAGGGCGGAGGATTCGATGCCGCGGATGTGGCCGGTGCCGTGGCAGCGGGGGCAGGAGATGTGGCTGGTTTCGCCCAGGCTTGGCTGCAGGCGCTGACGGGACAGCTCCAGCAGGCCGAAGCGGGAAATCTTGCCCATCTGCACCCGTGCGCGGTCGTAGTGGAGGGCTTCCCGCAGGCGGTTTTCCACTTCCCGCTGGTTGCGCTGGCTTTCCATGTCGATGAAGTCGATCACGATCAGACCGCCCAAATCCCGCAGGCGCAGTTGGCGGGCCACCTCGTCGGCGGCTTCCAGGTTGGTGTTGAGGGCGGTCTGTTCGATGTCGGAGCCCTTGGTGGCGCGGGCGGAGTTGACGTCGATGGAGACCAGGGCCTCGGTGTGGTCGATGATGATGGCGCCGCCGGAGGGCAGCGTCACTTCCCGGGAAAAGGCCGTCTCGATCTGGTGCTCGATCTGGAAGCGGGAGAAGAGGGGAATGTCATCGGTGTACAGCTTCACCTTGTTCACGTTCTGGGGCATCACGTGGCCCATGAACTGCACCGCCTGCTCGTGGATGGCGGGGGTGTCGATGAGGATTTCACCGATTTCAGGCTGGAAATAGTCGCGGATGGCGCGGATGACCAGGCTGCCCTCCTGGTAGATGAGGAAGGCGCCGCTTTGCAGCTTGGCGGCGTTTTCGATGGCGCCCCACAGTTGCAGGAGGTAGTTGAGGTCCCACTGGAGTTCTTCCAGGGTGCGGCCGATACCGGCGGTGCGGGCGATGATGCTCATGCCCTGGGGCACTTCCAGTTGGGCCATGATGTCCCGCAATTCATTGCGGTCCTCGCCCTCGATGCGACGGGACACGCCGCCGCCGCGGGGGTTGTTGGGCATCAGCACCAGATAGCGGCCGGCCAGGCTGATGAAGGTGGTCAGGGCCGCGCCCTTGTTGCCACGCTCGTCCTTTTCCACCTGGACGATGACTTCCTGGCCTTCGCGGATGGCGTCCTGGATGCGTGCGCGGGAGGCATCGACACCCTCGACGAAGTTGCTGCGGGAGATTTCCTTGAAGGGGAGAAAGCCGTGACGGTCGGTGCCGTAATCGACGAAGGCCGCTTCGAGGCTGGGCTCGATGCGGGTGATGACCCCCTTGTAGATATTGCTCTTGCGCTGTTCTTTGCCGGCCGATTCAATGTCGAGGTCGATCAGTTTTTGACCATCGACAATGGCGACCCGCAATTCCTCGGCCTGGGTCGCATTGAATAACATGCGTTTCATTTGTTTTCGTTCTCCCGCGCTCACACACGGGAACGACAATGCACGGCTGCATTAACCGTTAAATAACTGGTTGTTTAGTCATTCATCATGGGCTGGATAGCGGTAGCAAGTGAAGACATTGGGCCGGTTTGTCCGGTCCCGCCGCAGTGGGGCGAGACCCTGAAAATTCCAAAAGTGCTATGAGCGCGTAAATCGTTTACTATCGCTACTTTTTTCTGGTGAGCGAAATTAACCAGCGATTTCCAGAAAGCCCATGTTTTATAAGAGCTTCCTGCGTGGCGTCGGTGTGCCGTCAGGCACGGGCCGGCGCCGGAAATATTAAAGCTTGAAGTATAAGGAAAATGCCCGAAATTATCAAAGAATCCGTGAACTGGATCACCATCGACGAGCACGGTGCCGGGCAGCGAATCGACAATTTCCTCATCAAGACCCTCAAGGGCGTGCCGAAAAGCCGCATCTATCGCTTGGTCCGCAGTGGCGAGCTGCGGGTGAACAGCAAGCGGGTGGGTGCGGATTACCGGTTGCAGGAGGGCGACCGTTTGCGGATTCCGCCCATTCGGACTGCACAGCCGGTGACGGAGAAAAGCGGCAGAACAGCGGGACCGGTGGAGGCACGTTTGTCCGGCTGCGTGCTGTACGAGGACGAAGCGCTGATTGTCTTGGCGAAACCCGCCGGCATGGCCGTGCACGGCGGCAGCGGCATCAGTCGAGGAGTGGTGGAGCAGTTGCGATTGGAACGGCCGGAGGTGAAGTTTCTGGAACTGGTGCATCGCCTCGACAAGGAAACCTCAGGCGTCCTGCTGCTGGCCAAGAAACGCAGCGCTCTGGTCGGCTTGCACAAGCTGATGCGGGAAGGCGGGGCGGACAAGCGTTACCTGGCGTTGGTAAAAGGCGCTTGGCGCAACGATAAGCAGCACGTCAAACTTCCCCTGCACAAGTTCCTGACCGAGTCGGGGGAGCGGCGAGTCATGGTGAAAGAAGGGGGGCAGGCCTCCCACACCGTGTTCCGGCTGGTAAAGAAATGGCAGGACTACAGCCTTCTGGAAGCGGAACTCAAGACCGGGCGCACCCACCAGATCCGCGTCCACCTCGCCCACCTCGGCTTCCCCATCGTCGGCGACGACAAGTACGGAGATTTCGCGCTCAACAAGGAGTTGCAAAAACGGGGATTGAAGCGCATGTTCCTGCATGCCTTCCGCATGGCGTTTCCCCATCCGCTGACCGGCAAGCCCATGGTGTTGGAAGCCTCGCTGCCCGAGGACCTAACGGCTTTCATCGGCGCTCTCGGCGAGCCGGTGAAAGCCGCAAGCTAGCTTAGAGCGGGAAGCGCGGCCCCTGGAGGGCCAGGGTGCCGGAGCGGCCGGGAATCTCTCCCATCAGGACTTCATGGCGGGGCAGGGCGGCAAGGTCGAGGGACTGGGCATAGTCCCCCAGTGACGCCAGTTCATAGCCCTGCTCCCGCCAGCCTTTGAGCAGCTGTTCGAAAACTCCCGCCAGCTTCATCCCTTCCAGTTCGGCATGGAGGGTGTACACATGGCCGGTGGGAGAGGGAGTCTCGGTCAGTTTGAGGAGATGTTCGGCTACGTTGTCCGGCGTAATGCCGTCGATGCCGATCAATTCGTCGAGGGTCGGCAGGGTGGTGGGCAACTGGGGACAGGCGACGATTTCAGCATTCCATACCGGAACGAAGGGGTGGGTGCCGCGGGTGTCCGAGGCATAATCGAAGCCCATTCGCTGCTCCAGGCGCAGGGCGTGAATGTTCATCTGCCAGCCGGCGGCGCCGTGTACCCTGGCCGCCTCGCCGAAAATCTTTTCGTAACGACCCTGGGCCAGCAGCATCTCTTTGGCTGTCCATTTGGCGTCTTCATCGGCCACGTAATCTTGCCACTTGATGTGATCGTAACAATGGATGCCGGTTTCGAAGCCGGCCTCCTTCACGCTGCGCATCAGGCCAGCGCAGCGGCGCCCAATGTCCGGCCCCGGCAGGACGGTGCCGTACATCAGGGTGCGCAGGCCGTAATGCTCCACCACCGACGTGCGGGATACCTTCTTCATGAAGCCGGGCCGAAATACCCGCTTGATGGCACGGCCGGTGTGGTCGGGGCCGAGGCTGAAGAGGAAGGTGGCGCCGGCCTGGTGGGATTGCAGCAGTTCCACCAAGCGGGGCACGCCCTCGCGGGTGCCGCGGTAGGTGTCGACGTCGATCTTGAGCGCGAGTTTCATGGAAGAACGGAAGGGGCGAGGCGAAAGAGACGAGGCGAAAACCTGAGGGTAGCCTCGCCCCTCTCGCCTCACTTCTAACGGCAATTTAGTCCATCAGCTTGCGGGCCTCGGCCACTTGGCCGCGGTAGGCGTCGAAGATGTGGCGTAGGGCATCGGCCATGGCGACCTGGGGCTTCCAGCCCAGATCCTTCATGGTGTTCTCGATCTTCGGCACCCGGTTCTGCACGTCCTGGTAGCCCTTGCCGTAGTAGGCGTCGGAGGTCACCTCCAGGGTTTTTACCTTCTGGGCGGTTTCCTTGTACTCGGGGTATTCCATGGAGAGGTCCAACATCATCTTGGCCAGTTCCTTGACCGAGAAGTTGTTGGAGGGGTTGCCGATGTTGTAGATCTGGCCGGAGGCGACGCCGTCCTTGTTCTCGATGATCTTCATCAGGGCATCCACGCCGTCGGAGACGTAGGTGAAGGAGCGCTTGGCCGCGCCGCCGTCCACCAGCTTGATGTCCTCGCCGCGCACGATGTGGCCCAGGAACTGGGTGATGACGCGGGAGCTGCCTTCCTTGGGAGCGTTGAGGCTGTCGAGGCCGGCGCCGATCCAGTTGAAGGGGCGGAACAGGGTGAAGGTGAACTTGTACTCGGGGCGCATGGCGTAGGCCCAGATCACGCGGTCCATCAACTGCTTGGAGCAGGAGTAAATCCAGCGGGGCTTGTTGATGGGTCCAAGGATCAGTTCGGAGTTGTCCGGATCGAATTCGCCGTCCTTGCACATGCCGTAGACCTCGGAGGTGGACGGGAAGATCAGGTGCTTGCCGTACTTCACGCACTGGCGGACGATGGGCAGGTTGGCTTCGAAGTCCAGTTCGAACACGCGCAGGGGGTCCTGGACGTAGGTGGCGGGAGTGGCGATGGCCACCAGGGGCAGCACCACGTCGCACTTCTTCACGTGGTACTCGATCCACTCCTTGTTGATGGTGATGTCGCCCTCGAAGAAGGTGAAGCGGGGGTTTGCCATCAGCTCGGTCACCCGGTCGCTGTACATGTCCATCCCGTAAACCTCCCAGTCGGTGGTTTCCAGGATGCGCTTGGAAAGGTGATGGCCGATGAAACCGTTGACGCCCAGGATGAGGACTTTTTTCATTGTGTTCCCTTAAAAATTAGCCGAAACGCGTTAACGCGCACCGAATTACAAATCCAGGTCGAAGGGCAGCGGCTGCGCACCGTGCCTTGCGACAAACTCTTCTGCCGTTAAATGCCTTCCATCCAGCTCGAAATCCAGCACCCGCAACACGCCGCCGTCGCCGCATTCGGCATAGCATTTGCCGCTTTCGCAGTAAAACGCGGGGAAGCCGGCGCGGGCAGCGCGGGCGGCATCGAACCGTGTTTTCAATAGGCGCATGGGCAAGCCGGCCAGCCGCGTGAACGCTCCCGGATAGGGCGGCGCCACGGCGCGGACCAGATTGTGGATGGTCCCTGCGCTCTGTTTCCAGTCGATTTTACCATCTTCCGGCTTCCGTCCGCCAAAATAGCCGCCTTGGCTCAAATCCTGGGGCTTCAGCACCGCCGTCCCGGCCAGCAATCCGGGCAGGCAGCGGTCCAGGCACACTTCGGCGGCACAGGTCACCTTGTGGAACACTTCGAAGGCCGTGTCGTCGGGGAGAATGGGGATGGCCTGCTGATCCACCAGGGCGCCGTTGTCCGGTTTTTCGTTCATCACGTGCAGCGTTGCTCCGGTTTCCTTTTCGCCCCGGATCACCGCCCAGTTCACCGGCACCCGGCCACGGTATTGGGGAAGAAGGGAGCCGTGCATGTTGAAGGCGCCCTTGGCCGGGATATCCAGCAAGTCCTTTTTCAGCATGTGGCGGTAGTAGAAGGAGAACAGGAAGTCCGGCTGGGCCGCCTCGACCTGGGCGATCACCTCGGGCGTATTGGGGTCGTCCGGGGAGATGAAGGGGATATCGTAGTCGCAAGCCAGCTGGGCGACGCTGTCGAACCAGATGGTCTCAGTCGGGTTGTCGGCGTGGGTGACGATCAGCGGAATCTCCACCCTGTGGGCCAGCAGCACCTTGAGGCAGCGGACGCCGACGTTGTGGTAGGCGAAAACGACGGCCCGGCTCATTCGGTTTTTTCCAGCACCGCATCCACCAGGTAGCGCGGCCGGTGGCGCACCTGCTGGTAAATCCGCCCGATGTATTCGCCCAGCAGGCCGATGCCGAACAGGGTAACGCCGATGAGGAAGAAGGCGATGGCGAACAAGGTGAACAGGCCTTCCGCCTCGGGGCCGATGATCAGGCGGCGGATGGCGAGAAACACCACGAAGAAGGCGGAGAAAATCGACACCGCGATGCCCACCATGGAGAACCACTGCAGGGGTACCAGGGAGAAGCCGGTCATGAGGTCGAAGTTGAGCCGGATCAGGCTGTACAGGGAATACTTGGATTCCCCGGCGGCCCGCTCCTCGTGCTCCACCACCACTTCCGCCGGGCGCTGGGCGAAGGTGTAGGCCAGGGCGGGAATGAAGGTGCTGACCTCCTTGCAGGCATTGATGGCGTCGACGATGTGACGGTTGTAGGCCCGCAGCATGCACCCCTGGTCGGTCATCTTGATGCGGGTGATCTTTTCCCGCAGGCGGTTCATGGCGCGGGAGGCCACATGTCGCCACCAGCTATCGCTGCGCTGCTTGCGGATGGAGCCCACGTAGTCGTGGCCCTCGTCCATCTTCGCCAGGAGCTTGGCGATTTCCTCCGGCGGGTTCTGCAGGTCGGCGTCCAGGGTGACGATGCGGGCACCGCGGCAATGCTCGAAGCCTGCCATGATCGCCATGTGCTGGCCGAAGTTGGCGCCGAACAGGATCACCCGGGTCACGTCGGGGCGCTTCTGGAACTGCTCCCGCAGGATGGCGGCGGAGCGATCCTTGCTGCCGTCGTTGACGAACACGATCTCATAGCGGGTTCCCAGCTTGTCCAGGGCCGGATAGAGGCGGTCGAACAGGACCTGGAGGCCTGCCTCCTCGTTGTAGACCGGGATGATGACGGAGACTTCGGGCTGGCTCATCGCTTGGCTTCCTGAAAAATTTCCTTGATGGCGCCGCACACCCGATCCACGTCCGCTTCGGTCATGGCCGGGAATAGGGGCAAGGTGACGGTTTCGCGGCCGATGCGCTCGGCGTTGGGGAAGTCGCCTTCCTGGTGGCCCAGCCCGCGGTAGAGGCTGAACAGGTGTAGGGCGGGGTAATGGATGCCAACACCAATGCCCCGCTCGTGCATTTTCTGGATGAATTCCTTGCGGCCGATTTTCAGCTTATCCAGCGGCAACAGGGGGGCGAACATGTGCCAGCTGTGGCCCTCGTCGCCGCGGGCCGGCAGCAGGAAGGCAGGATCAGTATCCATCTGCTCGAAATAGCGGGCAACCAGCTTGCGGCGCTGGACATTGAAGCCGTCAATGTGGGGCAGTTGACCCACACCGACCCGAGCGGCCACGTCGGACAGGTTGTACTTGCCCCCGGCAACGCTCACGTCCATGTTGCCCTCGGCGTCCCGGGAAATACCGTGGAAGCGCAGCTTGTCGAACAGGGCCAGCTCGCTGTCGTCAGCGAAGGACAGGGCGCCACCCTCGATGGTGGTCATATTCTTGTTGGGGTGGAAGCTGAAGCTCACGATGTCGCCGAAGCTGCCGATTTTTTTCCCTTTCCAGGCGGAGCCGATGGCGTGAGCGGCATCCTCGATCACCCGCAGATTGTGGCGTTTGGCGAGGTCGTAAAGAGCATCCATGTCCACCGGCAGGCCGGAAAAATGCACCGGCATCAGGGCCTTGGTTTTCGGCGTAATGGCGGCCTCGGCCTGGGGCAGGTTCATGTTGCGGCTGTCCAGGTCCACATCCACGAACACCGGCTTGGCGCCGACGCGCATGATCACGTTGGGGGTGGCGGTGAAGCTCATGGCCGGGGTGATGACCTCGTCGCCCGGGCCGATGCCGCAGAGCTGCAGCGCCACTTCCAGCCCGCCGGTGGCGGAGGTGAGGGAACGCACCGGGCGACCGCCCAGGTAGTCGGACAGCCCTTTTTCAAATTTCTGGACGTTGGGCCCGCTGGCCAGCCAGCCGGAGCGCAGCACCTCGACCACGCCTTGGATGGTTTCCTCGTCCAGGGTGGGGCGGGTGAAGGGAAGATAGTTGGTCGTCATGATGCAGCCTGGGATTGGTGCGCCTGCCATGCGGCGCGGGTCAGTCGGTAGTGGCCGATGGGCTCGTCGGCCGGCCATTTCGGATTGTTGCCGTTGCTGGTTTCGGCGAATATGTCGAAACCCAGCTTTTCCAGCACCCGCAGGGAGGCGGAGTTGCGCAGCAGACAGCAGGCTTCCACGGTATCCACCGGCAATTCGTGAAAGCCGCGCCGCAACGCCTGGGAGCCGGCGTCCGTGGCGTAGCCCTTGCCCCAGAAAGGCTTGCCGATCCAGTAGCCGAACTGGCAGCGGCGGGCCTTGCCGTCAATATGGGTCAGGCCGCAGCTGCCTATGCACTGGCCGTCCAGGGTCACCGCGAAATGAACGCCGGTACCCGCTTCCCGCTCGCCCTCCGCCCAGGCCAGCCACTGTGCGGCGCCGTCGGCGGGATAGGGGGAGGGGACGTTGGACAGCGCGCCGATGGCGGGGTCGGAGGCGTAGCGCTGGATGGCGTCGAGATGACGCCGGTGGGCGAATTCGAGAGCGATGCCGGCCATACTTGCTTTTACTTGTTGTCAGCTACGGGCAACGATATAGACGCCGACGATTATAACGCCGATACCCAGCAGCCGGGTGAGGGATACCGCCTCGCCGAACAGCCACCAGGCGGCGATGGCGTTGACCACGTAGCCGATGGAGAGCATGGGATAGGCGATGCTGACCTCCACCCGGGACAGGGCCATGATCCACACCACCACGCTCACCGCGTAACAGGACAGGCCGCCGAAGATGTGGGGCTGAGTGCCCACCTGCCAGCCCAGGGACAGGAAATTGTCGCGGGTGAAGCTCACCACCCCCAGCTGATTGGTGCCAGCCTTGAGGAGCAGCTGGGCGGCGGCGTTGAGCAGAACGCCAGTCAGGACCAGGGAAAAGCTGAAGAGGTTCATGGTTTCCTCACTACGACGCGGCGGGTGTCACGGGCGATGATTTCCATCGGCAGTTTCTCCGCTTCCATCTGCTGATAGGTGGCAGGGCTCATGATCGCCAGAGCCTGAGGATCGGCGCGCCAGCGCTGCTTGAAAGCGGTCATTTCGGGAATCCACTTGTCCGGCTCCTGCTGGAAACCGAACTCCAGTTCATCCTGCCAGGCCACGACGGTGACGGTGCGCTTGATATAGAAAGGCAGGGTCTGCTCGTACATGCCCACGCTGTAGAAGGGGATGCCCGGCTTAAGGTAAGGCTTGATCCGCTGGACAAGGTGGTAGGCGGAACTGGCGGGGGAAAGGCTTTCGTGGCCGGTGAGAACCAGCTGGGAGGCGACTACTCCGGAAAGCCCCAAGGCCAGAACGGCCGGAGCGACCCGGCCGCGGCGGCTCCAGAACAGGGCGGCCAGGGTTCCGGCCAGGAGCATGCCACCGGCGCCCATTAGCCAGGGGACGTAATGCTGGTAGAGCTCGGGGGGGACCTCTTCGTCGCCCATATGGCCAACATCAGGGGCCAGCCACAGGGCGGCGATGGCTAGAATCAGCAAGGGGGAAATTTGCCAGAACAGGGCGCGGCCGGAGAGTTTCGTCAGACGTTCCCCGATGAGCAGGGCCAAAGCGGGGAAAATGGGCAGGATGTAGCTGGGCAGCTTGGAATCGGAAATGGAAAAGAAAAAATAGATGAACAGCGACCACAGCAGCAGAAAGCGCTTGGGCTGGAAGCTGCGCGTGCCGTCGCTTTTCCAGGCGCGAACCAGGGCGTCGAACATGGGAACTACCCACGGCAGCATGCCCATCAGCAGGATGGGAACGAAGTAGTACCAGGGCTGGTAGCGGCCGTGCACCTTGGTGAGAAAGCGCTCGAAGTGCTCGTGGATAAAGAAGAAATGGAAAAATTCGGGATTGGCCAGGGAAACCGCCACGAACCAGGGCACGCTGAGGGCGAAGAACAGCAGCAGGCCGGTAACCAGATGCAGGCGCGTCCACAGGCGCCAATCGCGCTGGATGAGGGTATAAAGCACCAGCACCGCGCCGGGAAGCACCAGGCCGATGAGGCCCTTGCTCAGCACGGAAAAGGCCAGGGACGCCCAGGTGACCAGCATCCACAGGCGGTTTTCCCGCGCCGGGACGTTGGGCCGGTGGGCCAGGAGAAAACCGCACAGCCCCAGCCCCATGAAAAAGCTGACCCCCATGTCCAGGGTGTTGAGGTGGCCGATCAGGACGTACAGCAGGCTGCTGGCCAGAACGGTCGCGGCATACAGGCCGGCGGTATTGCCGAAAAGACGCGCGCCGGTGAAACCCACCATCAGAATGCCCAGGAAGCCGGTCAGGGCGGGCCACAGCCGCGCGGTCCAGTGGTGCTCGCCGAATACACTGTAGGCGGCAGCCGTGGCCCAGTATTGCAGGGCCGGTTTTTCGAAGTATTTGACGCCGTTGAGGCGGGGGGTGGTCCAGTCGCCGCTGGCGACCATTTCTCGCGGGATTTCGGCGTAACGGCCCTCGTCCGGACGCACCAATTTTCGGTATTCGAGATTGCTGAACCAGACGGTAAACAGCACGGCCAGCAGCAGAAGCAAGGTGCTTCGGCGAATGGAGGAAGAGTTGGCGGGCATCCGAAACGATGGGTTTTATAAAGGACCGGATTATATCCCGATCACCTTCCAGGATATAGTCCGCGTTTAACCTGCCGCCTTCAGCAGCACCAGGGCCGCGCCGCCGCCACCGTCCGCAGGGCGCGCCTGACAGAAGGCGAGGACCTCTTCCCGCTGCATCAGCCAGTTCTTCACCTTGACTTTGAGCACCGGCTCCTTGTTTTTGGAGCGCAGGCCTTTGCCGTGAATGACACGGACGCAGCGCATGCCGCGTTTCTTGCACTGGTTGAGGAACTCGGCGAGGCGCAGGCGGGCCTCATCGCTGGTATGGCCGTGGAGGTCCAGTTCCGCCTGGATTACCCAGTGGCCGCCGCGCAGACGGCGCAAGGTCTGGCGGGAGAGTCCGGGGCGCAGGAAGGACAGTTCCTCCCCGGTTTCCATGGCTTCTGACCAGGGGAGGTGATCGCTGAGGGAATCCACCAGGACCTGGTGGTCATCCTGCAGGGATTGGTGGGGAATGGGCTTGAGGCGCTTGAAGGGAGGGAATCTCCGCCCGGTGGGGCGGAGGGGGAGGACGTCGCCCACCGCTTCGCGGAACAGGACGACGTCCTCCTCGGGCACGGGCGGCAGCGAGGCGCTGCCGCCTTTCTTTTTAGCCAAGGCTCTCCAGGTAGCGCTCGGCATCCAGGGCCGCCATGCAGCCGGTGCCGGCGCTGGTGATGGCCTGGCGGTAGATGTGGTCCTGCACGTCGCCGGCGGCGAAGACGCCGGGCACGCTGGTCTGGGTGGCATAACCTTCGCGGCCGCCCTGGGTGACGATGTAACCGCCGTCCAGTTCCAGCTGGCCCTGGAAAATGTCGGTGTTGGGCTTGTGGCCGATGGCGATGAACACGCCGGAGACGGCGATGTCCTTGGTGGAGCCGTCGGCGGTGCTCTTGATGCGCATGCCGGTAACGCCGCTCTTGTCTCCCAGTACTTCGTCCAATTGGTGATTCAGTTCCAGGGTGATGTTGCCGTTTTGGGCCTTGTCCATCAGCTTGTCGATGAGGATTTTCTCCGCTTTGAAAGTGTCGCGGCGGTGAACCACGGTGACGTGTTTGGCGATGTTGGACAGGTAGAGGGCCTCTTCCACGGCACTGTTGCCGCCGCCGATCACGGCCACGTCTTGGCCCCGGTAGAAGAAGCCGTCGCAGGTGGCGCAGCCGGACACGCCACGGCCCATGAACGCCTGCTCGGAGGGCAGGCCCAGGTACTTGGCGGAAGCGCCGGTGGCGATAATCAGGGCGTCGCAGGTATAGGTGCCGGAGTCGCCGGTGAGGGTGAAGGGCTTCTGATCCAGCTTCACGGTATGGATGTGGTCGAAAATGATTTCGGTGTTGAAGCGCTCTGCGTGCTGCAGCATGTTGGACACCAGCTCGGGACCCTGGATGCCTTCCACCGCGCCGGGCCAGTTGTCCACTTCGGTGGTGGTGGTGAGCTGGCCGCCTTGCTGCATGCCGGTAATCAGTACCGGCTTGAGGTTGGCGCGAGCGGCATAAACGGCGGCGGTGTAACCGGCGGGGCCGGAACCGAGAATCAGGACGCGGCAGTGTTTGGTGGACATTCAAAGACTCCTTCCGAAATCGGGAAAGTAAAATTTAGACTAAGTCAAAGCCTGTTATTTTACGCAAGAAAGCGCTTTCACATAAACAAGTATCTTACATCCATCCGGGAATATGGGGGCCGGAATGCGAGGGGACGGCGGCATAAATCGAATCACGGGGCATTCGGGTTATAATTGCCGAACTGTTATTTTGCGATAGCCAATGGCCCAGTCAAATTCCCATACGCCCCGACCCGCGCGTCCTCCCGCCAAGGGTCCTCTGGCCAGCCGCATGCCGGCGTTGCTGACGGAAGTCTGGTGGCTGGTGCTGGTGGCGGTCACTATCTATCTTTCGCTGTCCCTGGTCACCTATCATCGGAGCGATCCGGGCTGGTCCCACAGCGAGAGCATGGCAATCATCCAGAATTCCGGCGGGCGGCTGGGGGCCTGGCTGGCGGATATCCTGCTCTACCTTTTCGGCCTTTCCGGTTACCTGTGGATCGCTTTCTGTCTTTACACCTTGTGGTGGGGCTATAAGCGCATCGAAAGCGACGCCCTGTCCGACCGGCGTTCCCTGATTATTGCCGGGACAGGGTTTCTGGTGCTCCTCTTCGGTTGCAGCGGCCTGGAGGCTCTGCGGCTGTATACCCTGAAAGCCTCGCTGCCCCTGGCTCCCGGCGGAATGCTGGGTTCGGTGTTGAGCGAGATATTGTTTTCAACCCTCGGTTTTACCGGCGCCACGCTCGCGTTGTTGCTGTGCATTGCGGTGGGCCTCAGCCTCTTCACCGGCGTTTCCTGGCTGGCGGTGATCGATGGTTTGGGGGAAGGCATACTAAGCACGTATTACGCCGTGGCGGGTCGCTGGCAGGCCTGGCAAGACCGCAAGGCCGGCAGGGTGGCCTCCATCCGGCGCGAAGAGCACGTGGCGGAAGTGAAGCGCCGTTTCGAGGAGCACGTTCCGCTTCAGATCGAGGCGCCGGTGGTGGACATCCCCAAGTCGGAACGGGTGGTGAAGGAAAAGCAGGTGCCCCTGTTCGCCGACCTGCCGGATTCGGACCTGCCGCCCCTTCACCTCCTGGACGAGGCCGACGGCACGGTGGAAACCCTCAGCGCCGAGACCCTGGAATTCACGTCCCGTCTGATCGAGCGCAAGCTGCTGGATTTCGGGGTGGAGGTCAAAGTGGTGGCGGCCTTGCCGGGGCCGGTGATTACCCGTTACGAGATCGAGCCCGCGACGGGAGTGAAAGGCAGCCAGATCACCAACCTGTCCAAGGACTTGGCTCGCGCCCTGTCGGTGGTCAGCGTGCGGGTGGTGGAAACCATTCCCGGCAAGTCCTGCATGGGGCTGGAGATTCCCAATCCCAAGCGGCAGACGGTTCGGCTGTCGGAAATCCTTTCCGCCCAGGTTTACTCCGACATGGCTTCCCCCCTGACTATCGCCATGGGCAAGGACATCGGCGGCAAGCCGGTGGTGGCCGACCTGGCCAAGATGCCCCATGCCCTGGTGGCGGGCACCACCGGCTCCGGCAAATCGGTGGCCATCAACGCCATGATCCTGTCCCTGCTGTATAAGGCCACGCCCCGGGAAGTGCGGCTGATCCTGGTGGACCCCAAGATGCTGGAACTATCCGTCTACGAGGGTATTCCCCACCTCCTGGCCCCGGTGGTCACCGACATGCGCCAGGCCGCCAATGCCCTCAACTGGTGCGTGGCGGAAATGGAAAAGCGCTACAAGCTGATGTCCGCTCTGGGGGTGCGCAACCTGGCGGGCTACAACCAGAAGATTCGTGATGCCGAGAAATCCGGCGACAAGCTGCCCAATCCCTTCAGCCTGACTCCCGATGCGCCCGAGCCGCTGGAGGAACTGCCGCTGATCGTGGTGGTCATTGATGAGCTGGCTGATCTGATGATGGTGGCGGGGAAAAAAGTGGAAGAGCTGATTGCACGCCTGGCCCAGAAGGCCCGGGCTTCCGGCATCCATCTGGTGCTGGCGACCCAGCGGCCGTCGGTGGATGTGATCACCGGCCTGATCAAGGCCAACATCCCCACCCGCATCGCCTTCCAGGTGTCGAGCAAGATCGACTCCCGCACCATCCTCGACCAGATGGGAGCCGAGGCCCTGCTGGGTCAGGGGGATATGCTCTACCTGCCGCCGGGAACCGGCTATCCCCAGCGGGTCCACGGCGCCTTCGTGGCCGACGGCGAAGTGCACAAGGTGGTGGAGTTTCTCAAGACCAAGGGGTTGCCCCAGTACGTGGAAGGCATTCTGGAGGGCGCCGTCGAAGGCGGTGCGGAAGGGGAGGAGGGCGGTACCGGCGGCGAATCGGACCCTCTCTACGACGAGGCGGTGGCCGTTGTCCTCAAGGCGCGGCGCGCTTCCATCTCCCTGGTGCAGCGCCAATTGCGCATCGGCTATAACCGTGCGGCGCGGTTGATCGAACAAATGGAAAAGTCCGGACTGGTGTCGCCGATGCAGAGCAACGGCAACCGGGAGGTACTGGTGCCGGGCGGTGATTGAGAGGCCAATGAAATACTACCTGTTTGTCCTGTTAATGCTGCCCTTGGCCGCTTCGGCCTCCAGCCTTGACCGCTTGCAGCATTTCCTGCGGGATACCCAAAGCGCCCGGTCCCATTTCAAGCAGATCGTGCTGGATAAGCAACTGAGCACCATTCAGGAGGCCAGCGGCGTGATGCAATTTTCCCGCCCGGGAAAATTCCGCTGGACCTACGACCAGCCAAAGGGGCAGCTGATCGTTGGCGATGGCGAGAAGCTGTGGGTCTACGATGCCGACCTGAAGCAGGTGACGGTGAAGAAACTGGACCAGGCCCTGGGCCAGACGCCGGCGGCGCTGCTGGCGGGCCAGAATGAAATCGAGAAGTCTTTCCGGCTCAAGGATCTGGGCAAGCGCGGTACCCTGGAATGGCTGGAAGCCATTCCGAAAAACGGTGACGGAGGTTTCGAGAATATCCGCATGGGCTTCAACGGCGACCTGCTGGATGTGATGGAACTGCGGGACAATTTCGGCCAGACCACGGTCATCCGCTTTCCGGACATGGAGCGCAACCCCAAACTCGATCCGGCGCTGTTCAAATTCAGCCCGCCCAAGGGCGCGGACGTGATCGGTGAGTGACCTGTTTTCCCAAGGCGTTCCCGATGCGCCGCTGGCCGAGCAGCTGCGGCCCCGCGCTCTCGACGAGGTGATCGGCCAGAGCCATCTACTCGGCCCGGGAAAGCCCCTGCGCCTTGCCTTCGAATCCGGCAAACCCCATTCCATGATCCTGTGGGGGCCGCCGGGGGTGGGGAAAACCACTCTTGCGCGGCTCATGGCCCAGGCGTTCAATTCGGAGTTCATTGCCATTTCCGCCGTCTTTTCCGGCGTGAAGGATATTCGTGAAGCCATTGATCGGGCAAGGCTTTCTTTGCAACAGTTCGGCCGCCATACCATCCTTTTCGTGGATGAAGTGCACCGCTTCAACAAGGCCCAGCAGGATGCCTTTCTGCCTTTCGTCGAAGAGGGATTGGTGACCTTTATCGGCGCCACCACCGAAAACCCATCCTTCGAAGTCAACAGCGCCTTGCTGTCGCGGGCCCAGGTGTATGTCCTGCAACCCTTGTCCGAGGATGAGTTGGGGCAATTGTTCGATCGCGCCAAGAATAAGGCGTTGGTTGGGCTGTCTTTCAGCGACGGGGCGAAATCCCTGCTGGTCGGCTATGCGGACGGTGACGCCCGCCGGCTGCTCAACCTCCTGGAGCAGGTGAAAACCGCCGCGGAGACCCGCAAGGTTCAGGCGGTGGATGAAGACCTGGCGCGGGATGCCTTGGCGCAAAGCGGCCGCCGCTTCGACAAGGGGGGGGAGGAGTTTTACGACCAGATTTCCGCTCTCCATAAGTCCGTCCGCGGCTCCAGTCCCGATGCGGCGCTGTACTGGCTGTGCCGCATGCTGGATGGCGGAGCCGATCCCCTTTACCTGGGGCGGCGCATCGTGCGCATGGCAACGGAGGACATCGGTCTTGCCGACCCCCGGGCCTTGCGCTTGGCGCTGGATGCGGTGGAAACCTACGAGCGGCTTGGCTCGCCGGAAGGGGAATTGGCCTTGGCCGAGGCAGTGGTTTATCTGGCCGTCGCCCCCAAGAGCAACGCGGTGTACGTTGCGTATAATAACGCCCGCGCCTTCATCAAAGGCGACAGGAGCCGGGCGGTGCCTATCCACTTGCGCAACGCGCCGACCAAACTGATGAAGGAATTGGGCTACGGCCATGCCTACCGTTATGCCCACGACGAACCCGAAGCCTATGCGGCAGGGGAGCATTATTTTCCCGACGATCTGGCGACGGTGAATTTTTACCAGCCCACGCCGAGAGGGCTCGAAGGCAAGATAGCCGAGCGCCTGGCTCACCTGCGGGAACTGGATGAAGAATTAAAAAAATAAATATATTTAATAAGATAAGCGAATAACTTAAGGTGATTTGAGATGCTAGACATTCAATTGCTGCGTACCGACCTGGAAGAAGTGGCCCGGCGTTTGGCTGCACGGGGATTTATGTTGGACACCGCGGCCTTCCAGGGGTTGGAGCAGGAGCGGAAGGCAATCCAGACCCGCACCCAGGAACTCCAGGCCAAACGCAACGCTACGTCCAAACAGATCGGTCAAGCCAAGGCCAAGGGCGAGGACGTTTCCGCCATCATGGCCGAGGTGGCCGGGCTAGGTGACGAGCTGAAAGCTGCCGAGGCCCAGTTGGAAAAAGTCCAGGCATCCATGCAGGATATTCTTCTCTCGGTGCCCAACCTGCCTCATGGAAGCGTGCCGATGGGAAAATCCGAGGCCGACAACGTGGAAATCCGTCAGTGGGGCACGCCACGGACCTTCGACTTTCCCGTCCGTGACCACGTGGACGTGGGAGAGGGGCTGTCCATGCTGGATTTCGCCGCCGCCGCCAAGTTGTCCGGCGCCCGCTTTACCTTGTTGCGCGCCGATTTGGCCCGCCTGCACCGAGCGCTGATCCAGTTCATGCTCAATACCCATACCCTGGAGCACGGCTACACCGAGGTTTACGTTCCCTACCTGGTCAACCCGGACTCCATGCGGGGCACGGGGCAATTGCCCAAGTTCGAGGCCGATCTGTTTTCCGTGCAGAAGAACGAGAACGAAAAGCTGTACCTGATCCCCACCGCCGAAGTGCCGGTGACCAACATGGTGCGGGACGAAATCCTGCCCCAGGAATCGCTGCCCCTGAAGTTCGTCGCCCACACGCCTTGCTTTCGTTCCGAGGCCGGCTCCTATGGCAAGGATACGCGGGGGATGATCCGCCAGCATCAGTTCGAGAAAGTGGAGCTGGTGCAAATCGTTCGCCCCGAAGATTCCTATCAGGCTCTGGAAGAGTTGACTGCCAACGCCGAAGCCATTCTGCAGAAGCTGGAGCTGCCCTACCGGGTCATGGCCCTGTGCGCCGGGGACATGGGCTTTTCCGCCGCCAAGACCTATGACCTGGAAGTGTGGCTGCCGGCCCAGAATACCTACCGGGAAATTTCCTCCTGTTCCAACTTCGAGGCTTTCCAGGCACGGCGCATGCAGGCCCGTTTCCGCAGCGGGGAGAAAGGGAAGCCGGAACTGGTGCATACCCTGAACGGTTCCGGTTTGGCGGTGGGGCGGACGCTGGTGGCGATATTGGAGAACTATCAGCGTGCGGATGGCGGGGTGGATATTCCTGCCGTGCTTCAGCCTTACATGGGTGGCATTAAAACCATCCAAGCCCGCTGACCCTGGCGAGAAAAACCCCTGAGGCCAGTGATGCCTGGTAGCTCAGTCCTCATGATCGATGATGCGCCGCCAAAACTCAGCTGCGGGCGGCTTTCAGTCGCGGACGCCGGCCAGGTTTTGCGCTTTCTGCCAGGTTGAACTGGATTTCGTGGGGTTTTTCGAAGCGTACCAGGATGTCGTAGTAGGTGCGGACGCTTTCGACGAAAATCACCGCCTGGCCGCCTCGACCGTAACCATGTTTGAGTTTGGTGTAGTAGGCCGACTGGGTAAGAAGAGGAAGAACTTTCTTCAGATCTGCCCAGGAGTCGGGGTTCATTTTCATCCGCTGGGCCAGAATCCGCCCGTCCTCCAGGTGTCCGTATCCCATGTTGTAGGCAGCCAAGGCAAGCCATGTGCGATCGGGTTCGCTGATGCGGGCAGGAAGCATATCCTTCAGGCTGGCTAGGTACTTGGCGCCGGCGCGAATGCTCTGGCGGGGGTCGAGGCGGTTCGAAACGCCCAGTCTGTCGGCGGTGTCTTCCGTCAGCATCATGATCCCCCGCACGCCGGTAGGGGAGGTGGCCAGGGGGTCCCAATGGGATTCCTGGTAAGCCAGGGCTGCCAGGAGGCGCCAGTCGATGTCGCTGATTTCCTGGGCGGGATAGAAGAATTTGCGCAGGGGGGCTAAGAGTGCCTCGCGCTTGTCCAGAATTCCCGCCACGTCTGCCGACTCAAGCCGCTGAGTATGGCCGTAATAGCGGTCGATCAGCACCTTCAATGTGCCATCCTGCTTGATTCTATCGAAGAAGGCCTTGGCTTTGGCGACCAGCTGCGGGTCGGCCTCCTTGGGGAAAGCCCAGGCCAGGTACTGGGGTGGGCTGATATTGAAGGCGTTATCGAGATTTGGAATATAGGTTTTTGATATATCAATAACATTCGAGTCGGCAATGGCGTAATCGATTTCGTCTTCCGCCACTCTTTCCAGCAATTCCTCACTCTCCAGGGCTTCCACTTCACGCCATTTCAGCTTGGGGTATTTGTCTCGGAGTTCCTCCAATCGCTCCACATAGCTGCTGCCAGCCACCACTTCAATGCGTTTGCCGATAAGGTCCCGGGCGCTACGCGGTTTAAGATTATTGGTGTTGTAAGCCACCTGCTGCTGGATGGTTTGGTAAGGGGTAATGAACTGGACGAGCTTTTCCCTCTCTGGCGTTATCGTCAGGCCTGCTGCCGCGAAGTGGGCCTGCTGCTGCAAAAGAGTGGGAATGATTTCATTGAACTGGGGGGTGACGATGAAACGGACCCGCACCCCAAGCTCCTTGGCGAACAGTTCCACAAGGTCGTGCTCGATTCCCGCAGGCTGACCGCCGGCATCTTCATAATAGGTTGTGGGGCTGTTGCGGGTAACCACCACCAATTCCCCGCTTTGAGTGTAAGGCGGAATCGGTTTGGCGGTTTGACCGCATCCGGCGATGGTTAATGCGATGATCAGGATGAGAAAAGAACGCATACCGGA
Organism: Pseudomonadota bacterium; assembly: GCA_021845865.1. GTDB lineage: Bacteria > Pseudomonadota > Gammaproteobacteria > Burkholderiales > UBA9220 > UBA2239. The sequence continues at coordinate 573 of JAJZVC010000001.1, read as the reverse complement.
AGTGTGGACAACTTTCCCTATTTTGTCCATTTTGGGTCGCACACCCCATGCAGAAGCTGGTAAAATGCGCCTCTTTCGAGGAGAGGTGCCGGAGTGGTCGAACGGGGCAGACTCGAAATCTGTTGAACACCTCGCGGTGTTCCGAGGGTTCGAATCCCTCCCTCTCCGCCACGAAGCCAATATCCACGCGCTATTCAGCGCGTTTTGTTTTTCTACCCCCATTTTTACCCCATAGTTAACACGGTACGGGGAACGCTATACGTATAGCGCCCAATACGCGCTTTACCTATGCTAGGCATGACCTAAAAATGTGGCTCTCCGTGGACTACATGAACACTTGGATATGTGGGGGTAGGGAATGAACCGCCTTTTTAATCTCGATAACTGGTAATTTTGCTAGTTCCTTGAATTACAGCAATTTTGTATGCTTGCCCTTGTCTATTTTTTAGGGTCATGACTAGAACAGCGGGTTCAGTCTGACAATTTTGAGGAGGGTAAGGTACAAGTTCTGGCTCCGGTAGTTATACCGGAATTCGCACTCCTTGAGGTGCAGGTAGAACGTGTTCTTGCTCA
>JAJZVC010000035.1 GCA_021845865.1 Pseudomonadota bacterium | reverse complement strand
GATCTCTGCGGAACGCTGTACAAGTTCACCGGCGAGCCACCCAAGGGCCATCACTAGGCAGCAGAACAAGTTTTCAGGATTTTCATGGTGATTGCCATCCCGTGAATCCTGCCAAGCCCGTTCATCCCGTCCGGATTTTCTTCTCCGCCGCCATCTTCTAGAACCTAATGCCCAAAATCCTCGTCATCGCCCCCTCCTGGGTCGGCGACGCCGTCATGGTTCAACCCTTCCTCCGGCGGATCAAGGAGCGGCGGCCCGATGTCGAAATCGAGCTTTTCGCCCCCGCCTGGGTCGCCCCCGTGTTCGAACGCATGGCCGAAACAAGCCGGGTGGAAATCAACCCCCTGGCCCACGGGGAATTCAACCTCAAGCTCCGGCGGAAACTGGGCCGGGCCCTGAAAGAACACCACTACCGGCACGCCATCGTCCTGCCCAACTCCTGGAAATCCGCCCTGGTGCCGTTTTTCGCTGGAATTCCACTGCGAACCGGTTATGTGGGGGAACTGCGCTACGGCCTGCTCAACGACGCCCGCCCCCTGGACAAGCAGGCTCTTCCCCTGATGGTGGAACGCTTCGCCCAACTGGCCGAACCCCCAGGCACCGCCCTTGTTCGTCCCGTGCCTTACCCCCGCCTCCGCGCTTCGGAAGCGGGCCGCGACAGAACCCTCGCCAAGCTGGAACTGATTCCCCGCAAACCCATCGCCGCCTTCTGCGTCGGCGCCGAGTACGGCCCCGCCAAGCGCTGGCCGCCCGAACATTTTGCCGTGCTGGCGGAGCGCCTTTCCGCCCATTACGAGGTATGGCTCTTCGGCTCCGCCAAGGACGCGGCGATCGGCAGCGCCATCGCGCAGCTCTCCGGCGGCCGGGCCCTGAACCTGTGCGGCAAGACCGACCTGGCGGAGGCCATCGACCTGCTGTCCCTCGCCCAACTCGTGGTCACCAACGATTCCGGCCTGATGCACGTGGCGGCGGCGCTGGACAAGCCCCTGGTGGCCATTTTCGGCTCCTCCAGCCCCTCCTTCACCCCCCCCCTTTCGGACAAGGCGCGCATCGCCAGCCTTCACTTGCCGTGCAGCCCCTGCTTCAAGCGGGAGTGCCCCCACGGCCACCTGGACTGCCTGACCAAGCTCCCGCCGGCCCGGGTCGAAGCTGAAATCGAGGCCTTGTTAGGGGTTTCCCCGATCTAGTTTTTGGCTGGCTTCTGATAGACTGCCAACAAAACTGTTGGCAAACCGACGATCCAACGCAGGGGGAAGCTGCATCGTGAAACTCCAGATCACGCCTACGAACCGCGAAATCCAACTCGCCGAAAACGACATCATCGTCAGCAAGACCGACCTCACCGGCCGCATCACCTACGCCAACCGGACCTTCATGCGCATCGCCAACTTCAGCGAACGCGAACTCCTCAGCCAGCAGCACAACATCATCCGCCACCCCGACATGCCCCGGGGCGCCTTCCGTTTGCTGTGGGACACCCTCAAGAACGGACAGGAGTTTTTCGCCTACGTGAAAAACATGACGTCGGAAGGCGACTACTACTGGGTATTCGCCAACATCACCCCAGACCTGGACAGCGACGGCAAGGTGGTGGGCTATTTTTCCGTCCGCCGCAAACCCAAGGCCTCGGCCATCCAGGCCATCGTTCCGGTTTACCAGCAAATGCTCGACGTGGAGCGCAAGGCCGGCCCCGCTGACGCCCCCCTGGCCTCGGTCCGGTTTTTGCAGGATACCCTGGGCCGCCAGGGCACCACCTACGACCGCTTCATTCTCGGTTTACAGTCCGTCTAAGCAAAGGTATCGGCCCCATGAACTCCCATACCAACCACGGCATCAGTCATCACACCCCCTATCTGAACCGGCAGTTTCTTATTGCCTGCCTGACCTTTACCTTGCTGTCGGTGGCTTTCACCCTTTGGGATATCCTCCAGGACGGCATGAGCTGGGTGGCGCTGCTCTTTCCCCTGCTGTCCGGGGGGTTTGCGTTCTACGCCTGGCGCCACGCCCAAGCCCCCCTCGCCACCCTGAAGAAGATGAACGACGCGCTGCAGGCCTCGCGCCTCGGACAATTGCACCACCGCATCACCAATACCGCTGGCCTGGGGGAAATCGGCAAGGTGGCCTGGGAACTCAACGATTTCCTGGACTTGGTGGAAGCCTACTTCAAGGAGGTAAACACCTGTTTCAAGATGGTGACGGATGGCGTCTATTACCGCCATGCCCTTTCCCACGGCCTGCCCGGCCAGTTCGCCCATTCCCTGGATAAAATCAATGTCGCCATCCTGGCCATGGAAGAAAACGCCCGCTATGTCACCCGCAACCAGCTCGCCTCCCAGCTGCACAGCCTCAATACCGCCAACCTGCTCAGCAACCTCAAGCGCAACCAGCAGGATTTGATGAGCGTTACCGACGAAATGATGGCGGTGGAGAACATCGCCCACTCCAACCTGGAAGCCGCCTCCCTGAGCCAGAAGACGGTGGCCGACATCAGCCAGTCCCTCACCGCCATCAACGAGCGCGTCCGCGACGTGGCCGAGGCGGCCCAGGCCCTGGGGGAAGAAAGCGCGGCCATCACCCAGGCCCTGCAAATCATTTCCGACATCGCCGACCAGACCAATCTGCTGGCCCTTAACGCCGCCATCGAAGCGGCCCGGGCGGGGGAATCCGGCCGGGGTTTCGCCGTCGTGGCGGACGAGGTGCGCAAGCTCGCCGAGCGCACCAAGGGCTCCACCGAGGAAATCGCCACCATTACCGCCAACTTCCGCCGCCGCGTGGAGTCCATGATGGAGGAAACGGCCACCGCCAACGCGTTGAGTTCCAGCATCAGCGGCCAGGTCACCGATTTCCGCGGTCGCTTCTCCGAATTCGCCTCCTCCGCGGAAAACACCATCGAACGCGTCACCCGCGCCAAGGACCGCTCCTTCGGCTCCCTGGTGAAAATGGACCACATCGTTTACATGCAGAACGCCTACATGGCGGTGGAACAGGGCGTCGAGTCCGACGAGGCCAAGGCCGTGCAAAGCACCCACCTTACCTGCCGCCTCGGCAAGTGGTACCACGAGGGCAGCGGCCGGGAGCTGTTCGGCAACACCCAGGCCTACCGCAATCTTGACGCTCCCCACGCCAAGGTCCACAGCAACGTGCATCAAGCCGTGGCGCTATCGGGCCAGGACTGGGAAAAGGACCCCGCCCTGCGGGAGCGCCTGGTTGGCGCATTGGAAGCCGCCGAAGAAGCCAGCCGCCAAGTGGTCGGCTTGATCGACCAAATGGTGGAGGAAAAACACCCCTCCTGACCGAGGCCCAGGGTCCTAGAGAGTCTTGGAGAACATGGGCCGGTCTTCGGCCTTCTTCTTCAAATAGGCATCGAAGGGCATGGCGATGTTGCGCAGGAAGATGCGGCCAAGGGAGGTCACGCTGATGCGGCCGGCGGACATTTCCACCAGTCCGTCCCCTGCCATGGCCTGCAATTCCGCCAGGGCATCGGCGAAATAAGCGTCGAAGTCGATATTCCACTGGCGGCCGAACGCCGCCTTATCCAGCTCCAGGTCGCACATGATGCGGGTAATCGCATCCCGCCGCAGCTTGTCCTCCGCCGCCACCCGCAAACCCCGCTCGATCGGGAGACGGCCTTCCGCCACCAGCGCCTGGTAGCGTTTCAGGTCCTTGTGGTTCTGCACGAACACGTCCTCGGTCTGGCTGATGCTGGAAGCGCCGAAGGCGTACAAATCGCAGTCCTTGTGGGTGGTATAACCCTGGAAGTTGCGGTAGAGGGTCTTGTTCTTCTGGGCCAGCACGATCTCGTCGTCGGGCTTGGCGTAATGGTCCATGCCGATATACACGTAACCGGCAGCGGTAAGCTTCTCCATGATGAGCATTTGCAGCGCCAGGCGGGTGGCAAGATCGGGCAGCGCCTCCTCCTTGATCAGCACCTGGTGCTTCTTCATCCAGGGCACGTGGGCGTAGTTGAACACCGCCAAACGGTCCGGGTTGATGGCGATGATCTTGTCCAGGGTGACGCTGAAGCCCTCCACGGTCTGATGCGGCAGCCCCACCATCAGGTCGACGTTGACGCTGTCGAAATCCGCCTCCCGCATCCAGCCGTACACCTCGCGGATCAGAGACTCCGGCTGAATGCGGTTGACCGCCTTTTGCACCGTGTCGTCCAAGTCCTGCACCCCCAGGCTGACCCGGTTGATGCCGGATTCCTTCAAGGCCATGACATGTTCCCGGCTCAGCTCGCGAGGGTCGATTTCGCAGCTTTTTTCCGCGTCATCGCTGATCGGGAAGCGGGACGCGATATGGGCGAACAGGCGGCGAATGTCGTCAGGATGCAAATAGGTGGGCGTGCCGCCGCCCCAGTGCAATTGCTTGGCCTGACGTGCTGGATTGGTCTGCGCGGCGACGGCGTCGATTTCCTTGAAGAGGTAGCCGAGGTACTCGGTGGCGCGATTATAGTTGCGGGTCGCCACCATGTTGCAGCCGCAATACCAGCAGAGGGTATCGCAGAAAGGGATGTGGACGTAAAGGGACAAATCCCTGCCGCTTCCCTGCGTGGCACGCAGCTCCTCCAGCCATTCCTTCTCCCCGAAGGACTCGGAGAAATAAGGAGCGGTGGGGTACGACGTATAGCGCGGACCGGGCTTGCTGTATTTCTGCAGAAGAGCGAGGGAGAGCTGCATGGCTGGGCGAGGTGAACGTAAAGCCACATTATACCTCTCTCCTTCAGCCGGCACAGAATCCGGTCCGGCTATTAGTAATAATACTAACCAAACCGCCGCATGATAAACGCATATTTCCCTTTTATTACTTGACGTTACGAAAACATCCATTAGAATTCGATTATCTTTTTGGCTTAGCAGATCGCAGATAGTTTTATGAGCCTTATTCCGGTACAAGCGGGGGAGATCGTGGTGGGCAGCCCCTTGCCCTGGTCGGTATTCGACAGCGAAAACCGGCTGATGATGATGGCAGGGGAAGTCGTCGCCACGGCAGAGCAGCTCCAACTCCTGATGGAAAACAAGCCCATGCACCCTCTGGGCTGGGCGCAGAATTCCTCTGGCCTGGAGGATTTCGGCGAACCTCTCCTGGCCGAGAGAGTCGGCGGCAAAACAGAAAAAGGGGACGGCACGTTCTCTTTCAGCGACATGCGGCTGAAAATCGGTGACCGGCTGCAAATCCAGCCCCCCGCCCAACTCACCCAGGAACGCTTCACCGTCCGCCTGATCGGTTACCTGGATGGCCAAACCCTATTGGTCACTCCCCCTTACGCCAACGGCTTGCGCCTGCCGCTGCAGGAAAACGAGAACGTCGTCATCCGCTATTTTTCGGGTCAGAACGCCTTCGGCTTTTCCACCACCATCGAAAAAATCCAGAAACTGCCTTTCGAATACTTTCACCTTTCCTTCCCCCAAACCGTGAAAGGGATGATCATCCGCAAGGCGCCGAGGGTCAAAACCCGCGTCATCAGTTCGGTGACGAACCCGGGCGAACAGGCCGGCCCTCCCCCTAAATCCGCCCTCATCGCCAACATCAGCGCCACGGGAGCGCTGGTGGACAGCCGGCAGCCCCTCGGCGACAAAGGCAATGTCATTCGACTAACCTTTCGCGTCCATCTCCACAACGTCGACGCCCTGCTCAACGTCAACGCCGTCATCCGCGCCATCTTCGAGGATGAAACCCCCGACCCCGACAAGCCGTCTTATGTCCACCACGGCGTCGAATTCCAGGATTTGCAGCCCAACGACAGCGTCATCCTGCAAAGCCTGATCTACCAGCAAATGATCGAATCCCCCCACCTGGTGGCGTGATCGCCGCCCTTTATGGGTAACGCGGGTCGGACATATAATTAGCGCATGTACGCGCTCATTCGCCCCCTTCTGTTCGGCCTCGACGCCGAAACCGCCCACGGCCTGACTCTGAAGGCCCTGGATTACGCCCACCGGCTGGGAGTCTTGCCCCTTTTGGCCGACAAGGCAGAATGCAAGCCCCGCACCGTCATGGGCCTGGCCTTTCCCAACCCCGTCGGCCTGGCCGCCGGGTTGGATAAGAACGGCGACCATATCGATGCCCTGGCCGCCTTGGGTTTCGGCTTCATCGAAGTCGGTACCGTCACCCCGCGGCCCCAGCCGGGAAACCCCAAACCCCGCCTGTTCCGCCTCCCGCAGGCACGCGCCATCATCAACCGCATGGGCTTCAACAACGACGGCGTGGACCGCTTGGTGGAAAACGTGAAGCGCTCCCGCTACCGAGGCATCCTCGGCATCAACATCGGCAAGAATTTCGACACCCCCATCGAAAACGCCGTGGAGGATTACCTCATCGGCTTGCGCAAGGTCTACCCCCACGCCAGCTACGTAACGGTGAACATCTCTTCCCCCAACACCAAGAACCTGCGCCAGCTCCAGCAGGCCAGCGAGCTGGAACGCCTGCTCGACGCGCTCAAACGGGAACAGGAGAGCCTCGCCCGAACCCATGGCAAGCACGTCCCGCTGGCGCTGAAAATCGCCCCCGACCTGGAAACCGAGGAAATCATCCAGATCGCCGATCTGCTCCTCCAGTACCGCATCGACGGCGTCATCGCCACCAATACCACCCTGTCCCGCCAGGGGGTGGAAGACCTCCCCCACGGCGAGGAGGGCGGCGGCCTTTCCGGCGCCCCCCTGCGCCTGAAATCCACCTCCGTCGTCAAACAGCTCTCCCTCGCCCTGCAGGACAAGATACCGATCATCGGCGTCGGCGGGATACTCGAAGGACTGGACGCGGAAGAGAAAATCCGCGCCGGCGCCAGCCTGGTCCAGCTCTACAGCGGCCTTATCTACCGAGGGCCGCCATTGGTGGGCGAAATCTGCCGGGCGTTGGGATAATCGCATTTGATTGGCAATTCCCGATTGTTTTAGTTTACTATTATTCTGCGTCATTGTAAGGAGCCCGTTCCATGCTGGTCGGCGTCCCCAAGGAAATCAAGGATCACGAGTACCGGGTCGGTCTTACCCCCGCCGGAACCCTCCTTTTGACGGCCTCGGGCCACCAGGTCCGCGTCGAACGGGGGGCCGGCGAGCGCATCGGGTTCAGCGATGACCAGTACCGCGCCGCCGGCGCCGAGGTTGCAGCCGGGCCGGACGAAATCTATGACTGCCCGCTGGTGGTGAAAGTCAAGGAACCGCAGAAGGCGGAATTTCCTTTGTTGAAAAAACGACAGGGATTGTTCTGTTTCCTTCACCTTGCCCCCGACCCCGCCCTTACCCAGGCGCTGGCGGAAGCGGAAACCGTCGCCATCGCCTACGAAACGGTTACCGACCGCCACGGCGCCCTGCCCCTCCTGACACCCATGTCGGAAGTCGCCGGCCGCCTGGCCATCCAGATGGGCGCGGCGGCGCTGCAGCTTGCCAACGGGGGGAGCGGCGTATTGCTGGGGGGCGTGCCCGGCGTAAGCCCCGCCCGGGTCGCCGTCATCGGCGGCGGTCACGTCGGCGCCCATGCCGCGCGCATGGCCCTGGGGCTTGGCGCCGACGTGACCATCGCCGATATCGACCTGGAACGCCTGCGCCAGCTGGATGATCTCTTCGGGCCTCGCCTCAAGACCCGTTTTTCCGAACCTTCCGCCCTGGCCGAACTGGTAAGGGAATCGGATCTGGTCGTCGGTTCCGTGCTGATACCCGGGAAGCGGGCACCGAAATTGCTTAGCCGTGAAACCATAAAAACCATGCGCCCGGGATCGGCGTTGGTGGACGTGGCGATCGACCAGGGCGGGTGCGCGGAAACCTCCCGCCCCACCACCCATAGCGCGCCGACATACATCGAGGAAGGCATCGTGCACTACTGCGTCACCAACATGCCCGCCGCCGTCGCCCGGACCGCGACCCAGGCATTGACCAACGCCACCCTGCCGTTTGTTCGGCTGTTGGCGGATAAGGGCCTGAAGCAGGCGCTGGCGGAACATGCCGGGCTGCGCAATGGTCTTAACGTCTGCCAGGGGAAGGTCACCGAACCCCATGTGGCGGCGGATTTGGGTCATGCCGCCGTGCCAGCGGAAGAGGCCCTTTCCTCGCTGCCATGAGGAAAGCGAAGGCAGGCTTGGTGTAAGCTTATGGATTATTGCGAATTGTCATTGCCCAATCGAGGATCGGAAAGTAGAATTCCCCATTCCCAATCGGGTGATATCTTAAATATCTTATAGAGGACCTGCGGGCGAGACCGAAGATGGAAAGCTACCTGCTGATGATCGTCGGCACCGTGTTGGTAAACAACATCGTGCTCACCAAAATGCTGGGCCTGTGCCCTTTCATGGGCGTATCCAAGAAAGTGGAAACCTCCGTCGGCATGGGAGCGGCCGTCACCTTCGTGCTCACCCTCGCCACGGCCGTCACCTATCTGGTCAACAAATACCTGCTCGGCCCGGAGCTGTCCTACCTGCAGACCGTTGCCTTCATCGTGGTGATCGCCGGCATCGTGCAGTTCACTGAAATGTTCGTCAAAAAGAGCAGCCCGGTCCTGTACCAGGCCCTGGGCATCTACCTGCCCTTGATCACCACCAACTGCGCCGTGCTGGGCCTGGCCCTGCTCAACATCAGCGCAAAGCACAATTTCGTCGAATCCGTGGTCTATGGCCTGGGCGGCGCCCTGGGTTTCACCCTTGCCTTGGTGCTCTTCGCGGCGATGCGCGAGCGCCTGGAATCGGCCGATATTCCGGTCCACTTCCGCGGCGCGCCCATCGCCATGATTACCGCCGGCCTGCTGAGCCTGGCGTTCCTCGGTTTTTCCGGCTTGGTGAAATGATGGCCATTTCTCCTTCATTCGTGGCCGTCAGGAAAGGTTGAACATGCTTACCGCGATTATTGTCATGGCCGCCATTGCCCTGGTCCTGGGCGCCGTGCTCGGCTACGCCTCGATCAAGTTCAAGGTCGAAGGCAACCCGCTGGTGGAACAAATCGATGCCCTGCTGCCGCAGACCCAGTGCGGCCAATGCGGCTACCCCGGCTGCAAGCCCTATGCCGAAGCCGTCGCCAGCGGCGAAGCGGCGCCCAACCTGTGCATCCCCGGCGGCCCCGGCGCCGGCCAGGCCATTGCCGACCTGGTGGGCGTTCCCTATGAACCCCTGGGCGGCGAGGCCGCCGAGCCGGCCCCCAAAGCCGTGGCCGCCATCGACGAGAAGACCTGCATCGGCTGCACCGCCTGCATCAAGGCCTGCCCCGTGGACGCCATTATCGGCGCCACCAAGCAGGTTCACACCGTCATCTCCGCCGTTTGTACCGGGTGCGGCCTGTGCGAACCCGCCTGCCCGGTGGAGGAGTGCATCATCATGGACCCGGTCAAGACCGACATCGGCAACTGGAAGTGGGAATACCCGACTTACGAGGTGAAAAAAGTCGCATGAGAACCCTGCATACATTCCACGGCGGCATCCACCCGCCCGAGCACAAATCCGAATCCAATGGGCGGCCCATCGCCCAGGCCCCCGTGCCCCGGCACCTGGTGGTTTCCCTCCGCCAGCACATGGGCGCGCCGGCCAAGCCCCTGGTGCAGCCTGGCGACAAGGTCCTGAAAGGGCAGCTGATCGGCGAACCCGCCGGTTTCATTTCCGCTGCCGTGCATGCTCCCACTTCCGGCACCGTTACCGCCGTGGAGCCGATGACCGTGCCCCACTCCTCCGGGCTGCCCGACCTCTGCGTCGCCATCGAGGCCGATGGCGAAGACCGCTGGGCCGAACACTCCCCGATCGATTACAAATCCGCTTCTCCCCAAGCGGTGCTGGATCACATCCGCGACCGCGGCGTGGTCGGCCTGGGCGGCGCGGTATTTCCGACCCACATCAAGCTCCAGGTGAACGGCAAGCTGGAGACCCTGGTCATCAACGCCGCCGAATGCGAACCCTGGATCACCAGCGACGACCTGCTGATGCGGGAGCGGGCGGACGAGATCGTGAAAGGGATAGAAGTCCTGCAGCACCTGCTGCAGCCCGCGGAAACCCTGGTTGGCATCGAGGACAACAAACCCGAGGCCATTGCCGCCATGGCCCGCGCCGCCGAGGGCAAGGGCATCGATGTCGTGGCCGTCCCCACCCTCTACCCCACGGGCGGCGAAAAGCAGCTGATCAAGATACTCACCGGCAAGGAAGTCCCTTCCGGCGGACGCCCCTACCAGATCGGCGTGGTGTGCACCAACGTCGCCACGGTCTATTCCGTGCACCGGGCCGTCAACCTCGGCGAGCCGATGATCTCCCGCATCGTCACCGTTACCGGCAACGTCCGGCAGCCCGGAAACTTCGAAGCCCGCATCGGCACCCCCGTCGACGAGCTGCTGCAGCTGGCCGGCGGGGCCCTGCCGGATACCAGCCGTTACATCATGGGCGGTCCGATGATGGGCACTCCCCTGCCCAACAGCGGCTACCACGTGCAAAAGGCCAGCAACTGCTTCATTGCCGCATCCGACAGCCTGTTCCCGCCGGAACCCCCCGCCATGCCCTGCACCCGCTGCACCCACTGCGCCGAGGCATGCCCGGTCAACCTGCGTCCCTACGAGCTGCAATGGTTCATCCGGGGCAAGAACTTCGACAAGGCTCGCGCCTACAACGTGTTCGACTGCATCGAATGCGGTTGCTGCAGCTATGTCTGTTCCAGCAACATCCCGCTGGTCCAGTATTTCCGTTACGCCAAAAGCGAACTCATGGAACGCGACCGCGAAAAACGCGCCGCGGAAATGGCCCGTCAGCGCAGCGAAATGAAACAGCAGCGCCTGGAACGGGAGAAAGCCGAAAAAGCCGCCAAACATGCGGCCGCCGCGGCTGCGGCAGCCAAGAGCGAAACCGCCGAGGACAAAGCCGCCAAGCAGGCTGCCATCGCCGCGGCCGTGGAGCGCGCCAAGGCCAAGAAAGCCGAGCCCCAGAATACCGAGAACTTGAGCCCCGCGGTCCAGGCCGAAATCGCCGCCGTCGAAGAGCGCCGGACCAAGTCCGGCGAAGCGGTAAACGAGGAGGCATGAGCCGGCCGCTCCCACGACCGGAACCCGCCTAGTGTAGCTTTTTGAGGAAACCCATGAGTTCACCCCATATTTTCGAGGGCCACGGCGTCGGCCAGACCATGTTCCGGGTCATGGCCGCCCTGGTACCCGGCATCATCGTCTACGTCATCGCGTTCGGGCCGTCCATCCTCGTCAGCTTGGCCATCGCCAGCATCACGGCGGTTGCGGTGGAAGCGCTGATGCTCAAAATCCGCGACTACCCGGTCAAGCCCTTCGTCTTCGACGGCAGCGTCCTCCTCACCGCCTGGCTTCTGGCCCTGTCCATCCCCCCCATGTCGCCCTGGTGGCTGATCGTGACCGGCACCGTCATCGCCGTGGTCTTCGCCAAGCATCTCTACGGCGGCCTCGGCAACAACCTGTTCAACCCGGCCATGGTGGGCTTTGCCGCCCTGATGATTTCCTTTCCGGCCTACATGACCCACTGGCCCGCGCCCATGGCGCTTACCAGCGCCCATCTCGGCTTCGCCGATCAATTGTCCTACATGCTGACCGGCTCCCTGCCCGCTGGGATGGACGTGGACGCCATCAACATGGCCACGCCCCTCGACACCCTCAAGACCCAGCTGCACCTCCACCATACGGTGAGCGAAGTCCTGCGGATGCCGATCTATGACGTCATCGGCGGCAAGGGCACGGTGTGGATCGCGGTGATGTACCTGCTGGGCGGCATCTACCTGTGGCGCGCCCGCATCATCACCCTCCACATTCCCCTCGCCTTCCTCGGCGGGCTGTTCCTGATGGCGGCGTTCTTCTACTTGAAAGACGCCGATCATTACGTGGCGCCGTGGTTCCACCTTGTCACCGGCGGCACGATGCTGGGCGCTTTCTTCATTGCCACCGATCCGGTGACCGCCGCCAGCACGCCGAAAGGAAAAATCATCTTCGGCCTCGGCATTGGCGCCCTCACCTACGTGGTTCGCGTCCTGGGCGGCTACCCGGACGGCGTCGCCTTCTCCGTCTTGATCATGAACGCTTTCGTCCCCCTGATCGACGCCTATACCCAGCCCCGCGTCTTTGGCCATGTGAAACAAGAGGAGGCTTCCCGGTGAGCGCCCTGCCCCTTCCCCTGCAAACAACGCTGCGCACCGCGCTGAGCCTGCTGATTTTCGCCGTCATCGGCACGGCGCTGCTGGCCTTTTCCTTCAGCGCGACCAAGGACAATATCGCCAAAAACGAGGAACAGGCCAAGCTGAAACTGATCGGCCAGATCCTGCCCACCACGGCTTACGACAACAGCATCCTGCAGGATACCCTGACCCTGCCCCCAACACCTGAGCTGGGTTCCTTCGAGCCCTCCACCGTGTACCGGGCCCGCAAGGGTGGCGAACCGGCGGCCGCGGTTCTGGAAGCGATCGCCCCCGATGGCTACGGCGGCAAAATCAAGCTGGTCATCGCCGTTTACGCCAACGGCGAAATCGCCGGCGTCCGCGTGATCTCCCATAACGAAACCCCCGGCCTGGGCGATTACATCGAAATCGCCAAGAGCGAGTGGATCAACGTCTTTGGCGGCAAGTCCCTCGCCAAGCAGGGCGACAAGGACTGGAAGGTGAAGAAAGACGGCGGGGTATTCGAATACGTCGCCGGCGCCACCGTGACGCCTCGCGCCGTCATCAAGGCCGTTCACAAGGCCCTGCTTTATTTCGATCAGAACAAGGACCAGCTGTTCGCCACCCAACCGTCGGCTGAGGCCGGCACTGGAGCCGCAAAATGAGCACCGTATCCTACTCCGAAATCGCCAAGAACGGCCTATGGCACCAGAATGCCGGCCTGGTCATGCTGCTGGGCCTCTGTCCCCTGCTGGCCGTCAGCTCCACGGTGGTCAATGGCCTCGGCCTTGGCCTCGCCACCGCCCTCGTCATGACCTTCAGCAACGCGGCCGTTTCCTTCGTGCGCAGCTGGGTGCCCCAGGAAGCCCGCATCCCGGTCTACATCATCATCATCTCGGTGCTGGTGACCATCATCCAGCTGGTCATGAACGCCTATATGCAGGCCCTTTACGTCGTACTGGGCATTTTCGTCCCCCTGATCGTGGTGAACTGCACCGTGCTTGGCCGCGCCGAAACCTTCGCCTCCAAAAACGCCGTCTTCCCCTCCATGGTGGACGGTTTGATGGTGGGCCTCGGCCTCAGCCTCACCTTGGGCGGCCTGGGGGCGCTGCGGGAGATATTCGGCAAGGGCACGCTGTTCAGCGGCATCGAACTGGCCCTGGGGGAGGGAGCCAAATCCATGGTCATCCACCTCGCCCCCGCCGACTACCCCGGCTTTCTACTGGCCATTCTGCCGCCCGGGGCCTTTTTCGGCCTGGGCCTGATGATTGCCGGCAAGAACTGGCTGGATGAGCGCAGTTCCCGTAAGAAGCAGGCAATCGCCGCGGGCGGCGCGGTAGCCCATCAAGCCTCCTGAATGCCATAGGCATTGAACCCCCGTCCGATGGACGGGGAAAATCCAGCCGCCACCGGGCGGGCCGCCCAGACCCCGGCAACATCTGGCATAATACAGGCCGATGAACGCGCAAAAACGCCGCGAAATTTTCCAACGCTTAGCGGCCGCCAATCCCCAGCCCACGACCGAGCTTCATTACCGCACGCCCTTTGAGTTGCTGGTTGCCGTGGTTCTGTCCGCCCAAGCCACCGACAAGGGCGTCAACCTGGCCACGGCAAGGCTCTTCCCCGTCGCCAACACCCCGGAAAAAATCCTTGCCCTCGGCCAGGCCGGCCTGGAGGAATACATCAAGACCATCGGCCTCTACCGCAGCAAGGCCAAGCACCTCATCGCCACCTGCGCCATCCTCCTGCGCGAGCACGGCGGCCAAGTGCCCGAAGACCGCGAAGCGCTGGAGAAACTGCCCGGCGTGGGCCGCAAAACGGCCAACGTGGTCCTCAACACCGCCTTCGGCCACCCAACCATCGCCGTGGATACCCATATCTTCCGCGTCGCCAACCGAACCAGGCTCGCCCCGGGAAAAACCGTGCTGGAAGTGGAAAACAAGCTGCTCAAGACCGTCCCCGCCGAATTCCGCCAGGATGCCCACCACTGGCTCATCCTCCACGGCCGCTACGTCTGCAAGGCCCGCAGGCCCGAATGCTGGCGCTGTCTGATTGGCGACCTGTGCGAATACCCCGCCAAGGTCACCCCCTGAATGAGCATCGCCACCGGATTGTCCGCCGGACCGGACGCCACCGTGGACCTCGTCACCCTGGCGGTGAACGAGGCCATGGAGCGCGCCGCCTTCGGCCATGTCAACAGCATGCTGCTGTTCCTGACCGCCGATTTCGCCGCCATCGCCCAGTCTGCTCTCCTGGCCGCGGCCAAGGCGGCGGAGTGCACCCAGATCGTCGGCTGCACCGCCGCCGGGATATTCACCGAAAGCGATTGGGTGCTGGATTCTCCCGCCGCCGCCGCCATGGTCTTCGGCGATGGCGTCCGGCTTGAAACGGTGCGGGAAGCGGGGCAGGACGACCTGATTCTGAGCATGGCCGCCCCCCACTGTCTCGATTCCGCCTGGCTCGCCATGCCAGGCCATCGCTTCGGCGGCATTTCCGGCGACGCCACCGGACAAGGCCCTTACAAAGTGTGGAACAGCGGCAAGCCGTCGGAAAAAGGACGCAGCGAAACCCGGCTCAGCGGTGCCCAAGGCGTCGTCGGCGTCTCCCAGGGGGTGCTTCCCCTATGCCCCCCCAAGCCTGTCACGGAAATCCGGGACAACGACATCCTGGCCCTGGAAGGACAGTCCGCCCTGGCCTCCCTGGAACTGTGCCTGCCGCCGGAGATCGCCCACCGCTCGCGCATTCCCCTCCACCTGCTGATGGCCGGCATTGCCCTCGGCGACCCCGCCACGGCCATTGGCGAAGGGCGCTACCGGCTGGTTCCCATCGTCTCCGCCAACGATGATGGCTCCGTCACCCTGTCCCTTGCCCCGGACCAAGGCCAGCTGCTTTTCTGGGCGCTGCGCGACCCGGTTGCCGCCGAACGCGACATGCGCCAGATGCTGTCCCAGTTGGACCGACGGCTTGGGAAAGCGCCGGACTTCGCGCTTGTTTTCCCTTGCATGGGCCGCAGCCCCTATTTTTATGGCGGCGTTGACCGTGATTTAGAAGCCCTGAAAAAGGAATACCCGGACATGCCTTTCATCGGCTTCTACGGCAATGGCGAAATCGCTCCCTTCCAGCGAAGCAACGAACTCTTCCAGTACTCCACCGTGGTAGGCTTATTCCATGTTTAGCCCCTCCCGCGAGCAAGCCCGCCACTTTTTCTTCGACGCCTGGGAAAAGCATCAAGCCAACCGCCCCCTGACGCCGCTGGAGGCGATGGCGGTGGACCTCATCCTCGGCCACCCCGAATACCACGCCATCCTGGCGAATCCCGCCCGCTATCTGGACAAGGATTTCCTGCCGGAAAACGGCGACACCAACCCCTTTCTGCACTTGCAACTGCACCTGGCGGTGGAAGAACAGCTCTCCATCGACCAGCCCCCCGGCATCCTGGGCCATTATCACCGCCTGCTGGCAAAGCATGGCGATGCCATGGCGGCCCAGCACTGCCTCATGGAGTGCCTGGCGGAAACCATCTGGCAGGCCCAGCGCAAGGGAACCGCCCCCGACGCCACCGTCTATTTGAGCTGTTTGCAGCGCTTATAAAGCTTGTCTTTTTCCGTTGCCCGGAAACCTCTCGAAAACAGGGGGCCCTCCGCGCCAAAGTCTTTGACGGATATGGGTTATATCCGGTAGAATTGGGCTCTTCCCTTTGATTAAAAACGTTGCGTTTCGCAACAACCATTACCGGACACGGAATTTCCATGCTGAAGAACACGCTTGCTTGCAATCTCTGGCTCTACAAGGTGCTGCCCTTCCTCCGCTGGTGGCCCATGCTGAACAAGGGCACCGCCCGCGCGGACCTCGTCGCCGGCCTCACCGGCGCCATTATCGTGCTGCCTCAGGGCGTGGCCTTCGCCACCATTGCCGGCCTGCCTCCCGAATACGGCCTCTACGCCGCCATGATTCCCGCCATCATCGGCGCTCTGTTCGGTTCCAGTTGGCACTTGGTATCCGGCCCCACCACCGCCATCTCCATCGTGGTGTTCTCCACCGTGTCGCCCCTCGCCGAACCGGGCTCCGCCCATTACATCAGCATGGTGCTGACGCTGACCTTCCTCACCGGCCTGTTCCAGCTGATCATGGGCATCGCCCGCATGGGGACCCTGGTCAACTTCATCTCCCACACCGTGGTGATCGGCTTCACGGCGGGCGCGGCGGTGCTCATCGCATCGAGCCAGTTCAAGAACTTCCTCGGCATTGATATTCCCCGTGGCGCCCACTTCTACGAAATCCTCCGTCAGGTCGTGGTCCAGGCCGGAAACATCAATCCCTACGTGGTATCGGTGGGCATCGTCACCCTGGCCAGCGGCATCCTGACCAAGAAGTTCCTGCCCAAGGTTCCCTACATGATCGCCGCCATGGTGATCGGCAGCGTTTTCGCCCTCGTTCTCAACAGCCAGTTCGGCGTCGACGTGACCCACATCCGCACCGTCGGCGCCCTGCCGGCCAGCCTGCCGCCGCTCTCGGCCCCCGACTTCTCCCTTGAGGCCTTGCAGGCCCTGGCGCCCAGCGCCCTGGCGGTGACCATGCTGGCCCTCACCGAGGCGGTGTCCATCTCCCGCGCCATCGCCGTTCGCTCCGAACAGCGCATCGACGGCAATCAGGAGTTCATCGGCCAGGGCCTGTCCAATATCTTCGGCAGCTTCTTCTCCGGCTACGCCTCCAGCGGTTCCTTCAACCGTAGCGGTCTCAACTACGCCGCCGGCGCCAAGACCCCCATGTCCTCCGTCTTCGCCTCCGTCTTCCTGGCCCTGATCCTGCTGCTGGTGGCCCCCCTGGCCGCCTACCTGCCCATCGCCTCCATGGCGGCCATCCTGTTCCTGGTGGCTTGGGGGCTCATCGACTTCCACCACATCGGCGCCATCATCAAAACCAGCCGCTCCGAAACCGTGGTGCTCTTCACCACCCTGTTCTCCACCCTGTTCGTGGAGCTGGAATTCGCCATCTACGTCGGCGTCATGCTCTCCCTGATGCTCTACCTGAGCCGCACTTCCAGCCCGGCGATCCAGTCCATGGTGCCGGACCCCCTCGACCCCTCCCGCAAGTTCATCCCCACCTCCCCGGCGGCGCCCGAGTGCCCGCAAATGAAGGTGGTATCCATCAACGGCTCGATTTTCTTCGGCGCCGTCAACCATGTGCAAAACGAGCTGCAATCCATCGACGAAGAAGACCCGCTGAAGAAACACGTGCTGATCCTCGGCAAGGGCATCAACTTCGTGGATATCGCCGGCGCCGAAATGCTGGTGCAGGAAGCCAAGCGCCGCAAGAAAATGGGCGGCGGGCTCTACCTGGCCAGCATGAAGGAGTCCGTCCTCTCCATGCTGGCCAAGGGGCGCTACATCCCGGACATCGGCCCGAACAACATCTTCATGGGCAAGCAAGATGCCCTGCGGGACATCTATCCCCGCCTGGACAAGGATATCTGCCGCGACTGTCCGGCACGGATTTTCAGCGAATGCCGCGCCGCAGACAGCGCAGCGAAGCGCGACGGCGGAAGCGGAGCCAAAATCTCCCTGGTGGGATAATGGCCCGCGGCGGATGCCCGCTGTGTCATGCCGTAGGCGACGGGGCTTCCCGTCGCCGTTTTTGTTCATGCCCGCCGATTACCTTCCCTGCTGGTTGAGTTGCCGATGAACATCCTCCTGATCGAAGACAACCGCGACCTGGCGCTGAACATGTTCGACTATTTCGAGGCCAAGGGCCACACCCTCGACTTGGCCGCCGACGGCCTCACCGGCCTCCATCTCGCCGCCTCGAACTCCTACGACGCCATCATTCTCGACCTGATGCTTCCCGGCATGGACGGTTTGACCCTGTGCCAGCGGCTACGCGAGGGGGGCAAGCAGACCCCCGTGCTGATGCTGACCGCCCGAGACTCCCTGGACGACAAGATCGCCGGCCTGGAAGCCGGCGCCGACGACTACGTGGTGAAACCCTTCGCCCTGCGCGAAGTGGAAGCGCGTCTGCGCGCCCTGATCCGCCGCGCCCAGAACAAGGAAGGCACGGCCCTCTACAAGGTCGGGGACCTGTCCTTCGACCCCGCCACCCTGAAGGTCAAGCGGGGGGACAAGGTCCTCGAGCTGCCGCCCATTCCGCTGAAGATTCTCGAAATGCTCATCCGCCACGCCCCCCGGGTTCTGCCGCGCGAGCAGCTGGAACGGGGCATCTGGGGCGACTCGCCGCCGGACAGCGACGCCCTCCGGGCCCACCTCCACATCCTGCGCAGCACCGTGGACGGGGCCGCCGACAAACCCCTGATCAAAACCCTGCGGGGAATCGGCTACCAGCTCAGCGATGACTAGCCTCCGCTTCCGGCTCGCCCTGACTTTCGCCGCCTTCGGCGCCTTGGTCAGCATCCTGCTCGCCCTCGGCCTGTCCTTCGCCGCACACGACGTCAGCCAGCGGCTGATGGACGAAACCCTGCGGGCCGAGCTCGAGGACTACATCAATCGCCGGTTGCGCAACCCCAACTCGCTCCCCCCCGCCACCATCAGCGTCCGCGGCTATGTCCGCTCCGCCGGCCACGACACTCCCGCCCTCCCTGCCGCCTTGCAGGCCCTTTCTCCCGGCAAATACCAGCTGACCCTGGACAACATCCCCTACCGGGTGGCCGTCGCCGACAAAAACGGCGAGCGCTACTTCATGCTGTTCAACGAAGTCCGGCAACGCCAGCGGGAAGAACAGTTCCTGGTCTACCTCAGCGCCGGTACCTTCATCATGATGCTCCTCTCGGCGGGAACGGGCTGGTGGCTGGCGGGAAGGATCGTCTCCCCCATCGCCGAACTGGCGCGGCGGGTCAGCAACGCCACGCCGGAAGAAGGCGCCCAGGACCTTGCCAAGGGTTTCCGCGACGACGAGATCGGCGAACTCGCCCGGGTATTCTGCGGCTACCTCAAGCGCATGCGCGCCTTCATCGAACGGGAACGCGCCTTCACGGCCGACGTGAGCCACGAGCTCCGCACCCCCCTCGCCATCGTCCAGGGGGCCGTCGAATTGATGGAAGACGACGAGCGACTCGACCAGAAAGAGCGGGAACGCATCGCCCGCATCGGCCGCGCCGCCAGGGAAATGATCGACCTCACCGCGGCCCTCCTGCTGATGGCCCGGGAGGAGACTTCCAGCGGCCCCGTCGCGCGCAAGTGCGACATCTGCGAAGTGGCGCGGGACACCGTCGAGGCCCATCGCCACCTGGTCAACGACCAAACCCAGGTCGAGCTGTCCTGCCTCGTCAGCCCCTGCGTCGCCGCGGAGCGGACCTTGCTGGGCATCGTCGTGGCCAATCTGATCCGCAACGCCTTCGCCTACACGGAAGCGGGCAACGTCCGCATCACCGTGCAAGACGATCGACTGACCGTGGCGGACACCGGCCAGGGCATTCGCGGCGAGGAGCTCGGCAAGGTATTCCAGCGCCACTTCAAAGGCTCGGCCAGCACCGGCGCCGGCATCGGCCTGTCCCTCGTCAAGCGCATCTGCGAACGCTACGGCTGGGAAATCCGCATCGACAGCGTCGAAGGGCAAGGCACCTCCGCCCAACTCATTTTCGCCTCCTCCCTCACCCCGCCCTGCCAGGCCTAGCGCCAGCCCCGGCAGGTTCTTGACGTTTCGTTAACCCTCCCTTGACGTCTTCTTGACGTCTCTCCCGCTACGATACTGACTTTGCTAGGCATAAGCCCCCTTCCCAAGCAGGAGGGGGATTACGGACGGACATCTTTCCCTTGCGGGTCGCGCGATGAAGAAATTCCTCAAAAAACTGGACAGGCTGCTGACGGCTCTCTCTTATGCGGAAGCCGGCGACCTGGACGCCGTCAAGGAACTGCTCGAGCAGAACGCCGCGGCGGCAAAGGAAAACATCCCCCCCGTCCATGAAGCCGCCCCCCTGCGAAGCGCCGTGATCCTCGAATTCAGGCACCCCGAACCTTCCACGCTGGCGAAACCCAGCTCGGCAGCCAAGCTCGGCGCGCTTCCCTAGCCTCCTCGTTCCATCCGGAGACCCCTGGACATGCCTGTTCGCCGCATCCCTTTTGCCAAACAGTTTTCAGCCCACGCCGATTCCATCAAAGCCAGCCTCGTCGTCGCCGTCGCGGTTTCCCTGGCTGCCGCCTTCGCCAGCACGCCGGCCTTCGCGGCGGACAACCTCGTCAGCGCCATGCCCTGGTGGGGCTGGCCCCTCGCCTTGTTCGTGGTCTGTTTCGCCCTCGGCATCGTCGCCGTTCCGGCGGGGGTGGGCGGCGGCGTGCTGTTCGTGCCCATCGTCGGCGGCTTCTTCCCCTTCCATCTCGACTTCGTACGCGGCGGCGGCCTGATGGTCGCCCTCGCCAGCGCCCTGGCCGCCAGCCCTGGCCTGCTGCGCCTCGGCTTGGCCAACCTGCGCCTGGCCCTGCCCCTTTCCCTCCTCGTGGCCGCCAGCCAGATCGGCGGCGCCATGATGGGCCTGGTCCTGCCGGCCGCCGTCGTGCAGACGGCCCTGGGCCTCATCATCCTCGGCATCGTGGTCCTGATGTGGACCGCCAAGAAATCGGAAATCCCCGGCGTGCAGAAGGCCGACCCCATCTCGGCGGCGCTGCGCATCAACGGCATCTTCCACGACACCGCCCACGGCAAGGACGTCGAATGGATGGTGAACAGGACCCCGGTCGCCCTCATCACCTTCGTCATCATCGGCGTGCTGGCGGGCATGTTCGGCCTCGGCGCCGGCTGGGCCAACGTGCCGACCCTGAACCTCATGATGGGCGTCCCCCTCAAGGTCGCCGCCGGCAGCAGCAGCCTGATTCTGTCCATGACCTCTTCCGCGGCCTGGGTCTATATCAACCAGGGCGCCATTCTTCCCATCATCGTCGTCCCGTCCATCATCGGCATGATGATCGGCGCGCGGATCGGCGTGCGGCTGCTGCGGGTGGTCAAGGCCTCGGCCATCCGCCGCATGGTGATCATCATGCTGCTGATCGCCGGCCTGCGGGCGCTCCTGAAGGGGCTGGGAATCTGGGCTTGATTCGAAGGAGAAATTTGCCATGAACGAAAACAAGTACGCTTCGCCGGAACAACTCCGCTACGCCAAGGTGCTGAACCTCGGCGTCCAGGTCGGCTTCATTCTGCTGGTCATCAGTTTCATCCTCTACATGGCCGGCATCCTGAAGCCCCTGGTGCCCGTCAGCCAGCTGCCGAAATACTGGGGCCTGCCGGTGTCGGAATTCGTCAAGGTGACCCACGCCCCCACCGGCTGGTCCTGGCTGGCCGACATCGCCATGGGCGACGAGCTGAACATGCTCGGCATCGCCGTCCTGGCCGGCGTCTCCGCCATAAGCACCGTGGCGATTCTGCCTTTCTTCGCGCGCCGTGGCGAAAAGGCCCACCTGGCCATTTCCGTCCTGCTGGTCGCCGTGCTGATCCTCTCCGCCTCCGATATTCTCGCCTCCCACTGACCTCCATGAGCTGCCCGTTCAACCACCTCCTCCTCGCCACGGAAGGCACCGAGTTCGACGCCGGCGCCGAACTCGTCGCCCTCGAACTGGCGGGCTACTGCGGCATCCCACTGCACGCGGTGCTGCCCCTGGTCAGCAACCCCGAGTTCGAGTCCCTCGCCCCCGAGCTCGAGGAACAGGCCGAGGCGGAAGCGGCCACGAAAATGGCCAAGCTGCGGCAGCGCGCGGAGGAACATGGCGTGGCGCTGGACGGCACCGTCCGCCTCGGCGAGGAACCCTTCCGCGAAGTCGTGGAAGAGGCGCGGGAGCGCCGCGCCGACATGGTCGTGCTGCGCCGGCGGGAGAAGCACAGCTATCTCGCCAACCTGCTGCTGGGCGAGATGGTGCACACGGTCACCGGCCATGCCCCCTGCGACGTCCTGGTCGTGCCGCGCGCCGCCAGGCTTTGGTCCCGGGGCATCGTCCTGGCGACCGACGGTTCGCCCCACAGCGACAGGGCCACGGCGGTGGCGGCCAGCCTCGCCGCCACCTTCGGCTTGCCGCTGACAGTAGTTTCGGTCGCGGAAGGGAAAGACGGCGAAAGCGCCGCAAAAGCCAACGTCGAGCGCGCGCTCGGGCTCATCGGCACGGGCGCCAGGACAAGCGGCCAGATCGTCGCCGAGGGCAAGCCCTACGAAGCCATCCTGGCGGCCGCCAAGGACAGCGGCGCCGACCTCATCGTCATCGGCCGCCGCGGCCTCAACCCGGTGGAACGCCTCCTGGTCGGCAGCACCTCCGAACGGGTGGCCGGCTACGCCAACAGCGCCGTGCTGATCGTCCAGCAGTCCGCCGCCTAACGGCGGAAGCGGCCGTCCGCTTTCCGTTCCCTTGCCTTAAAATCCGCCCCAGGTCATATCCTTCCGCCGGCAAGAAGGCTATAATCACGCGCCGAATAAACTTGGAGCAGGCGACATGGTCCGAAAGAATCCCCGCGGCGATTTGCCCGTCATTCACGAATCCGCCTACGTGGACAAAACCGCCATCATCTGCGGCAAGGTCTTCATCCAGGAGAACGTCTTCATCGGCCCCTACGCCGTGATACGGGCCGACGAGGTGAAGCCGGACGGCGAAATGGACCCCATCATCATCGGCGCCCACTCCAACATCCAGGACGGCGTGGTCATCCACTCCAAGGCCGGCGGCCTGGTACGGATCGGCGAGTACACCTCCATCGCCCACCGCTCCATCGTCCACGGCCCCTGCGTCGTGGGCAACCGCGTCTTCATCGGCTTCAACTCGGTGCTGTTCAACTGCACCGTCCACGACGGCTGCGTCGTGCGCCACAACTGCGTCATCGACGGCTGCGAACTGCCCACTGGCTTCTACGTCCCCTCCACCACCAAGGTGAACTACAACACCGACCTCAGCACCATCCCCAAGGTCTCCGCCGAAGCCTCCGATTTCTCCGAGGACGTGGTGCGGGCCAACATCGAGCTGGTGCAGGGTTACAAGAAACTGAGCAACGAGTTCTGAGGATAGGCCGACGCGGCCTAGGCTTGAGAAGCGCCGCCCGCCGCGGCGGGCGCATCTGAGCTGCCGCAGCGGGCGATGGCCGCCGCCAAGTCGGGGAAGTAGTTCTCCCCTTCGGCCGCCACGATTCCCGCCCGTTCCAGCTTGCCGCGGACGCGGTCGTTGGCTTCGCACAACAGCACCGTCACCCCGCGTTTTTCCAGCTTTTGGATGACCTCTTCCAGGGTTTGCAGGCCGGTGATGTCCATGAAGGGCACTCGCTTCAGGCGGATGATCAGGACCCTGGGATCGGTGTGGGTCTGCGCCAGGACCCGCTCGAAATTCTCCACCGCGCCGAAAAAGAACGGCCCATCGATGGCGTAGACCAGGACGCCGGCAGGCAAACCCTGCTGCCCGTGGCCGAGCAATTCGGCGCGCAGTTCCGCTTCCCCGAGCTGCTGCACCTCGACGCTGGACGCCATGCGCTTGAGGAAATGCAGAGTGGCCAGAATCACGCCGATGTTCACCGCCACCACCAGATCGGTGAAGACCGTGAGGAAGAAGGTCACCAGCAGAATCACCACGTCGGCCCGCGGCGCCCGCCTGACCATGTGCGCGAAGTGCTTCAGCTCGCTCATGTTGTAGGACACCACGAAGAGGATCGCCGACAGGGCGGCGAGGGGAATATTGGCGGCCAGGGGCGCGAGGAACAGGATGATCAGCACCAGCGTCGCGGAATGGATAATTCCGGCCAGGGGGCCGCTGGCGCCGTTGCGGATGTTGGTCGCGGTGCGGGCAATGGCGCCGGTGGCGGCGAAGCCGCCGAACAGCGGCGCCGCGATGTTGGCGATGCCCTGGCCGATCAGCTCCTGGTTGGAATCGTGCTTGGTCCCCGCCATCCCATCCGCCACCACCGCCGACAGGAGAGACTCGATGGCGCCGAGCATGGCGATGGTGAAGGCGGGCCCCACCAGTTCCACCACCTGGCGAAGGCTGATGGAGGGCGGGCTGAAGCCCGGCAAGCCCTGGGGAATGCCGCCGAAAGCGCTGCCGATGGTGGCCACCCCCTCGAAATGGAAATACGACTGCGCCAGGGTCGCCACCACCATCGCCGTCAGGGGCCCCGGCACCCGCTTCAGGAACGGCAGACGGGAAGAATAAATCACGAGAACCAGGCTGGCGACGGCGATGCCCGTCGTGGCCCAATGCAGGTGAGGCAGCGCCTGCAGCAAATGCCACAGCTTCTGGTGGAAGTGCTCCCCCGTCACCGGCGGCAGGCCGAAGAAATCCTTCCACTGGCTGACCCAGATGATGACGCCGATGCCGGCGGTGAAGCCGATGATCACCGGGTCGGGAATGAACTTGATGATGCTCCCCATGCGGCTCAGCCCCAGGAGCACCAGGATGACACCGGCCATGAGAGTGGCCACCTGCAACCCGTCCACGCCGTACTTTTCCGTCACGCCGGCGAGGATGACAATGAACGCCCCCGTCGGCCCGGCGATCTGCAACCGGCTGCCGCCAAAGGCGGACACCACGAGCCCGGCGATGATGGCCGTGTAAAGACCTTGTTCGGGCTTGACGCCGGAAGCGATGGCGAAGGCCATGGCCAAAGGCAGGGCAACGACGCCGACGATCACCCCCGACACCAGGTTGGGCACCCAGTGCGCCCGCCGCAACAAGCCCGCCTTGTGGGCTTCGAGCAGGGCGATCATTTTGCGAGGAAGGAAAACATGACAAGCATGTTAAATCCTAACACACCCGCCCCCCTTTTCAGAAGAGGGTCTGTTACAAGACCGGCCCATGGAGGGCACGGAATCTTCATTCGCAAAGCGGTTATTCATTGTTTTAGCGAAGAAATTCCGACCAGACGGCGGCAAATATTTTGCACCACAAATCATTACAATGGCATCATGGCTGCCAGTAGTTGAAAAACCGCCTGACGGCTGGGTCCGTCTATTAACTGTTAGAGCTTGCTTTTCAACTCAAGCCCCTCCCAACCATCAACCAAGGTTCGCCATAACCCCTACCGTTTGTTCAGGTTCCAGTTCCGGCTGGCCGCCCCATGCGCTACACTGAGCCGATGGCAAAACGTCTCACCCGTATCGTCACCCGTGGCGGCGATGCCGGCACCACCGGCCTCGCTGACGGCAGCCGCCTGCCCAAGCACCATCCCCGCGTCGCGGTCCTGGGGGAAGTGGACGAGCTCAACAGCCAGATCGGCCTGCTGCTGACGGAGCCCCTGCCGGCGGAAGTCGCCGCCGCCTTCAAGGACGTCCAGCAGGACCTGTTCGACCTCGGCGCGGAGCTGGCCCTCCCCGGCCAAGCCCGCCTCGCGCCCGGGCAAGCGGAACGCCTGGAAGCCCTGCTCACCGAGTGGAACGCGGCCCTGCCGCCCCTGGAGGAATTCGTCCTGCCCGGCGGCTGCCGCGGCGGCGCCCTGTGCCACGTGGCCCGAGCGGTCTGCCGCCGGGCCGAGCGGAGCCTGTCCCTCCTCGGCGCCAGCGAGGCCCTATCCCCCCTGGCCCTGCCCTACCTCAACCGCCTGTCCGACCTGCTCTTCGTCGCCAGCCGCCGGCTCAACCGGGAGGCGGGGGTGGCGGAAGCCCTGTGGCGCGGTCCGGCCACGGACCAACGCTAGGAAGCCCGACCATGCTCAATGCCTTCGTCGTCCGCGACAACAGCCTGCAGCAGATTCCCGTCCAGGGGCCGGACGACTTGGGGGAGGACGTGGTGTGGGTGGACCTGGTGGCCCCCACCGACGCGGAGCGGGACTGGGTGCTGCGGCGCTACGGCCAGCTGCTGCCGGAAGTCGAGGAACTGGCCGAGATCGAGGCCAGCGCCCGCTTCGCCCAGGACGAGGACGGCCTCCATGTGCGCTCCTATTTTCTCCACGGCGGGGAATACCTGAACAACGTCACCGTCGGCTTCACCCTCCACAAGGGGCGGCTGTTCACGCTGCACGAGGAGGATTTGCTCGAGTTCCGGGTGTTCCGCCTGCGCGCCCGCAACGACGCCTCCAGCGCCAAGGACGCGGTGTCCTTGTTTCTCGGCATCCTCGACACCAAGGTGGAGCTCCTCGCCGACACCCTGGAAAAGCTTCACGGCGAGCTGGAGGAATATGGCCGCGCCATCCACACCAAGGGGGAACGGGACATCACCGGCATTTTCACCGACCTCTCCCACAGCGAGGACGCCAACGGCAAGGTGCGCCTGGGCTTGCTGGACAACCAGCGCACCCTCTCCTATCTGCAGCGCGGCGGCATCCTGACCCACGCCCAGGCCGAGATGCTGCACGAAATCCAGCGGGACATCGAATCCCTCCTCACCCACTCCACCTTCCTCTTCGAGCGGGTGCACCTGCTGATGACCTCGGCCATGGGCATCGTCAACATCCAGCAGAACCAGATCATCAAGCTGTTCTCGGTGGCGGCGGTGATTCTCATGCCCCCCACCCTGGTGGCGAGCATCTACGGCATGAACTTTCACCGCATGCCCGAGCTGGACTGGTCCTTGGGCTACCCCCTGGCGCTGGCGCTGATGGCCGCCTCGGCGGTGCTGCCCTTCCTCTATTTCAAACGCAAGAAATGGCTGTGATCAGAGCCGGCCGTCGTGGAATTCCAGCAGGGGCAGGCGTTCCGCCCCGCGCCCCTCGATCTTGACCCGGCTCACGGCGGCGTTGCCCACCTGGATGCGGTAAAGATTGCCCAGGGGAATTTCCAGCACCCAGGACAGGATCATGCGGATGACGCCGGCGTGGGCGACCACCAGCACGTGCTGGCCCTCGTGACGCCGGACCAGCTCCTCCCACGCCCCGCCGACGCGCCCGGCAAACGCGTCCAGGGGCTCGGCGCCCTCGGGCCGCAGACGCTCCGGCTCGAGGCGGAAGCGGTGAATGCGCAGGGGATCGTCTTGGTTGATTTCCTTTGAGGTTTTTCCCTCCCAGGCGCCGAACCCCACTTCGCGGAAGCGCTCCTCCACGCTCAAGGGGATGCTCCAACGGTCCGATACTTCCCGGGCGAATTCGGCGCAGCGCAGCATGGGGGAAGTCACCACCTGCTGCCAGGGATGGCTTTCGCCCACCGCCTGGCGCATTTGGGCCCAGCCTTTTTCGCTCAGGGGGTCGTCCATGCGCCCGCCCCGGTAGCGCCGTCCGCCCTCCGGCTCGCCGTGGCGGATCAGGTCGATGAGCGTAACGGGAAAATCGCTCATGGTTCGGCTAGGAAAAAAGACCTCCTCAAACGCCCGACCAGCGGGCCAGGGTCAGCAGCAGCAGAAGCACCAGCCACAGGACGAGGGTTCGCCACACCAGGCCGATGGCGCTGTCGATGTAATCGGCATCCGGCTCGTCGCCCAAGCCGAGCTCGGAGCGAAACTCCACCGTGCCATCGGCGGGCAGGGGACCGCCCAGGCGGACCCCCAAGGCGCCGGCGGCGCTGGACAGGAGAATGCCCGCGCCTTCCTGGGCCCACTGCAGGGCCTGATTGCGCCAGCAATAGACGGCGTCCTCGAAATCCCCCATGACGGCGAAACTCAGGGCGGTAAAGCGCAGGGGCGCCCAGTCCAGGACCTCGAAAGCCTTGGCGGCGAAGCTGCCGAAGCGGCCGAATTCCTCCTCGTCCTGCTCGCCCCACTTGTGGGCAAGAATGGAGGAGGCGTAGTAGAGCATCGCGCCGGCGGCGCCGAAGATCACGAACCACACGGCGGTGCCGAACAGCTGCCGGTAGGCGCAGAGGAAGGTCTGCTCCACGGCCACCTTTGCCACATCCCCTTCGGTATAGTCCCCCGCCGCGCGGCCGTTCCACCGTTCCAGCACGGCCCGAGCCTGGGCCAGGCCGCCTTCCGGCTGGCGCAGGGCGGCGGCCACATCGCCCGCTTCGCGGGTAAAGGATTTGAAGCCGATGGTGACATAAAGCACGCCGATATTGAGACCCCAGGCCAGAAGCGGCGAAATGGCCGACAGCGCCATGGAGGCGGCCAGCAACGCCAACACGGGGGGCACCACCGCCAAGCTCCAGGCCAGGATGCCGTGGCGCTTTTCGCCGGCATTCAGGTGGCGCTCCAGGGTATTGGCGTAGCGGATGAAGAGGCGGTTCAGCTTGGCCCGGTTACCGAGGGGGCGGAATTGCTCCAGCAACAGGGCGGCAATGAGGGAAAACAGGCTCATGGATCAGAGCTCCATCTCCACCGAGAGTTCGCGGTTCTGGAAAATCTCCAGCGTTGGCAGCCTGAAGGGAAGGTGGTTCTTGTCCAGGTAATCGAGCAGGGCCGCATAGGCCTTGCCGGGTGCCATCAGGGGCTGGGCGTTGACGCGCGCCAGCACCACCTTGCGCAGGGGGACCTGGGCTAGCTTGATCGGGTCATGCACCCGCGCGTCCGCCGCCACCATGTAACCCACGCGGGCACGCAGTTTCTTCTTTTCGGTCACCCGGGGGTCGTCCAGAAGCACCATCACCGAAGCGCCTTCCTGCACGCCTTGGTCATGGAGGAGCTTCAGCATGTTCTGCTGCCGCTGGGGAAGGTCGGTGTAATCGCCGACGCTGTCCACGTAGGCGTAGACGTAGGGGCCACGCTGGGCGATCTCGACGGTGGCGCTATTGAACACCCCCCACCACATGAAAATGAGCAGGAGAGGCACGACAAATGCCAAGAGGAAGGCCAGCCACTGTTTTTTCAAAATCGTTCTCCACGACGGCTTTCAACGGGCGAAAGATACCATAAACCCCCTTCCCTGTCCCGCCGCCACTCACGAATGGCCTATAATAGCGCCTTCTCCCAAATGGCATTCCGCGAGTTCCCATGAAAGACTACCAAGCCCCCCAGGACCTGCTGCAGGACCGGGTCATCCTCGTCACCGGCGCAGGCCAGGGAATCGGCCGCACCGCCGCCCTCGCCTTTGCCGCCCATGGCGCCACCGTCATTCTCCACGGCCGCGAGGTCAAGAAGCTGGAGCAGGTGTACGACGAAATCGAGGCCGCGGGCCATCCCCAGCCGGCCATTTTCCCCCTGGATTTCCTCAAGGCCGGCGAACCCGACCACAAGGCCTTCGCCGAGGCGATCCACGGCCAGCTCGGCCGGCTCGACGGCATCCTGCATAACGCCGCCTACCTGACCGCCCTCACCCAGCTGGAAAACGAAACCCTGGACCTGTGGACCAAGAGCCTGCGCGCCAACCTGGCGGCGCCCTTCGCCCTGACCAAGGCCTGCCTGCCCCTGCTCAAGGCATCGCCGGACGCATCGGTAATCATGACTTCCGACCACCACGCCTCCCACCCTGCCGCCTACTGGGGCGTTTTCGCCGTCGCCAAGAGCGGCATGGAGACCCTGGTCAAGATTTGGGCCCAGGAGTGGGAAATGCTGCCCCAGTTGCGCATCAACGCCGTGGAACCGGGGCCGGTGCAGTCCCCCCAGCGGTTGCGCACCCACCCGGGCGAAGTGCACGAAACCCTGCCCCCCGACACCTCCCTGATGCCGGCCTATCTGTACCTGATGGGAAAAGACAGCCGCGGCGTCAGCGGCCAGGTGTTCGAACTGGGGAATTAGCCTTCCCGCTCGGCGACAGGAGGCCGCTTGAGGAGGAATTTCATCCGCATGCCGGCAATTTCCACGTCGTCGAGGTGATTGAGGCAGACCCGCTCTTCCTCTTCCACCGGCACGCCGTTGACCATGGGATAGTTGTTGCCCTCCAGGTAGGCCAGGAAGTAGCCGTCCTCCGCGCGGGCAATCACCGCCATCTGGAGGCCTGGCTTCCCCAGCGTGGTGAGGGGACGGGTCAATTCCATTTCCTTGCCGGCCACCGGCCCGCTGATGGCTCGCAGCGCGCCTAGGGGCAGCAGGTTTTCGTCCGTGGCCGGCTTGGCGTGATTTCCCTCCGCCACCGGGAAGCCGGGCTGTTTGGTGGTCCGGACGAAGGCCTCCATGTCGGTCACCTCGGTCCGCAGCGTGCTGCCCACGGAAGACAGGGACTCGCCGGCGCCTTCCTCTTCCGTTCCGCCAAGCTCCTGGCGGTACTTCAGCACATAACGGGCGATGCGGATTTCGTCGCCATCCTTCAACAGGCACTTGGTCACCACCTTGCCGTTCACCCAGGT
>JAJZVC010000034.1 GCA_021845865.1 Pseudomonadota bacterium | reverse complement strand
GGGGTCGAAAATCTTCGGCAGGATGTCCTCGGGAATGCCGCCGCCGTTGTCGATGATCCTGATTGTCCCCTTATCCCCTTCCCGCCCCGCGGCGATGCGGATTTTCCCGGCGGGAACGCGGCGCTCGGCGATGGCGTCCCGGGAATTGTTGAGGATGTTGAGCAGCACCTGGAACAGCTCGTTGGGATAGCCGTGGACGGTGACGCCCGCCTCCACCTCCACTTCCAGGGCGATGCCCTGGCTGGCCAGGCTGTTGCCGAGGATTCCCCGCGCCTCGTCCACCGCCGCCTGGAGGGGAAAGACCTTCTTTTCCTTGTTGGGGCGGAAGAAATTGCGGAAGTCGTCGATGGTGGCGGACATCTTCTGGATCAGGCGGTTGCCCATTTCCACCTGGCGCTCCATTTCCGCTTCGGTCAACTCGCCGTAGGCCTGGGCATCCTTGAGGTTGGCCAGGACCAGGGTCAGGGCGTTGATGGGCTGGCGCCACTGGTGGGCGATGTTGTGCACCATTTCCCCCATGGCCGCGAGGCGGGATTGCTGAATCAGCAGGTGGTCCTTCTCGCGGTTTTTCGCCACTTCCTCCTGCACCCGCCGTTCCAGGACCTCGTTGAGCCGCTTCATGACCGCCTCCGCCTCGGTGCGCTCGACGGCGATGGCCGCCAGGTGGGCGGCGTGGGTCACCAGTTCGATGCAATAGGCGGCGGGCTCCCGGGGCTCCTCGTAATAGAGGGCGAAGACCCCCAGGGCCTTGCCCTGGGAGGAGAAGAAGGGCGCTGACCAGCAAGACCGCAGGCCGTTCTTCCAGGCCACGTCCCGGTACTGCTCCCACAGGGGGTCGGCCAGGATATCGACGGTAATCGCCGGCTTTCCCGACGCCAGCGCGGCGCCGAAGGTGCCGTTGCGGGGACCGACGGCCACGCCGTCGAGGGCCGCCACGTAGCCTTCCGGCAGGTGGGGAGCGCTGGCGTGGCGCAGGCGGGCGCCTTCCTCGTCCAGGAGCAGCACCGAGCACAGGCACTCGTCTCCCAGCAAGGCCTCGACATTGAGGCACAGGACGGACAGGATGTGGGGCAGGGGCATGCTGTTGGCAATCGCCTCGAGGACCTGGATTTCGCCCGCCATCATGGTTTCCGCCTGCCGGATTTCGGTCATGTCCAGGTTGACCCCCACCATGCGCCGGGGCTCGCCCCGGTCATCGCGGAGAACCGTGGCGATGGCCCGCAGGTGGCGGATGCCCTTGGCGCCGTGCAGGACGCGGAATTCGGCATCGAAGGGCTTGCTCCCGGCCAAGGCCTCCTTGAACGCGGCCTCCACCCGCTCCTCATCGTCCGGCAGGAGGCGGCGGCGCCAGCGCTGGTAACCTTCGCCCGCCGTTTCCGGGGTCAGACCGTACAGCTCATACATCTGGCCGTCCCAGTCCATCCGCCCGCTGACGAGGTCGTAGTCCCAGATGCCGATCCGGCCCGCTTCCGTGGCCAGGCGCAGGCGGGCGCTCATTTCCCGCGCCTCCCCCAGCAGCTTTTCCATTTGTTCCGCCATCTGGTTGAAGGCGGCGATGGAGTGGCGCAGCTCCGGGCTGCCCTGAGGAGAAATCCGCACCGACAGGTCTCCCCGGGACAGGGCCAGGCTGCCGGCGTCCAGGGCGAGAAGGGGCTTGAGGCCGCTGCGCAGCACCAGCCAGATGCCGATGAAATCCAGGCTGACCGCCAGCAGCAGGATGGCCATGTGCTGCGACAGACGCGACCAGGCGCGGTTGATGGCCGGCTGGGCGGTAAGGGTGATCTCCAGGGCGCCGTAATCCCTGCCGCCAACTTCCGCTTTCACTTCGCCGGTGCGCTCCCCCAACCCCAGCCAGCGCCCGAACCATGCCGGAGCCTGGCTTTCCACCGGCGCGTCCCGGCTTTCCAGCACCGCCCCGGAAACGTCGCGGAAACGGATCTTGCTGATATTGGGCCGCAGCACCTGGCGGTCCAGGGTCTGCTGGAGGGTGGAATAATCGCCGATCACCAGCAGCTCCGAAAGGCTTGGCGGCAAGGTGTTCAGTTCCGACTGGAGCTGGGACTGGAGGTCCCATTCCGCCTCGTCGCGGTCCCGCTGGGCGGAGGTGTAGAGCATGACCAGGCCGGCGACGACCAGGGCCAGGCTGGCCGTGGTCAGCAGCCGGGCGACGAAGGGGAGACGGTCCCAGTA
Source organism: Pseudomonadota bacterium (assembly GCA_021845865.1). Taxonomy (GTDB): domain Bacteria; phylum Pseudomonadota; class Gammaproteobacteria; order Burkholderiales; family UBA9220; genus UBA2239. The sequence goes on along the minus strand of JAJZVC010000034.1, from coordinate 28,728 downwards.
GGGGACGAAAAACAGGGGCATTACTCGATGTCTTTCACCACCGTGTCGCGGTAAAAATCCAGGTAGTTCTGGTAGTCCTTCTGGGAAGAGAGCAGGAACCCGTAGGGCGGCTTCTGCTTGATGACCTGGGCGCTGGCCTCGAGCACCTTCCTGCCTTCCGGGTCCTTTTCCATGCCGGCGAAGGCCTTCTGCACCGCCTTGGCCACCGCCGCCGGAACCCGGGGATGAACCGCGATGGGCAGGTCATGATAGGCCGGGGATTCCCACAGCACCCGGTAGCTCAGGTTTTCCCGGGCGGCGTAGGCGCGCATCACCTGGCTGTTGACCCCGGCGGCGGCCACCTTGCCCGCCTTGAGCTGGCCCATGATGCCCTCCTGGTTGCCGCCGAACGCCGGCGTCACGGCAATGCCCTGCCGCAGCAGATGGTCCATGGGCACCGCGTAGCCGACGAAGGCCGCCTTGGAAGGGAAGCCCACCACCTGTCCCTTCAGGTCGGCCAGGTCCTTGATGGAAGAGCTTTCCAGGGTGACGAGCTGGCCGGCGATGGTGTCCGCCCTGGGCCGCAGGATGACCTGGTAGCCCTGGGCCGACGAGGCCGGCAGGAAGATGGTATTGGAATAGACGAAATCGTAGTTGCCCTTGGCGATGGCGGCGTTGGACTCCGGCGCGGTACGGGTGACCTTGAGCTGCAGCGTCACTCCCGCCTTGCGGGATACGTAGTCGAGAATCGGGTTCCAGTACTCCGCCGTCAACACCGCGCTGCGCTGGGACAGCACGCCCAGGGAATAGGTCTGCTCCGCCGCCGCCGGAGAAATCGAGAGCAACGCCAGGACCGCCGCGAAACACCGTGACGCAAAGCCCATAAGACCCCCTCTTTGATATCGACATATTGTTATCCGGGAACGCTTCCTGGCACCTTACCCGAAGCGCCCGCGCCCCACAACCGCCGGCCCCGTGATCAGGCCGCCGGCACCGCGAGGGTGAATTCCGCCCCCCCCGGCACATTGCGCGCGGCGAGGCGGCCGCCCATGTTATTCTCGACAATGATCTTCGACATGTACAGGCCGATCCCCGTGCCCTTGGGCTTGGTGGTGAAATAGGGGTCGAATATCTTCGGCAGGATGTCCTCGGGGACGCCGCCGCCGTTGTCCCTCACCCGCGCCACCGCCATGCCGCCGTCCCGGCTCACCGTCACCCGGATCACCCCGTCCGTCGCCTCCCGCGCCACCAGGGACTCCTTGGCGTTGTTGACCAGATTGAGCAGGGCCTGGGCGCATTCGTTGGCGTAGCCCATGGCGGTGACGTCGTCGAGAATCTCCACCTCGAGGCGGACGCCGTGGTGGGCCAGGCTGGCGCCCAGGATGTTCTTCACTTCCTCCACCACCTTCGCCAGCTGGAAAGGCGCCTTCTCCTTGTTGGGGCGGAAGAAGTCGCGGAAATCGTCGATGGTGGCGGACATCTTCTGGATCAGGCGGTTGCCGGTCTCCACCTGGCGCTCGATTTCCCCCCGGTTCAGCTCGCCGAATTCGTAGGCGTCGCGGATATTGGCCAGGAGCAGATTGAGGGCGTTGATGGGCTGGCGCCACTGGTGGGCGATGTTGCCAATCATCTCCCCCATGGCGGCGAGGCGCGATTGCTGGATCAGCAGGCGCTCTTGGTCGAGATTCTTCGTCACTTCCTCCCGCACCCGCTGCTCCAGCGTGCGGTTGAGGTCCAGCAGGGCCATTTCGGCGTGGCGGCGGGCGGTGATATCGATGAAGGCGATGGCGACGCCGTATTTTTCCAGGGGCACCGGCGCCGCCGAGACGCTGAGCCAAGCCACGTCGCCCTGGGGCAGGGTCACCCCCATTTCGACGTTGTCGATGCGGCGCCTCTCCCGCAGGGCGAGGACGCTGGGAAATTCCTCCGGCGGCATGGGGCTCAGGTCGGGGCGCAGAACGCGCCAGGAGTCCTCGCCGATTTTCCGCGCCGCGCGCGTCTCCCGGCCCAGCTCCAGCAGCTGCTCGGAAGCGCGGTTGGCCTCGACGATATTGCCCTCGGGGTCGGTCAGGCTGATGCCCAGGGGGGACAGCTCGAACAGCACGCGGTATTTTTCCTCGTTCTCCCGCAGGGCCTCCTCCATGCGCTTGCGCTCGGTGATGTCCAGCACCGACCCCACCACCTTGACCACCGTCCCTTCGTGGAGCACCGGTTTCGCCCGGGTCAACACAAAGCTGTAGCTGCCATCGGGGCGGCCGTAGCGCAGCTCAAGCTCGCAAGGCGACCCCTCTTCTTGCCAGCGCGCCAGAGCGTCCCGCAGCTTGCCCCGGTCATCCGGGTGCACATGCTCCATGAACTCCACGACGCCGGGCGCCTTGGGCTGCCTCTCAATGCCGGCCAGGCGGAACACCTCGTCGGTCCATCGTATCTCCTTGGTCGCCGGATCGAAGGACCAGGCCCCCAGATGGGCGATGTGCTGGACCTCGTCGAGCATGCGGTTGCTCTCCCGCAGGCTTTCTTCCATCTTCCGCCGCTCGGTGATATCCGTATGGGTGCCGATCATGCGCCGCGGCTTTCCCTCCCCGTCCCACTCCACCACCCGGCCCCGGGACAGTATCCAGCGCCATTCGCCGTTTTTCGCCGCCAGGCGAAACTCCAGCTGGAGCTGGGTTCCATCGCTCATCTGCTTCCCCAGGGACTCGGCCGTCCGCCCCCGGTCCTCGGGGTGGAGCAGGGACGCCCACTGTTCGTAGGTGGGCGGCAGTTCTTCCGGTCCATAACCCAGCATCGTGTAGTAGCGGGGGCTCCAGTACAGTTCGCCGCTGGCGATGTTCCAGTCCCATACCCCGTCCTCCGTGGCCTCCAGCGCCAGGCGCAGCCGCTCCTCGCTGGCCGCCTGCTCGGAAATGAGCGAAGTGATGAGGACGGCGATGATCGACAGGGTGGCGGTATAGCCCCACAGCATGGCCAGTCCCTGATGGGGATCGCCGGAATAGAACGGGCCGAAGCCCTGGGAGGTTCCCCAGGCGGCAATCAGCGACAGCAGCAGGGAGGCCATGGAGGCGGAAAAAACGCCGGAACGCACCGCCAGCCAGGCCAGCATCAGGAAGGGCAGGAAGAGGACGGCGCTCCCCGCGTTGCGGGTGACGAACAGCCAGCCCCCCGTTGCCGCCACCCCCAGCAGCAGCAGCAGCGTTTCCCCCCCTCGCCAGCCACGAAACGCCTTCGCCAGGGAAATCCGCGACAAGGACAGAAGAGGGATGCCCACCAGGAGGGCGCCCACCGTATCCCCCAGCCACCACAGCAGCCAGGCGCTGGAGAAATTCTCCCAGGCCAACACATCGGCATGGACCAGGTTCAACGCGCCGTTGGTGGCATTGACGGCCATGCAGGAGGCGGCCACCCCCAGGTACGCCAGCAGGTCGCGCCGGCGGTCCATGCTCAGATGCAAGCCCGCGCGGCGAAACAGAAAAGCCGCCAGCAGGGGGCCGGCCGTATTGCCCACGGCGATGCCCGCCGCCAAACCGGCGGTCGAATCCACCGCCATGTTGACCAGAAAGGCCCCCAGCCACACCGCCGGCCACATGCCGAAGCCCCAGCGCAGCATGGCGGCCAGGGCGATGCCGGTGGGCGGCCAGATGAGGCTGACGTGGGAACCGAGATAGGGGATGGACAGGCCGAGCCTGCCGCCCAGGTAGTAAGCCGCCGTCACCGCGGCCAGGCGGGCGAAAAAGACGAGGGCCCCCTGTTGGGCGTGGTTCCGCATCCGCCTACCCCTCTGCGCAGCGGTTTTGCTCCGTGCCGGCAGGGCAGGAATCGCCGGCACGACGGCCCGCCGCCCGGTTGCCACGGGCATTCGGCATCCGCGGGCTGGCGGCGCGGCAAACGGCATCGAAGTGGGCGGCGGCGGACATGGACGGGGAAAGGGAGCAAAGTTCCATTAGATACCAGACCCCTCCGCCGGATGATCGGGGAACCCCCTATTTTTTGCGCCTCGCCGCCCTTTCCGCGAGATCGGCCAAGCGTTCCGCCGTTTTGGTCATGGCCTGCTCGACGGCGACCCCGCCGGACACCAGGGCCAGCCGGTCGCCGAACCAGTCCGCCAAGGACGGGTCCGCTTCCGGCGCGATCTGACCGGACAGCAGGGTAACCGGCACGCCGGCCGCCCTCGCCATCTCGGCGACGGCCAAGGGCGCCTTGCCATGGAGGGTCTGGCTGTCGCTGCGCCCTTCGCCGGTGATCGCCCAATCGGCGCCGGACAAGGCGGCATCCACTCCCAACAGGCGCCCCAGTTCTGCGGCGCCGCGGCGGAATTTTCCTCCCAGGAGCTGGAAGGCATAGCCCAGGCCACCCGCCGCGCCGCTGCCGGGTAGGAGGGACGCCGCCCGCCCCGCCCAGGCATCCCCGATTTGAGCCAGGTGCCCCAAACAGCGGTCGTAGCGCGCCACCTCATCGGGACGAACGCCTTTCTGGGGCCCGAACACCGCCGTGGCGCCGGCAGGGCCGAGAAGAGGACTGTCCACGTCGGATAGGAGCAGGATGCCGCACTCCCGCAAGCGCGCATCGAGCGTTGAGAAGTCGGCCCCGCCCAGCCGGTCCAGATTTTCCAGCACGGGCTCCAGGCGCCCGCCGGCACCATCGGCGAAACGGACGCCAAGGGCCGCCAGCATTCCCACGCCGCCGTCGTTGGTGGCGGAGCCCCCCAGCCCGACCCAGAAGCGCCTCACCCCCAAGTCCAGGCAATGGCGCAGCAGTTCGCCGAGCCCTGCGGTGGTGCGGCGGGCTACCGGCACCGCCGCCATGCCGGGAAGGGTCAGCCCCACCACCTGGGCGGTCTCTACGATGGCGGTACCGTCGGCCAGCAGGCCCCAGGCCGCCTCCAGCGGCTTGCCGTGGCCGCCGGTGACCGCCGCCTGGCGCCATTCGCCTTGCCGGGCGGCAAGCACCGCCTCCAGCGTTCCCTCCCCGCCGTCCGCCAGGGGCAGGAGGCGGATTTCCGCGGCGGGAAAAACCCGCGCAACGCCGGCGGCTATCGCTTCCGCCGCGGCGACGGCGGTGAGGCTGCCTTTGAAGGAATCCGGGGAAACGACGATGCGCATGGCGTCCAATCAAGTACCGAGAGGCGGAAGCATGTCTCTTCCGCCGCCAGGGTACAGGATGGAAGCCGCTACTTGAAGGGGAAGGCGATGATGGCCTTCACCACCCAATCATCCGGGGCGGCCTGGTAGCCCTTGCCGATGCCGATATTCAGGTCCAGATCGCCCCGGTTGATGTCCACCACGCCATAGAGGTAATGGGCCCGCTGGTCGGCGGGCAGGATGTGATGGAGGGGACCGTATTCGCCGTAATACTCGAAGCCGGCCCGCACCCCCTCGGCCACGGTACGGCCCAGCTTGAAGGCCGGCTCGAAATTGGGTTCCCGGCTGACGTTGGTGGACAGGCTCAGGTCCAGGATCGGGTTGAAGCTCGCCATCCACTTGCCGTCGTCGTAGCCGAGGATGGGCCGCAATTCCATGCCCCAGTAGCTTTCCGACACCCGCCGGGTGGAATAGCCCACCTCGGTGTTGAAGCCCCAGTAAAAGCCGCCGTTCTCGGCATGCTCGGGGACGAACTTCATCCGCCCCCGCAAGCCATTGTTGTACAGGCTGCCGTCCGGCGCCATGGCGAAGGGCACGTACAAGCCCGCCTCCCATTCCTTGGTGATGCCGTAGGAGAACTCCGGCGTCACCTGGGTCATGTGGTGGGACGGTTTCTCGCCCTCGTAGCTCGGCTCCTGGGCTCCCTTGGGCACCCAGTTGACGTGCAGCTCCAGGCCGAATTCGCCAGGGTCGTCCATCTCCCCGGTGTAGACCTGGATTTCGTCCGGCGCCGCCCAGGCCGACGCAGCAGATACCAACCATGCCGCCAGCAGCCAGCGGCGCAACGATGTAGCCATGCTCGATTCCCATCCCAGTTAAATGACTCGAATGTCGAGCAGTTTAACTGTAATGAGAATGGTTATCAACTACGTTTTATTCTTCCCGTTTGCACAGGCGGCGGAACACCTCCACCTCCGTCACCCACAACACGCCATCGCCGGTCTGGCCGGTGTAGGCGTTGTCGTGGATGAGGTTGACGACGGCTTCCACCATCTCGTCCGGGGCGACGATTTCAATGCGAATCTTGTCGGCGAAATCCGTCAGCTCCTCCTTCACCTTGGCGTGGCGTTCCGGCCCGGCGTGCTGGCTGCACCCCTGGACCCTGGACACGTTCATGCCCGGGAATCCCTCCAGGTCGCGGAAGGCATCGCGGACTTTGTGCAGCCTGCTGGGCTGGATGATGGCTTTAATCTCTTTCATGGATTCTCCTCGGTCAGGGCTCGTAATGCTTCTCTTCGAAGCGCTTGTAGAGGGTGGGCAGCACCACCAGGGTGAGCAGGGTGGAAGTAATGAGGCCGCCGATCACCACGATGGCAAGGGGCCGCTGCACCTCGGACCCCGGCCCGCTGGCGAAGAGCATGGGGATCAGGCCCAGCATGGCCACGGTGGCGGTCATCAGCACCGGGCGGAAGCGCTGCTGGCAGCCCTTCTTCACCGCCTCGTCCTGGCCCATGCCATCGTCCCGCAGACTGCGGATATAGGACACCAGCACCACCCCGTTCAGCACCGCGATGCCCCACAGGGCGATGAAGCCCACCGACGCCGGCACCGACAGGTACTCGCCGCTGACGAAGAGGGCGATCACCCCGCCGATGGAGGCGAAGGGCAGCACCAGGATGATCAGCGAAGCATAGCGCACCGAGTTGAACAGGATGAACAGCAGGAAGAAGATGGCCCCGATGGTCACCGGCACGATGATCATCAGGTGCCCCATGGCCCGCTCCATGTTCTGGAACTGGCCGCCCCACTCCAGGTAGTAGCCCTCGGGCAGCTTCACCTTCTTTTCCACCGCTCCCTGCAGCTCGGCGACGAAGCTCCCCAGGTCCCGGTCCTTGACGTTGACCCCCACCACGATGCGGCGCTTGCCGCTCTCCCGGCTGATCTGGGAGGGGCCGTCGAGGAGGCGGATGTTGGCCAGGCTTTCCAGGGCCACCTGGGCGCCGTTGGGGGAAGTCACCAGGAGGTGGCGGATGGCCTCCACGTTGTCGCGGAAGGCCTGGGGCAGGCGCACCACGGCGGAAAAGCGGCGCTCGCCCTCGAATATCTGGGTCGCCTCCTTGCCGCCGATAGCCGCCTCGATCACGTCGTGGATGTCCGAGGCGTTGAGGCCGTAGCGGGCGATGGCCTGGCGGTCGATCTCGATGGAGAGGTACTGCTGGCCGGTGACCCGCTCCACCCGCAAGTCCTGGGCGCCCTGGATGCCGCCCGCCACCTTGGCGATTTCCTCCGCCTTCTTCTTCAGGGTTTCCAGGTCGTCGCCGAACACCTTGATCGCCACGTCGGAGCGCACGCCGGTGACCATCTCATCCACCCGGTCGGAGATGGGCTGGGCCATGACGATCTGCACCCCGGGCAGGGCCATGAGCTTCTCCCTGATCTTTTCCGCGATGGTATCCTGGGTCCACCCCGACGGCCATTCATCCCGGGGCAGCAGGCTGACGATGGGGGTGGATTCGTTGGGTCCCTGGGGGTCCGCCGGGCTTTCCCCCCGGCCCACGCCGGACACCGCCGACTTCACCCCCGGCACCTGCATCACCAGGCGCATGCCCTCCATCTCCATGCGGATGGACTCGTCCAGGGAGATGTTGGGCACCCGGTTGATGCCGGGGACGATGGAGCCCTCCTTCATCTCCGGGATGAAGGCCGTGCCGAGGAACGGCAGCAGCGCCACGGCGAAAAGGAACAGTCCGACGGCGCCGCCGATGGTCTTCTTCTCGTTGGCCAGGGCCCAGTCCAGCAGCTTGAAATAGCGTTTCTTGAAGGCGGCGATAAGGCGGGTGTCGTGCTCCCCCTTGCCTTCCAGCAGGTAGGAGGACAACACCGGCGTCAGGGTCAGGGACAGCAGCAGGGACAGCGCCAGGGCGATGGCGATGGTATAGGCCAGGGGGGCGAACATCTTGCCCTCCATGCCCTGGAGGGTCATCAGGGGCAGGAACACCAGGATGATGATGGAGACGCCGAAAATGGTGGGCTTGGCCACCTCCACCGTGGCGTCCAGCACCACCCGCACCCGGCTCAGGGAGCGGCCCTTGTGGTGGCCGAGATGGCTGAAGGCGTTCTCCACCACCACCACCGAGCCGTCGACCATCAGGCCTATCGCGATGGCCAATCCCCCCAGGGACATGAGGTTGGCCGACAGGCCGTAGCGGTTCATCACCATGAAGGTCGCCAGGGGCGTCAGCACCAGGGTGGCGATGACGATCAGGGACGAACGCACGTCGCCGAGGAACAGGAACAGCACGATGACCACCAGCACCACCCCCTCGATCAGCACCTTGACCACCGTCTTCAGGGCGGCGTCCACCAGCTCGCTGCGGTCGTAGTAGGGCACGATCTTGAGGCCGTCGGGCAGCATGCCCTTGGCGTTGATCTCGTCCACCCGGGCCTTGATGCGGGATACCACCTCCTTGGCGTTGCCGGCGCGGATCATCATCACCACCCCGCCCACGGACTCGGTGACGCCGTTCTTCACCACCGCCCCCTGGCGCACGTCGTGGCCGATGGTCACCTCCGCCACGTCGCGGATATACACCGGCACCCCGTCCTCCTCCTTCAGCACGATGGCGCGGATGTCGTCCAGGCTGCCGATCAGGCCCACGCCGCGGATGAGGTACTGCTCGGCGTAATGGGGCAGCACGCCGCCGCCGGAGTTGGCGTTGTTGCGGGCCAGGGCCTCGTAGACGTCCTGCAGGCGCACCTTGTAGTGGCGCATCCGGTCCGGGTTCACCAGCACCTGGTACTGCTTGATGTAGCCCCCCTGGGAATTGATCTCCGCCACCCCCGGGATGCCCCGCAGCAGGGGGCGCACCACCCAGTCCTGGGCGATGCGGCGCCGGGTCAGCTCTTCCATCGGCAACGCCTTGTCGCCGTCGTCGGGGCGTTCCAGGGTGTACTGGTAGACCTCCCCCAGGCCCGTGGACACGGGCCCCAACACCGGCGTCACCCCCTGAGGCATGCGGCTGCCCACTTCGATCAGGCGCTCCATCACCAGCTGACGGGCGAAATAGACGTCGGTGGCGTCGGTGAACACCAGGGTGATGAGGGACAGCCCCGGCTTGTTGAGGGAGCGCATCTCCTCCAGCCCCGGCAGGCCGGTCATGGCGATTTCCAGGGGCACGGTGACGAAACGCTCCACCTCCTCCGGCGAGCGGCCGGGGGCCTCGGTGGCGATCTGCACCTGGACGTTGGTCACGTCGGGAAAGGCGTCCACCGACAGCTTGCGGGCGGCGCTGAAACCGGCAACCAGCAAGGCGGCGGCGAGCACCACCACCACGAGGCGCTGTTTCAGGGCCGCGCGGATGACTGCTTCGAACATGCTCAGCTCCCTTCCAGTTCTTTGCGCTTGCGCTCGTTGTTGAGGTGGAAGGCGCCGTCGGCGACGATCTTCTCACCCGCCTGGAGACCCTTCAGCACCGGCACCCGGCCATCCACCTCGGGCCCCAGTTCCACCGCCCGCAGCTTGAAGCGCTGGCCGTCGAGCTGGACGAAGACGAAGCTCTTGTTCTCCTCCCGCACCACCGCCTGGGCCGGCACCGCCAGGCGCTTTTCCGCCTTGCCGCGGATCAGCATGGTGGCGAGCATTTCCGGCTTGATGCCGCGGTCCGGGTTTTCCACATCCATGCGCACCGTCACCGTGCGGCTCTTGGGGTCCACCGTGTCGGCCACGTAGATCAGCTTGCCCTCGATCTTGCGCCCGGGCAGGGCGGGAATTTCGGCCAGGGCCGCCTCCCCCTGCTTGACCATCTCCGCCTGCTGCTCCGGCACCTCGGCGGTGATCCACACGTGGCCCAGGTCGGCAATGGTGAACAGCACGTCCGCCGGCTGCACCACCTGGCCCTGGGTCACGCGGCGCTCGATCACCGTCCCGTTCAGGGTGGCGGTCACCGTGGACAGGGAGCGGATGTTGCCGTTCCTCGCCAGCTTGGCCACCGCCGCCGCCGGCATGCCCAGGACCTTGAGCTGGTCGTGGGCGGCCTGGAACTCGGCCCGGGCCTGGGACAGCTCGGCCTCGCGCTTTTGCAGCTCCGCCAGGCCGATGACGTCGGCGCCGTAGAGCAGCTTGGCCCGTTCCACCGCCCTGCGCTGCAGGTCCTGCTGGGAAGCGGCCTTGAGGTAGGCCAGCTGGGCGGCGGACAGCTCGGTGCTGTGAAGGGAAGCCAATTCATCGCCGGCCTTCACCTTCTGCCCCGGCAAGGCAAGGATTTCCGTCACCCGCCCGGTCACGGGCGCGCCGATGCGGGCGTAGCGGGTACCGTCCACCGCCACCTGGGCGGGGACCCGCAGCACGTCGCCGATTTCCGCCTCGCCGGCGGGGCCGATCTTCAGCCGCTGGAGCAATTCCGGCGGCGCCGTCACCACCGTGGGGTCCGCCGGGGCGGCGGCGGGCTTCTCCTCCTCGCCGCCGCAGCCGGCGAGGAAAGCCGTCAACATCAAAAAAACCAACCATCGTTTCATCAGGATTCTCCGGGAAAGGCGCGCAGGCGTTCGATCTCCACCAGGGCGGCCTGCAATTCGTAACGGGCATTGAGAAAGTCGAGACGGGTGGCGCGCTGCACCCGCTGGGCGTCCAGATAATCGAGGATGCTGCGCTCGCCGTAGCGGTAGGCGGCTTCCGCCACCTTGAGGGCGCTCTCCGCTTCCCGCAGGAGGCCGGATTCGAACACCTCCACCTGGCGCTTGGCGATTTCGTAGCGGGCATAGGCCTGGTCCAGCTCCGCCTCCAGGCCCAGCCGCACGCGCCGGGCCTCGGCCTCGGCCTGATGCAGGCCGGCCACCGCCTCGCCGATGGGGCCGTCGCGGCGGTTCCACAGGGGCAGCGGCAGGGCCACGCCGAAGCGCCACAGGCGGCTCTCCGGATCGCGCTCGGAAGTCCACTTGAGGGTGGGCTGGGGAAGACGCAGGCTGCGCTCCATCTCCACCCGGGCATGGGCCTTGCGGGTTTCCGCCTCGGCGGCCTTGAGCAGGGGCTGGCGCTCGCGCATTTCCCGCTGCACGCTCTCCAGGTCGGGCAGGGGAGCCGAAGGCCGCTCCTCGGCCACCACCGTGAAGCCGTCGGGCAGGGGCGCGCCGATCAGGGCCTTGAGGGCGGCGCGCGCCTGGATCACCCGCAGCTCGGCGCTCTTGGCCGCGTTCTCGGCGGACAGGGCTTCCGTCTCGGCCTTCACCAGTTCGTAGCGGGCAGATTCCCCCACCTCCACCTTCAGTTTCACCCGGTCGCGAATCTGCTCCAGCAGGGCGCGGCTCTCCGCCGCCAGCTTGGCTTCGCCCAGGCGGCGCAGCACGTCGTAGTAGGCCAGCTTCACCCGGCTGCGCAGGTCGATCCGGGCCTGGCGCAGCGCGGCGCCGCCCGCCTCGACCCCCGCCTCCGCCATCTGGCGGCGGGCGCCGCGCACGCCGAACAGCTCCACCGGCTGGGACAGCCCCACCGCCTCGGCATGGCCGCTGGCGGCGCCGGGCTGGCGGGGCCGGTAGGAACCCCCGGCCAGTTCCAGCTCGGGGTTGGGATAGGCCGCCGCCGTGTCGAGAGCGGCCTTGGCCCCCTGCTCCTGCGCCACGGCGGCGGCCAGGAGGGGGCTATGGATTTCGGCGAGGCGCAGGGCCTCGTCCAGGGTCAGGGCATTCGCCCCGTGGCCGAGGGCCGCCAGCAGCAGCCCGCACGCCGATAAAAACAAGTTGCGGTACATGTCGATTCCGTCCTAATGCCCGAAGCGCGGAAAATACGCTCCGGCGGCACTACAGCAAAAACCGTTCCGCGGCTGTCAAATCCGCTGGACGGTCAGCAAAAGGGGGATGCGCTCAGGCGAGCGCGGGGGGGCGGAGTTCGGGACTGTAAATGGCCTGGACGACCGGAAGTTTGACGAAACCGGCGGCGGCAGCCATTACGAAGCCGTTGCAGCAAGGCGAAGCCACCAGGGGAAGGAAAGGTTCGTTGTCCTGGATATCGTCGAGGCCGTCATTCAGCACCAGCACGCTCTTCGAGCCGTCATTGGGCTCGGCGAAGTCCAAGGCGAAATCCATGCGCTCCACCGTGAGGGCGAAGAGCAGCAGCACCGCTGCCACGGCGAAGATCGCTCGCTTCAAAACGGTGCAATGCCTCAGATTGGTGCAAAAGGGCGACGAAACGGCCACGGGAAGAAACTTAAAGAATGGAATCGGAGCGGGATTATAGCACCAGAAAGTCCATGGGCATCAATAGGCCGGAGACAGCCCTTCCGCATCCCTGGAAGCATGCAAGAACTCAACCCCGGGACAGCGCTTTGATTAAGCCGGCGCGGGCGCCATCCATCTCTGCCTGAAGCGCCGCCAATCGCTCGGCGGGCAGCTCGCCGCCCAGCCCAGCCAGGACCTCTTGGCAACGGCCGTAGAAACTCTCGAAAGCCGCCAGCACCGCCTCCTCCTTGAGCATCTTCCCGCTGGCCGCCTTGGGCTTGGCCGTCGCCCCATCCAGGGGCGTCACCACCTTGTAGCGGGCCATGAAACGGGATTCGCCGCTGCCCTCCTTGTTCGCCAGCACCGGGCCGGATTTGACGTAAACGGCGCCTTCCAGCTCGAAGCGGGCGCCGAGGGGCAGATCGTGGAATTTCATGGACAAACTCCCCTCAATAATGAGGCGGGCGCTCGTCGACGGCGCCCCCCGCCCGCTGCCCTTCCGCCACCGTCCGCGTCAGTTCCCGCACGTGGTCGGCCAGGGCCTGGCAAACGGCTTCCAGGCGGTCTATCTTCTTCTGCTGCGCATAGACCAGCTTGTTCAGCTCCTGGGTCAGGTCTTCCTGGAAGGCGATCTTGGTTTCGATTTCTACTAGGCGGTCGTCATCGGTCATTTCAGCTCTCCCGTAATCATTGGGGCTATTTCGCCGCCAGGGGCAGTTCCCTGTTGTCCCCGCCCTGGATTCGCCAGTAGCCGCGCAGTTTCACCCAGCGGTCGGCGAAGGCCTGGAGGTAGGGGTCGCCGCTTTGGCGCATGTCCCAGGCATAAACGCCGCCCACCCGGTTCTTGGTGTCGCGCACCTCGGCCATCAGGTCGAGACGCCAGCCCTCGGCGTCCTTGACAAAGAAGTGGGGGCTCACCAGGGGATCGTCGGTGAAATAAACCATGGCCTTGTCGTCCCGCACATCCACCTGGTGGGCGCGGCCGTATTCCTGCATCAGGATGAACTCGAAATAGGCCCGGCTCAGGGGCAGCGCGGCGACGAAGGCGCGGGAGTCGGCGGTGAGAAGTCCAATATCGGCGTCCTTCCTGCCTTCGGCGAGCCACGCCAGGTAAGCCCGGTAGGCGGCCTCGGGCGTGGGTTGGGGGCCGAAACGGCGGCGCTGCGCATCGTCCAGTTCGCCTCCCAGGTAGGCTTGGCCAGCGGGCAGGATAGCGGTGCCGCCCGCCCCGCCGGAAAGCCAGCCGGCCCGCCCCATGAGGTCCAGCACCTTGGGGTCGAAAGCCCGCCCCAGCACCGCCTCGCGGACGCGCTGGTGGATGAGGCGCACCAGCAGGCGCAGCCCCAGGCTGAAATCGCCGTGGGCGAAGTAGGCGCTTGCATGGTCGCGCATCAGGTAGGCGACGAAGCTGTCGGGCAGAACACCCTCCAGGCCATAGCCCACCTCGATGCGCAGCCGGCGGCTGGCGGGGTCGTAGAGCAGCAGGACGCCCCGGGCGTTGCCGCTGCGCCCGCCGATGCCGAGGCGGGTGAGGCGGTCGGCGGCGAGCTGCTCCAGGGATTGGCCGCCCACGTCCTTGAGAAAGACGAAGCGCAGGTCCACGTCGGATTCCTTGCGCACCCAGGCGAGGTATTCCTCGAACTTGTCCCGGTCATGTTCGGACAGCAGACCGGCCTCGTCGTAGACGTGCCGTTCCGGGGCCTGGCCGAGGACGCGGTCGATGGCCTTGTCCAGGGCCCCGCCGGCGTAGAGCATGGCGAGGATGGCGGCCAGCAGCAGGCCGATGAGGGTCCAGCGGAGGGAGAATTGAATACGGCTCATGGCACCAGGGGCTGCCCTCTCCCCTGCCCTCCCCCGCCTGTCCCGTCACGGTCGCCGCAAAGCGGCGGGAACTCGGCGGAGACACCCTTTACGGGTGCGGGGGAGGGGGTAATCGTGTTACAACACATAACGGGCGAGGTCCTCGCTCCTGGCCAGCTCCTTGAGCTTGCCGTCCACGTAGGCGGCGTCCACGGTGACGGTCTGGCCGCTGTGGCGGCCGGCGTCGAAGGACACTTCCTCCAGCAGGCGCTCCATCACGGTGTGGAGGCGGCGGGCGCCGATGTTTTCGGTCTTCTCGTTCACCTCCCAGGCGATTTCCGCCAGGCGGCGGATGGCGTCGGGCGTGAAGTCCAGCTTCACGCCCTCGGTCTCCAGCAAGGCCTGGTACTGGCGGGTGAGGCAGGCGTCGGTGTTGGTGAGAATCTGCTCGAAGTCCGCCACGCTCAAGGAATCCAGCTCCACCCGGATGGGCAGGCGGCCCTGCAGCTCGGGCACCAGGTCCGAAGGCTTGGCGAGGTGGAAGGCGCCGGAGCAGATGAACAGGATGTGGTCGGTCTTGATCATGCCGTACTTGGTGGTGACGGTCGTGCCCTCCACCAGTGGCAGCAGGTCCCGCTGCACCCCCTGGCGGGAGACATCAGCGCCCTGGGCCTCGGAGCGGGAGGTGATCTTGTCGATTTCGTCGAGGAAGACGATGCCGTTCTGCTCCACGCTTTGCACGGCGCGCAGCTTGAGCTCCTCGTCGTTGACCAGCTTGGCGGTCTCCTCCTCGATGAGCGCCTTCATGGCTTCGGCCACCTTCATTTTCTTCGCCTTGCGGCGGGCGGCCCCCATGTTCTGGAACATGCCCTGGAGCTGGGAGGTCAGTTCCTCCATGCCGGGCGGGGCGAGAATTTCCATGTGGGCCTGGACCGCCGCCACCTCGATTTCGATTTCCTTGTCGTCCAGCTTGCCTTCCCGCAGCATCTTGCGGAATTTCTGCCGGGTGGCGTTTTCCTCCTCGCTCGGCTGGGGCTGGGCGAAGCCCATTTCCCGCGCCGGCGGCAGGAGGACGTCGAGGATGCGTTCCTCGGCGGCGTCCTCGGCCCGGTGGCGCACCTTTTGGGTCTCCTGCTCCCGGGTCTGCTTGATGGCGGTCTCCGCCAGGTCGCGGATGATGGAATCCACGTCCCGGCCCACGTAGCCCACCTCGGTGAACTTGGTGGCCTCCACCTTGATGAAGGGCGCATTGGCGAGCTTGGCCAGGCGGCGGGCGATCTCGGTCTTGCCCACGCCGGTGGGGCCGATCATCAGGATGTTCTTGGGGGTGATTTCCTGACGCAGGGGGTCGGGGACCTGCTGGCGCCGCCAGCGGTTGCGCAGGGCCACGGCCACGGCCCGTTTAGCGGCGGCCTGGCCGATGATGTGCTTGTCCAGTTCGTGGACGATTTCTTGGGGAGTCATCTGGGTCATGGTTTTCACTCAAGCGAGGAGTTAGGCGTAAAGAGTGAGGAGAAGCAGGGGTTACTCCTCACTCCTCGCCCCTTTCCCCTCACTCCAACGTTTCGATTACGTGGTTCTGGTTGGTGTAAATGCACAGGTCCGCGGCGATGGTGAGCGCCTGCTTCACCACTTCCTGGGGCGGCAGCTGGGTGTGGTCCAACAGGGCGCGGGCGGCGGCCTGGGCGTAGGGACCGCCGCTGCCGATGGCCACCAGGCCGTGCTCCGGTTCCAGCACGTCGCCGTTGCCGGTGATGATCAGGGACACCTCCCGGTCGGCCACCGCCAGCATGGCCTCGAGGCGGCGCAGGATGCGGTCGGTGCGCCAGTCCTTGGCCAGTTCCACCGCGCTGCGCAGCAGGTGGCCCTGGTGCTTCTCCAGCTTGGCCTCGAAGCGCTCGAAGAGGGTGAAGGCGTCCGCCGTGCCGCCGGCGAAGCCGGCCAGAATCTTGTCGTGGTACAGGCGCCGCACCTTGCGGGCGCTGGCCTTGACCACGATGTTGCCCAGGGTGACCTGCCCGTCGCCGCCCAGGGCGACTTGGCTGCCGCGCCGGACGGAGAGGATGGTGGTGCCGCGGTATTGTTCCATGGGGGTTCCGTCGCGAATGTGAAATCTTGCCTCATTATACTGGCGCCTCGCCGCTCTTGGAGGGCCCGCCATGAAATCCCCCCTGATGAAGCTCTACGACAAGGTAATCTGCGCCGCCTTCAGCGTCATGCTGCTGTTCATCGCCCTCGGCATCGTCGTCGGCGTGGCCCGGCTGTTCCTCAACGTGGGGGACCTGCTGGCCAACGAGGACATCACCCGCCAGTACGTGCGCATCATTTCCGAGGTGCTGACCCTGTTCATCCTCATCGAGCTGTCCCGCTCCCTCACCGACTACTTCAGCGAGCACCGCCTGCGCATGACCTTCATCGTCGATGCCGGGATCGTCTTCGTCCTGCGGGAGATCATGATCAAGCTCTTCGAGCACCAGATCGCTTCCGGCGACATCTATGCCCTGAGCGCATTGCTGTTCGTCCTCGGCTCCCTGCGCATCGGCTCGGTGCTGGTGTTCCAGCGGGAGAAACGGATGCTGGACAGCGCCGAGCGGGCAAGCAAGGCGGCGGACTAGGCTTTCGCCGCCGGCGCCAGGGCGTAAACCGGAACCGCCAGGGCGGCCAGGACCAGGACGATCACCGCCCCGCTGGGGAAGTCGTAAAGGGCCGACAGGGCAAGGCCCACGGCGTAGCCCGCCGCCCCCAGCAAATAGGCCGCCGCCAACCGCCCCTTGCCCAGGCGGCGGGTGGCGAGAGCCGGGACGATGAGGCTGGAGAACACCAGGTACAGCCCCACCAGCTGCACCGAGGCGGTCACGGCGCAAGCGAAGAGGATATAGAAGCCGGCCCGTCCCAGACGCTGGCCGAGGCCGAACCACAGGGCCAGGATCAGGACGGACAACCCCGCCGCCAGGGGCAGCTGGCCGTAGCTGGTCCACAATATCTGGCCCACCAGCAGGTCCTTGAGGTGTTCGCCGCCGTGGGGGTCGGCGGCCATCAGCAGCACCCCCGCGCTGGCGGCCACCACGAACAGGACGCCGATCAGGGCCTCCTGCACCTCCGGCCAGCGCTTTTCGCTCCAGGTGAGGAGCAGGGCCCCGGCCAGGGCGGCGGAAACGGCGGCCACCTGCACCGCCCAGCCCTGGGGCTCGAAGCCGAGGCGGTCGGCGGCCACCACGCCGAGGCCGGCCACCTGGGCGATGGCCAGGTCGATGAAAACGATGCCCCGCTTCAGCACCTGGGCGCCGAGGGGGACGTGAGTGGAGAGCACCACCAGGCCAGCGAGGAAAGCCGGGCCGAGGATGGAAAGACTGAGGGCGTCGAGATTCATGTGGATGTCCTTGTGTTGCCCTCCGCCTGCGAGGAGGGAGTTGCAGTCCCCCTCCCGTAAACGGCGGAGGGGGAAAACGTCGCTATTTCACCGCTTGCAGCAACTTCTGCACCGTGTCGTCGAACAGTCCGAACAGGTCCTTGGCCTTGTCCGATCCACCCACGGTGAAAGGCAGCACCACCACCGCCATCTTCGTCCGCTGGGCCAGCCAGTCGGACGCCCGGCCGTCGTTGTAGGCGGCGCGGATAACCATTTTCGCCGGCTGATGCTGCAGCAGGGAGAGCACTTCCTCCAAGTGCGTGGCCGTCGGCTCCACGCCAGGCTTGGGCTCCAGGGCGGCCACTTCCTTCAGGCCGAGCCAGTTCTCCAGGTAGGGGAAGCCCTTGTGCTGCACCACGATGGGCGTTCCGCGCAAGGGCGCCGCCTCCTTATCCCAGCGCGCCATGGCCGCCTGCCAGCGGGCGGCGAACTCCTTGTAGCGGGCCTGGTAATAGGGACCGTTGGCCGGGTCCACCTGGGCCAGCTGCTTCGCCATGCCGTCCGCCGCCTGGGCGATGTTGCGGGGGTCGGTCTGGATATGGGGGTTGCCGCCCGGGTGGACGTCGCCCTGGGAACGGTCCACGCTGGCGGGCACCTCCAGCATGCGGACGAAGCGCGACGCTTCGAAATAGCCCGGCTGGCCGGGTTGAATCCTGGGGTTGCCGGATTGCCGCAGCAGAATGGGCAGCCAGCCGATTTCCAGCTGCGCCCCGGTGCACACCAGGAGGTCGGCGTTGCGGGCCTTGGCCAGCAGGCTGGGCTTGGCCTGGATGCGGTGGGGGTCCTGGAAGGCATTGGTCGCGTCGTAGACGCTCACCCTGTCCCCGCCCAGTTCCCGCGCCAGAGCGCCCCACTCGGGTTCGCAGGCGAGGACGTTGAGGGCGGCGTGGGCGGGAGCGGCGGCGAAAATCAGGGCCGCCAGCAGCGGTTTGATGGCGCGAAGCAGGTTCATGGCGTTTCTCCTCAGAACTTGTGGGCGCCGTGGGCGCCGAGACTCATCTGGTATTGCAGGAACAGCTGGTTGTCGACGCGGCCCTCGGTGGCCTTGTCCTGGGCCACCTGGAAGCGGATGCGGCTGAACTCGCTGGGGTTGTAATCCACCATCAGGCTATTGCGGGCCGGGCTGTAATCGGGCCGCGGCAGGCTGGCGTTGTTGACGCCGTAGTCGACGCTGCCGGAGGACAGGCGCTCGGCGCGCAGGCCGACGCGCCAGTAGGGCGCCCACTGGTAGACCCCCTGCAGATACCAGCCGGACTGGGTGGCGGCATAGCTTCCCGGCGTGGCCACCCCGGCGGTGTCATAGACCAGGCTGCCGTCCTCGACCCGCCGCAGATACTCGCCCTGGAGCTTGAAGTTGGTGTAGTAGGGATTGCCGTGGGGGGCCCATTTCCACACCCCGTCCACGACCCACAGCTTGCTGTTGCCGCTGAAGCTATTGGTGACGCCGGCGCCGGCCAGGCTAGCATCGTCCCACTGGCGCCCCTGGGGGGCGGTCTGGAACAGGGACAGGCCGGCCCGCCAGCTGTTGCTGTCGCCGATATCGCCGCCCGCATGGGCGAACAGGGCGCTGGCGCCGACGCCGTTCTTGTCGCGGCCCGTGCCGGGATAGCTGCCGCCGCGGCCCGCCTCCGCCCCCAGTTCGAGGTAGGTGTCGGTGGGGGCCAGCCAGCGCAGCTGCACGCCGTCGTTGTTGAGCTGGCCGCCGAGGAAGGCCTGGTAGGCCAGGGGGGCGTCGACGAAGTCCCAGGTGTGGGCGTGCTGTTCGTTGAGGTAGCCGATGCCGGAATAGAAGCGTCCGGCCTTCACCGTCAGCCCGTGGGGCAGGGAGGTGGTCTGGATGAAGGCCTCCTCGGTGGACACGGTGTTGTCGGGGCGGATGGAAAAGTGCATGGCGCCGTAGAAATCCGGGTCGATATTGGCCGCAATGCCCAGCTCCGACTCCGCCAGACTGAAGCCGCGCTGGGGGCGGACGTCGCCCATCACGTCGTTGGGCAGATGGAAGCCGGTGATTTGGTAGCCCGACGGGTCCTGGGAGTGGTTGCCGTAGAGGCCGGACAGAATCAGCGACACGCCGGGATTGAAGGCGCTGACGCTGTCGCCGCCCCGGGCCGGCGCCGGTTGGGCGACGGCAGCGGCCTCGGCCTGCTCGGCCTTGCCCTTGGCCTGTTCCGCCCGGTTCTCGGCGATGACGACGCGCCGTTCGAGGGCGTCGATGCGGGCCTCGTAGGCCTGTTTCATGAGTTGGATTTCCCTGCGGAGCTGCTGGATGTCCGCGTCCGTCGCGCCCTGGGCGGCGCACGGCAGGCCGAGCGCCAACAGGACGCCCGACGCGATGAGTTTGCGTTGGAACATGGTATGCCTCGTCGAAATGATGAACGGGGCGGGCGCCAGAAGCGCCGCCTCAAACCGGATTCGCTTCAGGCGAGGGCGGGGGGAGCGCGGGAACGGTAGTAGGTGGCGGTGACGGAGCGGAAAACCGGCGCGACGGCGTCGGCCTGGACCATCTCGCCCCGGGGCAGAACGAAGACCACGGGGGCGGACGCCGCGCCGTGGCCGATGCCGGCAAAGACGACGCACTTGTCGCAGGCCGGGGAATGGGGCAGGTGCTTTTCCTGCTGGGCCGGACGGGCGTCCGCCAGGTGCGACAGGGCGTGGACCGCCGCCCCCTGCTGGGCGAAAAGCAGGAGAAAGGCGAGCCAGGCGAAAAGAAACTGCCGCAGGAAATTCATTTTTTTAGCATGAAACACAAGCGCCGGCCTTGTCAACCGGCGAAACGGCGCAGGATGCTCCCCGCTTGGCTGACGTAGCCGCCGCCGAAGAGACGGGCATGGACCAGCAGCGGATAGAGGTTGTACAGCGGCCGCTTGGCGTCCCAGAACTGGGGCGACAGGCCGCGCCGTTCGGCGTAGCGGCTGAAGAAGGCGTCGCCGAAGGTGGAAAACAACGTGATGAAGGCCAGCTCCACTTCCGGATCGGCGAAGTAGAGGGCCGGGTCGATGAAGCCGGTGATGCGCCCGCCCCGCCCCATGACGTTGCCGCTCCAGACGTCGCCGTGGACCAGGCCGGGCTTGGCCGGCTCCTCCAGCCAATCGGACAGCCGCCCGGCGAGGCGCTCCGCCCGGCGCAGCAGTTCGCCGGGGAGGTTGCCGGCGTCGTAGGCCTGCTTGGCCATCTCCACCACCCGCTGCTCGGCGAAGAAGTCGAGCCAGCGGGGGGTCCAGGGATTGGGCTGATGCAGCGCGGCGATGACGGTGTCGAACTCGAAGCCGTAGGCGTCGGCGGAAAGATCGTGCAGGTCCGCCAGCAGGTCGGCGGCGTGGAGCTCGCCGCCGCCCCCGCCGCCCCCTTCCACCCAGGTCATGAGGAGATAGCCGTCGTCGTAGGCCACCGCCCTGGGCGCCGGGAGAGCGGTGCGCCGCTCCAGGTAGTCGAGCATCCGTCCTTCCACCGCCAGGGCCCCGCCCTGCTGCCGGTCCACCTTGAGGGCATAGCG
This sequence comes from Pseudomonadota bacterium, assembly GCA_021845865.1. Lineage (GTDB taxonomy): Bacteria > Pseudomonadota > Gammaproteobacteria > Burkholderiales > UBA9220 > UBA2239. The sequence continues at coordinate 7,760 of JAJZVC010000034.1, read as the reverse complement.
CTCGCCCCCCGCCTCCAGGCCGTACACCTCCCCCACGCAGCCGCCGGAGAGGGGACGCAAATTAGCCGGCGTGGCGCCGAGACGCGCTTCGAGTTTCGCCAGGAGAGCGTCGAGCATCGCCTGGTCCTAGGGCGCGACGATGCAGTCCGCGTTTTCCTGGCGCCCGACGCCGTTGCTCTCCGGCGCCTTCTGTGCCCCGGGGGGCGGCGTGAAGCGCACCCCCGCCGGCGGCGCGGGCAGGAGTTGCAGCATGGTCTGGGCATCCTGCACCACGCCGGCCTGGCCGGCGCCGAGCACCTGGCTGCCGCCGGCGTTCTTGACCTCGACGGCCCCTTCCACCACGTCCACGTAGAAACCGTCCGTGGCCGGGCGCTTGGCGCCTTCCAGACCGGCGCACTCGGCGCGGCATTCCAGGCCGCCGTAGTGGGTGCCGCGAATGCCGATGGTGGCCGAAGGCGTGACCATGCGGTAGTTTTCCCGGCTGCGCTTGCCAAGGAGGCCGGTAATGGCGCGGAAGCCCCCCTTCAGCAGATGGAAGACGGCGTTGTCCTTTTCCGGCCTGGCGGGCTCGAACTGGTAGGCGTCGAGGCTGATGGAGGACAGGGGCCGCAGGGTGAGCTGGCCGCCGTCGTTGAATTTGATCAGGGCGTAGCTGTCCTTTTCGGTATAGAGGGTATCGCCCTGCTCCACCGCGGAGCGCAGGGACAGGACGCGCACCTTGCCGTCCGTCGAGCGGGCGGACACCACGCCGCTGTACTGAAGCAGCACTCCCACCCCGGCCCAGGCCGGCAGGCACAGGGCCAGCAGGAGCAGGAACAGGCTAGTTGCAGCTACGGGGTTTCTTGGCATCTTTTTTCTTCTCTCCCTGATCGCCGTTCTTGCCGTTCTCGCCATTGGCCGCCTTGTCCTCCGCCGCGGCGTCTTCCTTCTTCTCCACCGGCGTGGCCGTGGCCACGGTCTGCTGCTGTTCCGACACCGGCGTCGCCAGGGTGTTGGTGCTGGCGGTGGTGGTGTTGACGGTCTGGGTCACCGTGGGGGAGGTGGCGGTGCTATAAACCCGGGCGTTCACCACTCCCGTGACGCCGCTGGCATCCAGGGCGCCGCTGATCATGTAGTCGAAGTCGGCGCCGTTGGCGGCGGCAAGGGTGAGGTTGCGGGCGACGAAGTTGTTCACCCCCGCGCCGTTGAGGTCCTTGATGGCCCCCGACGATGCCGCCAGGGAGGCATCACCGCCCCCCACGTCGATCAGTCCCACCCCCAGGTCGCCGCCGCCGTGGGTCAGCGCCACGCCGGCGCCGGTCATGTTCCAGGCGTTGAGCAGGGAGGAGGCATTGGCGATGTAGGTTCCGCCTGAACCGCCCGCGCTCCACAAATCCGTGACCTGCATTTCCAGGGGGTCCGCCGCGCCGCCGATGCCCGCGCTAGCTTTCAGCTTCGTGCCGGTGGCCACGATGTTGTTGATAGCGCCATTGCCATCAATAATTGCGCCCGCCTCGGCGGCGAGGTTGACATAATCCCCCGTGGCATCCAGGCTGCCCACGGTCAGATTGCCGGAACTGGTGGAAAGGTTCATCCCCCATGCCCCGCCCGCCACGGCACCGACGACGTTCATGGCGCCACCAGCATGGATGTCGATAGGCCCGTCGATAGCCGAGGCACTGCTCACCGTCACCGCTCCCGCCTGATTGATGGAAATACCACCGCTGACACCGTTAGCGAGAAGACTAAGCGAGCCCACGTTGGTGCCGAGATTCATTCCCAAGGCACTGGCCATGAGACTGGTGCCGGAGACCACACCGCCCGTCAGATTGCCGCCAGGCGCGGACAAATCCACGGTGCCTCCAGCGCTCACCGTCCCCAGGGCCAAGCTACCGGTAGTGCTGGAGAGGGAAATATTGCTGGTGGCCGACAGGCTGGTGACATTGGCGCCGTCCGCCTCGCGAAGATTCAGCAGGCCGGAGGTAGCCGTGGCGGAAAGGGTGTTTACCGAGGTATCGAGATCGATTGTGGTGCCCGTGGCGGTCAGGCTGTTGGCGTTGACGTTGTTCACGGACACGCCGTTGCCGTCGGCGATGGAACTGACGGCGGTCATGCTTACGTTACCGGCGCCCGCGTCGAGCAGGCCGTTGAGGGTGATGCCGCTGGAGCTGTTCAGCGTGATGCCGCCGGTGGCGGTGAGGGTGCCGCCGGTGAGGATAATGGTGTCTCCCTTCAGGGTGATATTTCGAGAGCCCAGGTTGACGCTGCTGTCCACGGTCAAGGTCGACGTGGTGTTGCCCCAGGCGCCGTCATAGCCCACCACGATGCCGCCGGCGTTAATGTAGTTCAGCTCCGTCTGGGTGAAATCGGTGGTCTGGGCGCCGCCGATGCTGACAGGCAGCACCGTCGGAGAAATGGTGTAAGGGTTCAGGTACACCGTGTTGGCGCCTGCGTTCACCGCCCCGACGATGTTCGGATTGTTGACGCGCAGGTAAATATTCCCCGCCGCCGTGATCGGCCCGATGTTTGTTGGGGAGGCCAAGTCAAAACTATCCAGTCTCACGCCCCCGCCCGAGTTCGACCCGCTAATACTTGAGGCTCCCCCAAAGTTGACGTAGATACCAACCCCGCCCGTTCCCGTATTGCTGAAGGTAACCGACGGTGTGCTTAAGTAAAACATACTGCCGTACATGTCGCCGATACCCGTTTTGGCCGTTACGTTCACACTGCTGGCCATCACGTCATAGGGCGAGCCCCAGGGATCCCCCACGATTGATCCCAGGGACGAGGAAAGCGTCACGGAACCAGCGCCGGCGACGATATTGTCGTAGCCCAACCCCTGGCTGGCATTGAAAGTGATATTTCCGCTGGACGAAATGGTCACGTTGCCGCCGTTGGTGTTGATGGGCGCGTTAATGGCCACCGCCCCGGCGCCGCTGCTGTCCTGGTCGGCCACCAGCACCACGTTGGTCACCCCCGGCGCCGTGGCCGTGATGTTGCCGTTGAGGATGATATCGTTGTGGGCCTGGAGGGTCAGGGTCGAAGTCCCCGCCGCCGTCCGGCCAATGGTGGAACCCGAATCCAGGGTGATATTGCCCGTGCCGGTGCCCGCGCCGGTGGTATCCACGATCACGTTGCCGGCGTCGAGGGCGGTGTTGATCACCGAGGCGCCGATGTAGGAAGTGCTGCCGCCGCCGGCGCCGACGAAGTTGGGGCTGCCGGTGTAGGTGGCCGGGGTGTCGGTGGCGCCGATGATGATGTCGTAGGGGTCCAGCAGCCAGCTGCCGCCCAGACCGTTGGGGGCCGAGACGTCGGGGGTGCGGGTCACGTCCAGGTAGCCGCCGGAGGTTTCGATGAAGCCGCCGTTGCCGGAAAGGGCGCCGCCCCGGGCGCCGAGGGCACCGTACACCCGGGCTGCGTCCGTGCCCCAGACCACCACCTTGCCGCCGTTGCCGGCGGCAAGGGCGTCGGCCCGCACCGTGGCGTCGGCGCCGACGAAGGTGGCGCTGGCGTTCTGCACCAGGGGATTGGCGCCCCGGCTGTCGCCCCCCACCAGCACCGTGCCGCCGCCGGCGGCGCCGGAAGCGTCCACCGCCGCGTTGCCGGTCAGCCCCACCTGGTCGCCCAGGAGCTGGATTTCACCGCCCTGGCCGGCGCTGTTGGTGGCCGAGGTGACGCTGCCCCCCTCCACCAGCAGGGTCTTGCTGGCCCGCAGGACGATCTTGCCGTTCTCCCCCGCCACTGCCGTGTCGGCGCTGACCGTGCCGCGCTGGTTCACCAGGGCGCCATAGATGCCGATGCGCCCGCCCTGGGCCAGCACCTGGCCGACGTTGACGGCCTGGGTATCAGGGGCGTCGAGGGCGACGGAAATCTGGGGATTGGCCGGGTCCACCAGGTCCACGCTGTGGCCCGCCGCCAGGATCACCTCGCCGCCGGGGGCGCGGATGATGCCGCTGTTGTCGATGTTCGGCGCCACCAGGTAAACCTGGCCGCCCTGGGCGGTGGCAATGCTCCCTTGGTTGGACAGGGAGCCCGCCCCGCTGCCGCCGCTGAAGACGTTGCGCCCGGCGAGGAAATCCTGGTCGGACAAGCCAAGGGTGGAAGCCACCAGCCCCGCCACGTCCACCACCGCCCCGGCGCCGAAAACGATGCCGTTGGGGTTGACGAGATAGACCCGGCCATTGGATTGCAGGGTGCCGAGGATGCTGGACGGGTCCTGCCCCACCACGCGGTTGAGGACCGCGCTGGCCGCGTTCTGCTGGACGAAGCGGGTGGTTTCGCCGATTCCGACCGAGAATTGCTGCCAGTTGATGATGGCGCCCGGGGTGTTGGTGACCGTGAGGGTGCTCCCCTGCTGGCTGAAGCTGGCGCCCCCGTTCACCACCGTGGGACCGACGGGGTTGGCCCAGGCCGTCGCCGCGGCCCAGCTCACGGCGGCGGCCAGGGCGCAGCGGCGAAAGCGCGGGGGAAGGGAGAGTGAAAGAGACGTCATGGCTGCCCTCAGTAGAGGTAACCGAGGTTGAGGTGGATCATCGTGTCCCCCACCTTTTGGCTGCCGCCGGCGTCCACCACCGAGGCGACGTCGAGGCGCAGGCCGAAATTCTTGCGGTAGCTGTAGCGCAGACCGGCACCGATGCTGGCCACGGTGGCGGAAGCGGTTTCGCCCGCCAGGGCCTTGTTGCGGTAGACGTGGCCGAAGTCGTAGAAAGCCAGCAGCCGCGCCTGGGATTCGCCCCAGCCAAGCTTGGAGGCAATATCCGGCGTGTAGAGCTCCAGGTTGCCCTGGTAGCCCACGTCGTTGGCGATTTCCCGCTCGTTGAAGCCCCGCACCGAGGTGGCGCCGCCAAGGCCGAACTGCTCCCCCGACACCAGGGCGTCGTCGGTGTACTGGCCGTTGAGGGCCAGCCTCGCCTGCCAGTCCGCCGGCAGCACCCGCCCCACGCTGGCGCCGAAGCGCGCCAGGGCGTAATCGGCGTCGGCGCCGGCACGGCTGAGGTTGAAGTGTTCGTTGCGGCCCATGCTCCCCCCCGGGATATTGCGCACCAGGGTCAGATAAAACCCGGTGGTCCCCTGCACGGTGGTCCACTGGCCGGAATAGCCCAGGCTCAGGGGATGGACGGTGACGTCGGGAATCAGCGAAGTCGTGCCGCCAAGGGGCACGGCGGCATTCTGGTAGGCCCGGTAGTCCAGGCCGAGGACCAGGCGCTGCTCGTAGTCGCCGTGCTTGACCAGATTCTGGTTATAGCGCAGGCCCAGCACCGTGCCCTTGCCGCTGACGGCGAAGAGATTCTCCACCACCCCGGAGTCCACGTCGGAATGGCCGCCGAACACGTCCACCGACGCATCCGCCGCATACAGGGGGGCATGGAACCCCAGGCCGAAGACGTTGACCTGGCTAGGCTTTTCCGGCGAGGTGATGTACTGGAAGGCGAGGGACTGGTCCCGGTTGCCCAGGTTGAAATGCTGGAAGGACAGGCCGAGGCGGGAAATGCCGGTGGCCTGGGTGCCGGTGTTGTCCAGGGTGGCGCCCAGTTTCCACGGCTTGTCGTCGGCGACCTTCACCACCGCATCGACGGCGTCGTCGCTGTCGGTGCCGCGGAACTGGAGGGTGGTTTCCTTGGCCGGATTCTCGTTGGCCAGGCGCAGGTTGGCGGCGAGGGCGCGGGTGTTGGGCGCTTCGCCTTCCTTCAGGGCGGGGAGGCTGCGGCGTATGTTGGCCTCATCGAAATGCCGGTTGCCCTCGACGGTCACCTGGCGCACCTTGGCCTCGGCGATTTTCAGCACGATGGTGCCCCGGTCCACCTCCTGCTCGGGGAGAATCACCAGCACGGTGCCGTAGCCGGCCTCCCGGTAGGCGTCCTGGAGCGCTTCCAGGGCCAGCTGCACATCGCGGAAATCCCGCTGCTTGCCGGTGAACGGCGCCAGCAGGGCCGCCACCGCGTCGGCCTTGAGCAGCGTGTTGCCCCGCACGTCGAAGCGGGCAATATCGAAGCGGGGCGCGCTGCTTTCCGCAGCCTGCGCCACCGTTGCGTGTCCCCATAACCCTGCCAATAAAAGGGCCAACAGGCCCTTGGGCATAAAAAACCGATCCACTGCTTATGCCTTTTATTAGGAATATTTTTTAGTCTTATGATAGTAATAAAAAAACTTTCTCGGCACAAATGGTATTTCTACTAATTTGACACCCACGGCGCCGCCACGCCGTACCGCCCCGCCAGGCGACGCGCCAGCCCTTCGGCCTCGGCCCGGTCCGCCAGGCCGCCGATGCGCAGGCGATGGAAACGCTTGCCCTTCACCGTCACTTCCACCACTTCCGCGCCATAGCCGTTTTCCGCCAGGCGGGCACGGATCGTCTCGGTCTCCTGCCGCTCCGGCGAGGCGAACAGGTTGACCTGCCACCCGCCATCGTGGCGCAGGATGCCGGCACCGGGTTCCAGCTCGGTTTCCCGCGCCCATTTTTTCACCTCCTCCTCCGTCGCCGCGCCCACCGGCAGGGGCGGCTGCCCCCGGGGGACGACGAAAAAGCTCAGGGGGTCCTGCAAGCTGAGAAGCTTGGTGCCGTGCTGCACCACCACCTGGCCCTCGATGAGGCAGATCAGGTCCTTCTCGTCGCTGGACTTGCCCCACACGTCGGTGCCGCGAATCCCGGCGGTGGCCGCCCCGACCTTGATGCGCACCTCGCGGCGCCCCGTCTGGCCGAGGCTGCCGGTGGTGAAGCGGAAGGCCCCTTTCGCCACCTCCAGGGCGGCGGCAAGGAGCGGCGGCGCCTCGCCGGAGTGGGCCACGCCCCGGCGCTGACGGGCGATTTCCCGGGACGGTCCGCCTGTCGTTTTCGGCGCCTCCGCCAGCCCCAGCTCCGTCACCCGGAAATCGGCCAACTCCCCCAGCTTGACCCGGCTGCCGTCGGACAGGCTCAGCCAGACGCGTCCGCCGCCCCCCACGACCAGCCCGTCACCCTGGCGAATCCCGGCGCCGGGAAGCAGGGGCTGGCGCACCCCGCCCCGCTCCAGCCAAGCGGGCAACTGCAGCGCCTCCACCGTCATCAGGGGGAAAGCCTGGGCCGAGAGGGACAAAAGCGACAACAAAAACAGCAACAAGCGCATCGGGTTCATTTCCGCTTACGAACGCCCCCATTATAGCCATGCCGGACGCAAGGGCTTGAGCTGGGGTATAATTTTCGAATTTGACCGATTCACCCTAAGAAACCCCATGCAACCCCACTACACCCCCGCCGACATCGAACCCGCCGCCCAGCAGCACTGGGAAAAGAACCAGGCCTTCAAGGCCACCGAGGACAGCAGCAAGCCCAAGTACTACTGCCTGTCCATGTTCCCCTACCCTTCCGGCAAGCTGCACATGGGCCACGTGCGCAACTACACCATCGGCGATGTGCTGGCCCGCTACCACCGCATGAAGGGCTTCAACGTCATGCAGCCCATGGGCTGGGACGCCTTCGGCCTGCCCGCCGAAAACGCGGCGATGCAGAACAACGTGGCGCCGGCGGCGTGGACCTATTCCAACATCGACTACATGCGCAAGCAACTGAAGTCTCTTGGCCTGGGCATCGACTGGGACCGGGAACTGGCCACCTGCAAGCCGGACTACTACCGCTGGGAGCAGTGGCTGTTCACCCAGCTGTTCGAGAAGGGCCTGATCTACAAGAAGCTCGCCACCGTGAACTGGGACCCGGTGGACCACACCGTGCTCGCCAACGAGCAGGTGATCGACGGCCGCGGCTGGCGCTCCGGCGCCCTGGTGGAAAAGCGCGAGATTCCCATGTA
>JAJZVC010000033.1 GCA_021845865.1 Pseudomonadota bacterium | reverse complement strand
TCATCCACCCACTTCACGATTTCGGCATGGGCCAGGAGGGGAAGCAGCAGAATCAGGAAAGGCGGAATGAAACGTCGCATAGACTAAAGAACCTGCAAAAACGGGGGCAGGGCGATGCCCTGCCCCCTGGATGTCGCTTATTTGGTCTGAGGATAGCTCAACTGCTGAATGCCGAGCTGGGCGTGCTCGCTGGCGATCTTCGCTTCCTTGATGACGGTGGCGTTGTCGCCTTTTGCCGCTGCGGCCTTGGCGCCTTTCAGGGCATCTTTGGCCGTCGTCCACAGGGCGCCCTTGGATTGGGCTTCCTTCACGTCGGCCTCGGCCTTGGACAGGGTTTGCTTGGCCTCGTCGGAAATGGCGGCCTCATCGGCCATGGCGTTGACGCTGCCGAGGAACAGCAGGCCGGCGCCGGTCAAAGCTGCGAGCAACTTGTTCATTTTTGTCTCCTTCAGGTTGATGTCGTTTCTGTCGCGTTGCGGTGATTTCGGGGCAACGCCTCCTTGGTGTACGGATTTTGCACCCGTTTCGGCCACAACATTAACCAGTTGCGGGAATGAAGTCAATTGACGGCGCGCGGTTGAAACTTTTACGCGCCTTGCGTAGTCTTACCGTCGGATTCAACATCCCCAAAGAGGAGAATACTAAATGCAACCCGAACTTCGCGTCGCCAACGCCGGTGCCGAACTTGCTCTCGGCGCCAACAAGGTACTGCGCAACACCTACCTGCTGCTCGGCCTGTCCATGGTGCCCACGGTCATCGGCGCCGCCATCGGCATGAGCCTGAATTTCGCCTTCATGGCGGCGAGCCCCATACTCAGCGCCGTCGTCATGCTGGCGGTGATGTTCGGCCTGTTCTGGGCCATTTCCGCCAACCGGGACAGCGCCCTGGGCGTGGCGCTGCTGCTGGCGCTGACCTTCTTCATGGGGCTGATGCTCGGCCCCATCCTCCAGGTGGCGCTGCAGCTCCGTAACGGCGCCCAGCTGGTGGGGATCGCCGCCGGCGGCACCGGAGCCATCTTCCTCACCCTGGCGGCCATCGCCACCACCACCAAGCGCGACCTGAGCGGCCTGGGCAAGTTCCTCACCATCGGCCTGGTGCTGCTGATCGTGGCCTCCCTGGCCAATTTGTTCTTCCAGGTTCCGGCCCTGCAGCTGGCCCTGTCGGGCGTTGCCGTGCTGATCTTCTCCGGCTTCATCCTGTTTGACGTCAACCGGATCGTCACCGGCGGCGAGACCAACTACATCATGGCCACCCTGGCGATCTACCTGGACATCTACAACCTGTTCGTCAACCTGCTGCAACTGCTGATGGCTTTCGCCGGCGAGCGCGACTGAGCCTGGCGGCTGCCCACCAAGGCCGGCCGGAGCGATCCGGCCGGCCTTTCTTTTTGCCGGACCCGCGGCGGTGTCGGAATCCGCGCCGTTTCGGACTATAATCTTGTTTTTTGAGTTTTTTCGGGAAGTCAGCCTTGCTTTACACCGCCAACATCACCATGCAGTTCGGGGCCAAGCCCCTGTTCGAGAACGTCTCCGTCAAGTTCGGCGAGGGTAACCGTTACGGCCTCATCGGCGCCAACGGCTGCGGTAAATCCACCTTCATGAAAATCCTCGGCGGGGATTTGGAACCCTCCGCGGGCAACGTCAGCCTCGATGCCGGGGAGCGCATCGGCAAACTGCGCCAGGACCAGTTCGCCTTTGAAGACCAGCGGGTCATCGACGTGGTGCTGATGGGCCACGACGAGTTGTGGCGGGTGCAGCAGGAGAAGGACGCCATTTACGCCAACCCCGAGGCCACGGAAGACGACTACATGCGCGCCGCCGAGCTGGAGTCCCGTTTCGCCGAGCTGGATGGCTATACCGCCGAGGCCCGCGCCGGGGAGCTCCTGCTGGGGGTGGGCATTCCCACCGAGCAGCATTCGGGCCCCATGAGCGAAATCGCCCCGGGCTGGAAGCTGCGGGTGCTGCTGGCCCAGGCCCTGTTCTCCGACCCGGACATCCTGCTCCTGGACGAACCCACCAACAACCTGGACATCAACACCATCCGCTGGCTGGAGAACGTGATCAACGAGCGTTCCAGCACCATGATCATCATCTCCCACGACCGCCACTTCCTCAATAGCGTCTGCACCCACATGGCGGACCTGGACTACAGCACCATCCGCATCTACCCCGGCAACTACGACGACTACATGGTGGCCTCCATGCAGGCCCGCCAGCGCCTGCTGTCGGATAACGCCAAGGCCAAGGAGAAGATCGCCGAGCTGCAGGAATTCGCCGCCCGCTTCTCCGCCAACAAATCCAAGGCCCGCCAGGCCACCAGCCGTCTCAAGCAGGTGGACAAGATCAAGCAGGACATGGTGGAGGTCAAGCCCTCCAGCCGCCAGAACCCCTTCATCCGCTTCGAGCTGGACGACAAGGAAAAGCTCCACCGCCAGGCGGTGGAACTCATCGACCTCGCCAAGGGTTTCGACAAGCCACTGTTCCACGGCCTGAACCTGGTGCTGGAGGCGGGGGAGCGCCTGGCCGTCATCGGCCCCAACGGCGCCGGCAAGTCCACCCTGGTGAAGTGCCTGGTGGGCGCCCTGGAGCCCGACCAAGGGCAGGTGAAATGGGCCGAGAAGGCCAACCCCGGCTATTTCGCCCAGGACCACGCCGCCGATTTCGACAGCGACGACAACCTCTTCGACTGGATGAAGCAGTGGGGCCGGGAAGGGGACGACGACCAGGTCATCCGCGGCACTCTCGGCCGCCTGCTGTTCTCCGGCGACGACGTGAAGAAATCCGTCCGCGTCCTGTCCGGCGGCGAGAAAGGGCGCATGCTCTACGGCAAGCTGATTCTGGAGCGGCCCAACGTGCTGGTGATGGACGAACCCACCAACCACATGGACATGGAATCCATCGAATCCCTCAACCTGGCCCTGGAAAAATACAAGGGCACCCTGGTTTTCGTCAGCCACGACCGCCAGTTCGTCTCCTCCCTGGCCACCCAGATCATCGAACTGGACGGTCAGGGCGGCTACCGCCACTACGTCGGCGGCTATGACGATTACCTGCGCAGCCAGGGCATCGAGGAGTAAATCCATGCGCATCGGCACCCCCCTCTCGCCCTCCGCCACCCGCGTCATGCTCCTGGGCGCCGGGGAGCTGGGCAAGGAAGTGATCATCGCCCTGCAGCGCCTGGGGGTGGAGGTCATCGCCGTGGACCGCTATCCCGACGCCCCGGGCCATCAGGTGGCCCACCGCGCCCACGTCATCAACATGGCCGACGGCCAGGCCCTGCGTGCCTTGGTGGAGCAGGAGAAGCCCCACCTCATCGTGCCGGAGATCGAGGCCATCGCCACCGACATGCTGGCGGAGATCGAGGCCGCCGGCCTGGCGGAGGTGATTCCCACCGCCCGCGCCGCCCGGCTCACCATGAACCGGGAGGGCATCCGCCGCCTGGCGGCGGAGGAACTGGGACTGCCCACCTCCCGCTATGCTTTCGCCGAAAGCCTGGAAGAACTGCAAGCCGCCATCGACAAGGGCATCGGTTATCCTTGCATCGTCAAGCCGGTGATGTCCTCCTCCGGCAAGGGGCAGTCCACCCTCAACGGCCCGGAAGACGTGCAAAAAGCCTGGGACTATGCCCTGAGCGGCGGCCGGGTGAACCGGGGGCGGGTGATCGTGGAGGAGATGATCCGCTTCGATTACGAAATCACCCTCCTCACCGTGCGGGCGCGGGGCGCCGACGGCGGCATCGAAACCCGCTTCTGCGACCCCATCGGCCACGTGCAGGTGAAGGGCGACTACGTGGAAAGCTGGCAGCCCCAGCCCATGTCGCCCAGGGCCCTGGAGAAGGCCCGGGACATCGCCCGGGCGGTGACCGGCAACCTGGGCGGGCGCGGCATCTTCGGCGTGGAGTTGTTCGTCAGGGGTGATGAGGTGTGGTTCTCCGAGGTCAGCCCCCGCCCCCACGACACCGGCATGGTGACCATGATTTCCCAGTGGCAGAGCGAATTCGAGCTCCACGCCCGAGCCATCCTCGGCCTGCCGGTGGATACCGCCCTGCGGGCGCCGGGAGCCAGCGCCGTGATCTACGGTGGGATGGAAGCCCAGGGCATTGCCTTCGACGGCGTGGCCGAGGCCCTACGGGTGCCCAACAGCGACCTGCGCCTCTTCGGCAAGCCGGAGTCCTTCGCGCGCCGCCGCATGGGCGTGGCCCTGGCCCACGCCGCGGATGTGGACACGGCCCGGGCCAACGCCAAGCTGGCCGCATCCCGGGTGAAGCCGGTCAAGGGGTAGCCGTGGGCAAGTTGCTCTTTTTCGGCCTCCTGGCGCTGATGGTCTATCTGCTGCTGAGAAAGGGACGGGGCGCGCAAAGGACGGCGGAACCTCCCAAAGCCCCCGAGGACATGGTGCGCTGCGCCCGTTGCGGCGTGCACCTCCCCCGCAGCGAAAGCATCCTCAGCGGCGGCGAGTTTTATTGCTGCGAGCAGCATCGGGCCGAGGGGAAGTCCTAGCCCCATGCGGATCGGCCGCCTGCCCGCTCCGGACGCCGATACCCCCCGCCAGCTGTGGCGGTCCCTGCATTACTTCAATCTGTACCGGCTGACCGTCTCGGGGGTGTTCGTCGTCAGCTTCGTGCTCTTCGGCCCCACGCTCACCTACGGGGCCGAGAATCCCCGCCTGTTCTTCCTCGTCAGCATCTACTACGTGCTCTTCAGCACCCTGGTGGAAGTGCCGCTGACGCTGCGCTGGCCGGCTTTCGAATGGCAGTTGAGCGGCCATGTGCTGGCCGACGTCGCCTTCGTCACCCTGCTGATGTTCGCCAGCGGCGGCAGCCAGAGCGGCCTCAGCCTGCTGCTGCTGATTTCCCTGGCGGCGGCGGGGCTGGTGGGGCGGGGGCGGCTGGTGCTGTTCTTCGCCGCCGTTTCCAGCCTGGCGGTGCTGCTGGAATACACCTACCGCGTCGTCGTCTGGGACCAGGAAACGGCGGGCTACCTCCCCGTCGCCCTGTTGTCGGTGGGATTTTTCACCACCGCCTGGCTGGTGCACACCCTGGCCCGCCGCATGCGGGAAAGCGAGCAGGTGGCGCGGGAGAAGAGCGTGGACCTGGAAAACCTGGCCCAGGTGAACCAGCTGGTGATCCGCGACATGGACGACGGGGTGGTGGTGGTGGACGGCAAGGGCAAGATTCGCCAGCACAACGCCATTACCGAGGCGCTTCTCGGACGGATGCTGCCCTTCCGCAACGAGATGGGACTGATGGATTATTCCCCCGCCCTGGCGGAGTGCCTCGCCCGCTGGCGGGACCAGCCCCACGGCGGTTTCGAGCAGTTCCGCGCGCCTGCCACGGGCAAGCAGCTGCGGGCCCGCTTCGTGCCGGTGGGCGGCGACCCGGCCCTCGGGGCGGTGATTTTTCTCGAAGACCTGGGGCGCATCCAGGCCATGGCCCAGCAGTTCAAGCTGGCGGCCCTGGGGCGCCTGACCGCCAGCATCGCCCACGAAATCCGCAATCCGCTGTCCGCCATCAGCTACGCCGACGAACTGCTGCTGGAGGAGCCCGACTTGGGAAAATCCCAGCGCCGCCTGCTGGAAATCATCCGCGACAATACCCGCCGCCTGGAGAAAATGGTCCAGGAGGTGCTGCAGTTGAACCGGCGCGACCGGGCGCAGCCGGAGCCCATCGAACTGGCGGATTTCGTGACCGCCTTCGTGGATGAATTCTGCCAGATCGAAAAAATTCCCCTGGAGCGTTTCGCGCTCGACGTGGCGCCCCTGCCCGTGGTCTGCTTTGACCGCGGCCATCTGAACCAGGTGTTGTGGAATCTGTGCCGCAACGCCGTGCGCTATTGCAGCGGAGGGGAAGGCGCTGTGCGCCTGGCCGCCAAGCCGGCGGCGCGGAAAAACTATGTTGTAGAATTAAGCGTCAGCGATGACGGGCCGGGGGTGGCCGAAGCCGTCCGGCCCCAGCTGTTCGAGCCTTTCTTCACCACCGCCAGCCAGGGCACCGGCCTGGGGTTGTACGTGGCGCGTGAGATTTGCGAGGCGAACGGGGCTGAACTGACCTACGGGGAAGGGGAGAAGCCCGGCGCAAGGTTTATCGTGCTATTCAAGGGGGAGCCATGTTGAAGGGCGGGCAGCGCGAGGCAAGCGGACGGGAGGAAAACGGCCGCAACCGTATTTTGCTGGTGGACGACGAGGCGGATATCCTCGAAGTGCTGGAGCTCGCCCTGCTGAAAATGGGTCTGGACGCGGAACGGGCCCAGACCGTGGCCGAGGCGAAGCGGCTGCTGCAGGAGGAAGATTTCCAGCTATGCCTGACGGACATGCGCTTGCCGGACGGCAGCGGTCTCGACCTGGTGGAATTCATCGGCAAGAACACCCCCTCGGTGCCGGTGGCGGTGATCACCGCCTTCGGCAGCACCGAGAATGCCGTGGCGGCGCTGAAAGCTGGCGCTTTCGATTACCTCTCCAAGCCGGTGTCCCTGGAGCAGTTGCGCATCCTGGTGAAGTCGGCGCTTTCCCTGGCCGAGCCTTCCCCCTCGGCCCAGGCGGAGCGGGCCCTGCTGGGCGGTTCTCCGGCCATGGAGGAAGTCCGCCGCCTGATCGACAAGCTGGCCCGCAGCCAGGCTCCCGTTTACATCACCGGCGAGTCGGGCAGCGGCAAGGAACTGGCGGCGCGCCTCATCCACGAGAAAAGCAGCCGCGCCGCCAGGCCCTTCGTGGCGGTGAACTGCGGCGCCATTCCGGAGAATCTGGTGGAGAGCGAGTTCTTCGGCTACAAGAAGGGGGCCTTCACCGGCGCCGAGCAGGACCGGGACGGCTTCTTCCAGGCCGCCGACGGCGGCACCCTGTTCCTCGACGAGGTGGCGGACCTGCCGCTATCCATGCAGGTGAAGCTGCTGCGGGCGATCCAGGAGAAGAAGGTGCGCAAGGTGGGCGCCACCCAGGAGGAAGCGGTGGACGCGCGCATCATCAGCGCCACCCACCAGAGCCTGGCGGAGTGCGTCGAGGGCGGCCGTTTCCGCCAGGACCTCTACTACCGCCTCAACGTCATCGGGCTGAAAATGCCCGCCCTGCGCGAGATGCGCGACGACATTCCACAAATCGCCACGGCGGTGCTGGGGCGCTTGGCTGCCCAGATAGGCTTGGCGGAGGCGCCGGCCATCACCGATCAGGCCATGGCGGCCCTGTGCCGCTACGCTTTTCCCGGCAACGTGCGGGAGCTGGAAAACATCCTGGAACGGGCCCTGGCCTTGAGCGGCGGAGGGGCCCTCGATGTGGATGATCTGGCCCCGTCGCAGGCCACCTCGGAGGAGGTCGCCCAGGCCGCCGAGCCGCCCGGCGACGCGTATTCGCTGCCCGACTATCTCGACGAGGTGGAAAAAGCGGCGATCCAGAGTGCCCTGGAAAAGACCCGCTACAACAAGACGGCGGCAGCCAAGCTCCTGGGCATCAGTTTCCGCGCCCTGCGCTACCGCATGGAGCGCCTGGGCCTTTCCTAGGACGCCGCAGCCGGCTGCTGGCCGGCCATGTGGCGCTCCACCGCTTCCGGCGGCAGGGGGCGGCTGAAGAGGAAGCCCTGGGCGTCGCAGCAATTGTGCTCCCGTAGGAAGCCGAGCTGCTGTTCCGTTTCCACGCCCTCCGCCACCACCCGCAGCTTCAGGCTGTGGGCCAGGGCGATGATGGCCTGGGAGATGGCGGCGTCGTCGAAATCGCTGGTCACCCCCTGGATGAAGGACTTGTCGATCTTCACCGTGTTGATGGGGAAACGCTTCAGGTAGGCGAGGCTGGAGTAGCCGGTGCCGAAGTCGTCGATGGAAATATGAATGCCCAGGGATTTCAGCTGGCGCAGAATCCCCAGCACTTCCGCGGCGTTTTGCATCACCATGGTTTCGGTGAGCTCCAGTTCCAGCCATTCCGGGTCCATCCCCGTGTCGTCGAGGATTTCCGCCACTTTTTCGGCGAAATTCGGCTGCTTCAGCTGGAGAGCGGAGAGATTCACCGCCATGCGCAGGGGGCCGAAGCCGTGGCGGGCCCAGCGCGTGTTCTGCTGGCAGGCCTGGCGCAGCACCCATTCGCCGATGGGGATGATGAGCCCCGTCTCTTCCGCCAGGGGGATGAAATCGACGGGGGAGATGACGCCACGCTCCGGGTGGTTCCAGCGCAGCAGAGCCTCGGTGCCGGTGATGCGGCCGGACTCCAGGTCCACCAGGGGCTGGTACAGCACTTCCAGCTGGTTGCGCTCGACGGCCCGGCGCAGGGCGTGTTCCAGGGTGAAAAGGACCACGCTGCTGTCGTGCTGGCCGCCGCGGAAAAACTGGTAATTGTTGCGGCCATGTTCCTTGGCCTGGTACATGGCCTGGTCGGCGGCCTTGAGCAGGGCCTCCGCCGTTTCCCCGTGGGCGGGATAGAGGCCGATGCCGATGCTGGTGGTGATGAAGACCTCCCGGCCTTCGAGAAAATAGGGGACGGCGAGGGCGTCGATGAGCTTCTGCGCTACACGGATGGCGCCTTCCCCGTTCTCCAGGTCGGGGACGATGACGGTGAATTCGTCGCCGTTGAGGCGGGCCACGGTGTCGCTGGCGCGCATGCAGTGCTTGAGGCGGCGGGCGGTTTCCGTCAGCAGCCGGTCCCCCGCCTTGTGGCCGAGGGTGTCGTTGACGCCCTTGAATCGGTCGAGGTCGAGGAACAGCAGGGCCACCAGGGTGCCGTCCCGCTCCGCCCGGGCAAGGGCCTGGCTCAGCCGGTCCTGGAACAGCACCCGGTTGGGCAGGTCGGTGAGGGGGTCGTAGTAGGCGAGGTGCTGGAGCTTCTTTTCGTTTTCCCGGGCCAGGGTGATGTCGGAGAAAATGGCGATGTAATGGCTGGCTTCGCCGCCGTCGTTGCGCACGGCGCTGATGGACAGCCATTCCAGGTACACTTCGCCGTTCTTGCGCCGGTTCCAGATTTCCCCTTCCCAATGGCCCTCACGAAGCAGCGCCTGCCACATGGCTTGGTAGAACTGGCTGTTCTGGCGGCGGGAATTGAGGATGGCGGGCGTCTTGCCCACCGCCTCTTTCCGGTTGTATCCCGTTACCTGGCAGAAGGCGCGGTTGACGTTGACGATGACGCCGTTGCGGTCGGTGATCAGCACGCCTTCGGTGGCGTTCTCGAAAATCTTGTCCGCCAGCTTCGATACCAGTCCCAGGTCGCGGGAGACGCTGAGTCCCAGGGCATAGATTTTCTGCCGCAGGAGGCTCAGGCGGTCGAGGAGGGCGGTATAGGTTTCCGGGGAGACGGCCTGGCCCTGGCTTTGGCTGAGCAGGAGTTCGCGGGCGGTGCGGTGCAGGGACTGGTGCGCCTCACCCAGGGCGGCGAATTCCGGATGGTTGCGCAGGGCGGGGTGCTCCATGCCGTCGTACCATTGGCCGAGGGGGCAGTGGTGGTGGGCATCGTCGGCGAGATCGGCGCTGGACGGGGGCGTGCGGCAGATCAGGCTCTGGTGAAGGCGGGCCAGCCACTGAATGTGCCCCTCCAACGCCTCCTGCAACTGCCGGCTGCATTCCTGGGCTTCGTCAACGGTGAGTTCCGCGATCAGCGCGTTCATCCGTTTTCCCCTCTCCGTGTCCAAATTCCCCGGCATGTCGTGGGAGCGCCGGGAAGGCGCGCCGTCCGCCGTGTCATGTTGGTGTCATTATTGCAACGTTTCTTCCCCTTGCCTAGGGGCTTCCGCGCACTCCTTTACTCGTGGGCCACCGGGCGGACGTGCCAGATTTTTTCCGCGTATTCGCCGATGCTGCGGTCGCTGGAAAACTTCCCCATCCGGGCGACGTTGAGGATGGCCTTTTTCGCCCACTCCGCCGGCTTGCGGTAGAGGGCGTCCACCTTTTCCTGGCATTCCACGTAGGAGGGGTAGTCCGCCAGGAGGAAATAACGGTCCCCCTGGGCGGTGAGGGCGTCGAAAATCGGCTGGAAGCGCTGGGGGTCGTCGAGGCAGAAATAGCCGGCCTGGATCATGTCCATGACCTGTTTCAGCTCGCCGTTGCCGTGGTAGTGGTCCCAGGGGTTGTAGCCCCGGCGGCCGAGGTCGGCGATTTCCGCGGCGGTGTTGCCGAAGATGAAGATATTGCCTTTCCCCACCTCGTCGCGGATTTCGATGTTGGCGCCGTCCAGGGTGCCGATGGTCAGGGCGCCGTTGATGGCCAGCTTCATGTTGCCGGTGCCCGAGGCCTCGGTGCCGGCGGTGGATATCTGCTGGGACAGGTCGGCGGCGGGGATGATGACGCCGGCGGAGGTGACGTCGTAGTTGGGGATGAACACCACCTTGAGCTTGCCCTGGATGGCCGGGTCGTTGTTGACCACCTCGGCCACGTCGTGGATCAGCTTGATGATCAGCTTGGCCAGGTAATAGCCGGGGGCCGCCTTGCCGGCGAAGATCACCGTCCGTGCCACGCGGTCGGTCCCGGGGTCCTGGCGCAGGCGGTTGTAGAGGGTGACCACGTGCAGCAGGTTGAGGAGCTGGCGCTTGTATTCGTGGACCCGTTTCACCTGGACGTCGAACAGGGAATCCGGGTTCACCTCCACCCTGACGTGCTCCCAGATGTATTCCGCCAGGCGCTCCTTGTTGGCCTTCTTTACCGCCAGGAACTCCCGGCGGAAGGCGGCGTCCTCGGCCAGGGGCTCGAGTTTCTTGAGGCGCTCCAGGTTGATGATCCAGTTGCGGCCGATGCGTGACGAGATCAGCTCCGACAGCATGGGATTGGCGTGGTAGAGCCAGCGGCGGGGGGTGATGCCGTTGGTGACGTTGACAATCTTGTCCGGGTAGAAGCGGTGGAAGTCGGCGAAAATGGTCTGCTTCATCAGTTCCGTGTGCAGGGCGGCGACGCCGTTCACCGTATGGCTGCCGACGATGGCCAGGTGGGCCATGCGTATCCGCCGGCCACCCTCCTCGTCGATGATGGACATGCGCCGGAGCATGTCCACGTCCCCCGGATAGCGGTGCATCACCTCCTTGAGGAAGCGGTGGTTGATTTCGTAGACGAGCTGCAGGTGGCGCGGCAGCATGCGCTCGAACAGCGTCACTGGCCAGGTTTCCAGGGCCTCCGGCATCAGGGTGTGGTTGGTGTAGGAGAAGGTGCGGGTGGTGATGTCCCAGGCCCGCTCCCAGTCCAGCTGGTGGATGTCCACCAGCAGCCGCATCAGTTCCGGGATGGCGATGGCGGGATGGGTATCGTTGAGCTGGATGGCCACCTTGTCCGGCAGGTTGTCCAGGTTGTCGTGGTGCTTGACGAAGCGGGCGAGGATGTCCTGGAGGGAGGCGCTGACGAAGAAATACTGCTGCTTCAGGCGCAGCTCCCGGCCCATTTCGGTGGTGTCGGCGGGGTAGAGGACCTTGGAGAGGTTTTCCGATTCGTTCTTGTCCTCCACCGCCTTGATGTAGTTGCCCTCGTTGAAGTACTTGAGGTCGAAGTCCCGGGTGGCCTTGGCTGACCACAGGCGCAGATTGTTGACGGTGTTGGTGTTGTAGCCGGGGATGGGCATGTCGTAGGCCATGGCCATGATGTCCTCGGTATCGACCCAGTGGTTGAGCAGCGTGCCGTGCTCGTCCTGGTACTGCACCACCCGCCCGCCGAACTTGATCGGGAACAGCACTTCCGGCCGGGCGAATTCCCAGGGGTTGCCGTAACGCAGCCAGTTGTCCGGGTGCTCCACCTGGTAGCCGTTCTCGATGCGCTGGTAGAACATGCCGTAGTCGTAGCGGATGCCGTAGCCGTAGCCCGGCAGCCGCTGGGTGGCCATGGAGTCGAGAAAACAGGCCGCCAGCCGGCCCAGGCCGCCGTTGCCGAGGGCCGCGTCCGGCTCCACGTCGCGGATGGCCTCGTAGTCCAGGCCGATGTCCTCCAGGGCGAGCTTGAACTCCTGGTCCATGTTCAGGTTCAGCAGGCTGGTGGTGAGGCTGCGGCCGATGAGGAATTCCAGGGACAGGTAGTACACCCGCTTGGTGTCGGTGCGGTAGTAGTTGCGCATGGTTTCCATCCAGCGCTCGATCAGCCGGTCGCGCACCACGTAGGCGGCGGTGAAGAACATGTCGCGGTTGGTGGCGGTCAGGGGATCCTTGCCCACCGAATAGACCAAGCGGTTGGCGAGCGCGTCCTTGATGGAGGCGTCGTCCATGGCGAGGTAGTCGTACTTGAAGGCACTGCTGCGGATCTTCTGGTGCACGGACGGCTCCCGGTCATTATTTTTACTACATCATGATAGGCGCTAAGTCCGGACAGCAAAAGGGGGAAACGCAAGCCGCCGTGGGCGGGCAAGGTTTCCTAGCCGAGGGCGATGGTCAGGTAGAGGACGTAAAGCCCGCCGTTGACCAGCAGATGCCACACCTTGAGCTGGCCGCGGGAGAGCATCAGGCGCACCCAAAGGGCGGCGGCGATGGTGATGATGACGCCGGCGAGCACTTCCTGGCGCGGCTCCCACGGCGTCAGCATGATGCCGATGGCGGGCAGCAGGGTGCCCTGGAAGACCATGGCGCCGGTGATGTTGCCGAAGGCCAGGGTGTCCTTGCGCTTGCGGATCCAGAGAATGCTGTTGACCTTCTCCGGCAGTTCGGTGGCGATGGGGATGATCAGCAGCGACAGCAGCAGGGGAGAGATGCCGAGGATTTTCGACGCATCCTCCACGCCGTGGATGAACCCCTTGGCGCCGGCGACCAGGAGCAGCAGGCCCAGGGCGAGCTGGGCCAGGATGGTGGCCATGTTGGTGGGCAAGCCGATGCGGGCGAGGAACATGGGCTCCCCGGCCTCCGTGCCATGGCCTTCCTTCACCAGTTTCTCCGAGGCTTTCAGGGTCAGAAGGATGTAGACGAAATAGGTCAGCACCAGGGTGAAGCCCAAGGCGGCGCGGGCGGCGGGCAGGCTGTGGGGGATGAACAGGGCCAGGGTGGAGAAGGCGAAGGCGGCGAGAAAGAAGTGCAGGTCCCGGGTCAGGCCGCTGTGCTCCGGCGTCAGATGGCCCTGGAGGCCCCGTTTCTTCACCACCGCCACCGCCATCAGGCAGGTGGAGAGGGTGGACAGCATGAGAGGGGCGCCGAGAATGGCGCCGACGCCGATTTCCTCGTTCAATTGGGCGTTTTCGGTGCCCGCCATGAGGGCCAGCAGGGGCACCATGGTTTCCGGCAGGGCGGTGCCCACGGCGGCGAACAGGGAACCGGTCACCCCCTCGGATATCTTCAGTTTCTCACCCAGGTGCTCCAACGCATTGGTAAACACCTCGGCGGCGATTAGAATGACGACCAGCATCACGAGAAGGGTGGCGAAGGTAAGCATCGAGGCTGCCCAAAGAGTTATTTGAAGAGCCGCGATTATATCAGCCGGCGGAAGGCATGACCGTTTTCGCACCCCTGACCGAGTTCGATTTCCATCCCCGTCTGGCCGCGACGCCCGGCGTCAGCCTGGTGCTGTTCGGTTCCCCGGCGTGCGGCGCCTGCCGCCGCATGGAGGCGGCGCTGCCGAAGGGAGCGGAAGGCGTCAGCCTGTTCAAGGTGGACGTTCAGCGAAGCACCGCCCTCGCGCGGCAGTTCGACGTCTTCCATCTGCCGGCGCTGTTCTTGTTCGTGGCGGGGCGGTATCATGCGGAAATACGCTGCGAAGCCCTGCCGGAGGCGATTCGCGACACAATAAAAGCGGCATTGGCCATGCCGCCGGAGGAGGAGCCTTGACCCATGCAGAACCGGGCCTCGCCGAGGCCGAGATCGATATTTCGGGATTCCTGAAGGGGGCCCGTTTCGTCCCGTCCCCCAACTTCGACGAGCGTCCCCCCGAGGAGCCCGTCAGCCTGCTGGTGGTTCACGCCATCAGCCTGCCGCCCCAGCAGTTCGGCGGCGACGAGGTGCTCGACTTCTTCGCCAATCGCCTCGACCCCGGCGCCCATCCTTTCTTCGACACCATCAAGGACCTACGGGTATCGGCCCATTTCTATATCCGCCGCAGCGGGGAAATCGTCCAGTTCGTCTCCTGCAACCTGCGG
This sequence comes from Pseudomonadota bacterium, assembly GCA_021845865.1. Taxonomy (GTDB): domain Bacteria; phylum Pseudomonadota; class Gammaproteobacteria; order Burkholderiales; family UBA9220; genus UBA2239. Next base: position 17,162 of record JAJZVC010000033.1, on the reverse strand, counting down.
GCCTGGCACGCCGGGCAGTCGGAATGGAAAGGCCGGGAGCGCTGCAACGACTTCGCCATCGGCGTCGAACTGGAAGGCAGCGATTACGTGCCTTTCGAGGATGCCCAGTACGACTCCCTGGCACGCCTGGCCCGGGCCGTCCGCGCCGCCTATCCCATCGAGGACATCGTCGGCCACGCCGATATCGCTCCCGGGCGCAAGACCGACCCGGGCCCCTGCTTCGATTGGGCCCGTTTCCGCGCCATGGTGGGGTGAGGCCGTGGACGCCCGGCTGTTCCAGAACATCCTGCGCGGCTCGGTTGACTGCGTCAGTTGCGCCATCCGCTCCACGGTGCTCTTCGCCGGCCTCGACGAAAAGGACTGCGAAGCCCTCGCCAAGCCCATCGACGACCTGGTGCTGCAACCCCAGGATTTCCTCTATCACAGCGGCAACCCGGCTTCGTCGCTGTTCACGGTGCGCAGCGGACTCCTCAAGCTGGTCCAGTACCTTCCCGACGGCAAGCAGCGCATCGTGCGCCTGCTGCGGGCCAGCGACGTCACCGGCCTGGAGGCGCTTCTCGGCCAACCCTACCAGCACGACGCCATCGTGCTGCAAAAAGCCGAAATCTGCCGCATCCCCCTGGAACTGATTCAGCAGCTGGAGCAGCGCAATCCCCAAGTGCGCAAGGAACTGATGAGCCGCTGGCAGCGGGCCCTGGAGGAGGCCGACATCTGGCTTACCCAGCTGGCCACCGGCAGCGCCCGGGCGCGCATGGCGCGGCTGCTGCTGCGCCTGGTGGAGAAAGGGGACCGCTGCAACCTCTTCAGCCGCGAGGACATGGGCGCCATGCTCGGCGTCACCACCGAGACCGCCAGCCGCGTCATCGCCGAGTTCCGCCGCGGCGGCGCCATCCACGGCGAGGAGAACGACGCGGTGCAGTGCGACGTCGCGGCCCTCCAAGTCATTGCCGCGGATTGACAATTGTCAATGACGGGGCGGGGGTAACTTCCCTACTATCCTTCCATGTCCGGTGTTCGGGCGTCCTGAGGATGGAGGTGGGGTATGCAAGCATCGATTCGCGTCAAGCTGTACATGCTGGCGTCGGGGTTGTTCGAACAGCCGGAGGCTTCCAGCAGCGATTTCCTGTTTGCCGTCGTGTCCAATTTGCTGCGTTCCACGCTAACGGATTGGCCCTACCGCAACATCCTCGAAGCCTTGGAGCGGGACCTGGTGGAAGACCTGGATTCCGTCGCCGACCTGCGGGCGGAGCACGAGCGCCTGTTTTCCGGCGCGAACGGCGGATTGGTGTCCCCCTACGCCGATTTCTGGCTCAAGGGCGGCGCCCTGCGCGAAGGGCGCGAGCTGATGGCCAACTACGGCATGGCTTCCTTCGGCGGTTCGCCGGAATACGCCGGCCATCTCCTGGCCGAACTGGAATTCATGGCCTGCCTCGTCGCCGATGATGGCAATACCCGCGACGCCCAGCGTCATTTCGTGCGCCGCCATCTGGCCCGGTGGCTGCCCCGCTTCGCCCAGGAAGTGCTGAGCGAGGCCCGGCTGGCCCGCTACCGCTTGGCGGCGGGGCTGCTGCTGCGCCTGCTGGCGGTGGAAGGGGAACTTCTCAAGCCGGCGCTGCCGGCTGTCGCGGCGGATGTCCGGCAGGCCGCCTAATCTCGAATCGCAGTAGGGGAAGGGCCCCGTGGCCCATTGGCCCTCTTCCGCAAGGGAGAGGGCTTTTTGTCGCCTAGTCGAAAATCACCGTCTTGTTGGCGTAGAGCAGGATGCGGCTTTCCACGTGCCAGCGCACGGCCCGGGACAGCACCACCTTTTCCAGGTCGCGGCCCTTCTGGATCAGGTCCTCCAGGGCATCCCGGTGGGAGATGCGGATTACGTCCTGCTCGATGATGGGGCCATCGTCGAGGATTTCCGTCACGTAGTGGCTGGTGGCGCCGATCAGCTTCACCCCCCGCTCGAAGGCCCGGTGGTAGGGCTTGGCGCCGAGGAAGGCGGGCAGGAAGGAATGGTGGATGTTGATGATGCGCTGGGGGTAGCGGGCGGTGAACTCCGCCGACAGCACCTGCATGTAGCGGGCGAGGACGATGAAATCCACGCCGTGTTCGTCCAGCAGCGCCCACTGCGCCCCTTCCGCCTCGGCCTTGTTGTCCTTGGTGACTTCGAGGCAGTGGTAGGGAATGCCGTAGAACTCGGCCAGGGGGCGGCAATCCTCGTGGTTGCTGATGATGAGGGGGATATCGCAGGCCAGTTCGCCGCTCTTGTGGCGATAGAGCAGGTCCACCAGGCAATGGTCGTACTTGGAGACGAAAATCGCCATCTTCGGCCGCTGGCTGGAGAGGGCCAGGCGCCATTGCATGCTGAATTTTTCCGCGATCGGCGCGAAATGGGCGCCGAAGTCGGCGATGTCGAGGTCGAAGCCCGACAGGTCCCACTCCACCCGCATCAGGAACAGGCCCAGTTCGGCGTCCTGGTGCTGGTCGGCATGGAGGATGTTGGCGTTATGGCTATATAAGAAGTCGGCGATGCTGGCGACCAGGCCCTTTTGGTCCGGGCAGCTCACCAGCAGGATGGCGGAGTTTTTCACTTAATCCCTTGGATTGCATCGGGTTTGCGGAAGGGGGCCATGATACACCAAAAGCCCTTTCTCCTGACCCAGGTCAACCTGTTTTTGTATCGGTTTGATTCCTTTGATATTCATTCGGCATAAGAAAAAATCCCTTGCAACCTGCCGGTCACATAACTAGAATTTGGCGAATTAAAGATGGCCGACCACAATATGTAGTGGTTACTACGTAGAAACGGCCAAGCAGTCGCAAACAACAAAGGGAGACCGCAGAATGCAGCTTGCCACCGATACTTCCACCAGCCAACCGACGTATTCTCCGACCCTGGTCGAAGGGGGTGACACCCAAAGCGCTTCCCGCTACAGCGAGTACAAGGTCATCCGCCGCAACGGCAGCGTGGTGCCTTTCGAGCCCGCCAAGATTTCCATCGCCATGACCAAGGCCTTCATCGCCGTCAACGGCGGCCAGGGCGCCGCATCCGCCCGGGTGCGCGAGCTGGTGGAAGGCATGACCCAGGGCGTGGTCAACGCCCTGATGCGCCGCCAGCCCCACGGCGGCACCTTCCATATCGAGGACATCCAGGACCAGGTGGAACTGGCCCTGATGCGCTCCGGCGAGCACGACGTGGCCCGCGCCTACGTGCTTTACCGGGAGCAGCGCGCCCAGGAGCGCGCCCGCCAGAAGGCCGAGAGCGGCGCCGAGGAGCACGTCATCAGCGTGGTGGAGAACGGCGCCGCCAAGCCCCTGGACATGGCCTGGCTGAACGGCCTCCTGGCTTCCTCCTGCGAAGGCCTGGGCGCCGCCGTGGATTCCCAGCTGATCCTGCAGATGACCCTGAAAAACCTCTACGACGGTGTCGCCATCGAAGAGGTGAACAGGTCCGCCATCCTTTCCGCCCGCGCCCTGATCGAGAAGGACCCGGCCTACAGCCAGGTCACCGCCCGCCTGCTGCTCAACGTGGTGCGCCACGAAGTGCTGGGGGAGGAAGTCTCCCAGGCCGCCATGGCCACCCGCTACGCCGAATATTTCCCCGGCTTCATCAAGCAGGGGGTGGAGGCCGAGCTGCTGGACGAGAAGCTGCTGCAGTTCGATTTGAAACGCCTGGGCGCCGCCCTGGACGCCAGCCGCGATTTCCAGTTCCAGTACCTGGGCCTGCAAACCCTTTACGACCGCTACTTCCTGCACATCGAGGACCGCCGCATCGAGCTGCCCCAGGCCTTCTTCATGCGCGTCGCCATGGGCCTGAGCCTCAACGAGATCGACCGGGAAGGCCGCGCCATCGAGTTCTACAACCTGCTGTCGAGCTTCGACTTCATGAGCTCGACCCCGACCCTGTTCAACTCCGGCACCCGCCGCAGCCAGCTCAGCTCCTGCTACCTCACCACCGTTTCCGACGACCTGGACGGCATCTACGAGGCCATCAAGGAAAACGCCCTCCTGTCCAAGTTCGCCGGCGGCCTTGGCAACGACTGGACCCAGGTGCGGGCCCTCGGTTCCCGCATCAAGGGCACCAACGGCAAGTCCCAGGGCGTGGTGCCCTTCCTCAAGGTGGTCAACGACACCGCCGTGGCGGTGAACCAGGGCGGCAAGCGCAAGGGCGCGGTGTGCGCCTACCTGGAATCCTGGCACCTGGACATCGAAGAGTTCATGGACCTGCGCAAGAACACCGGCGACGACCGCCGCCGCACCCACGACATGAATACCGCCAACTGGATCCCCGACCTGTTCATGAAGCGGGTGATGGAAAACGGCGACTGGACCCTGTTCAGCCCCTCCGACGTGCCCGACCTGCACGACAAGTTCGGCAAGGCCTTCGAGGAAGCCTACCTCGGTTACGAAGCCAAGGTGGACCGGGGCGAGCTCAAGCTGTTCAAGCGCATGCCCGCCCTGCAGCTGTGGCGCAAGATGCTCTCCATGCTGTTCGAGACCGGCCACCCCTGGATCACCTTCAAGGACCCCTGCAACGTGCGCAGCCCCCAGCAGCACGTGGGCACCGTCCACAGCTCCAACCTGTGCACCGAGATCACCCTCAACACCAACGACAACGAGATCGCCGTGTGCAACCTGGGCTCGGTCAACCTCTCCGCCCACATCGTGGACGGCAAGCTGGACCTGGACAAGCTCAAGCGCACCATCCACACCGCCATGCGGATGCTGGACAACGTCATCGACATCAACTACTACGCCGTGGGCAAGGCCCGCAACGCCAACCTCAAGCACCGCCCCGTGGGCATGGGCATCATGGGCTTCCAGGACTGCCTGCACCAGCTGCGCATGCCCTACGCCAGCCAGGAAGCCGTCGAGTTCGCCGACCGCTCCATGGAGGCCGTGGCCTACTACGCCTACTGGGCGTCCACCGAGTTGGCCGAGGAGCGGGGCCGCTACTCCACCTTCAACGGTTCCCTGTGGGACAAGGGCATCCTGCCCCACGAGTCCAACGCCCTGCTGCGGGAAGCCCGGGGCGGCTACCTGGAGGTGGACGAATCCGCCACCCTGGACTGGGAGGCCCTGCGCGGCCGCATCAAGCAGTTCGGCATGCGCAACTCCAACTGCCTGGCCATCGCCCCCACGGCCACCATCGCCAACATCGTCGGCGTGTCGCCGTCCATCGAGCCCACCTACCAGAACCTGTACGTGAAATCCAACCTCTCCGGCGAATTCACGGTGGTGAACCAATACCTGGTCAACGACCTCAAAGCGGAAGGGCTGTGGGACGAGGTGATGGTGTCCGACCTCAAGTACTTCGACGGCAGCCTGGCCCGCATCGACCGCATTCCGGCCCACCTGCGCAGCCTGTACGCCACCAGCTTCGAGGTGGACCCCGCCTGGCTGGTGGAAGCGGCCTCCCGCCGCCAGAAGTGGATCGACCAGGCCCAGAGCCTCAACATCTACATCAGCCAGCCGTCGGGCAAGAAACTGGACGACACCTACAAGCTGGCCTGGCTGCGGGGCCTCAAGACCACCTACTACCTGCGCTCCCTCGGCGCCACCCACGCCGAGAAATCCACGGTGCAGGCGGGCGCCCTCAACGCGGTGCCGGTGGACGGCGGCCTCGGCGGCGAACTGCCCAAGGCATGCAGTATTGACAATCCAGATTGCGAGGCCTGTCAGTAGGCAAGTTTCGCCAAGGGGTTACGGCGAAAGCATCAAAGCCCCAAAGGGGCGGCTGCAGCCACAATCCAGATTGCGAGGCCTGCCAGTAAAGCAGGCCAGCCGTCCGGACCGCAGGACTAAACGAAAAAACAGCCCTCAAGGGCCAGGGTACTTAAAGAACAACCGGGCGCCCAGCGCCCATGCCTGAAACGAGGAGGCGAAATGCTCAGCTTTGACGAAGAAATTACCGCGCAACCCGCCCTGCAGCCCGCCGTGCCGCCTACCCCGGCAGCGGCGCCCAAGGCCGCCGCGTCCGGCCAGCCGGTGTCCGCCGCCCTGACCGGCATCAACGACCTGCGCCGCATCAAGGCCGAGGACAAGCGCATCATCAACGGCGGCGCCGACGTCAACCAGCTGGTTCCCTTCAAGTACAAGTGGGCCTGGGAAAAGTACCTCAACGCCTGCGCCAACCACTGGATGCCCCAGGAAGTGAACATGAACCGGGACATCGCCCTGTGGAAGGACCCCAACGGCCTGACCGAGGACGAGCGCCGCATCGTCAAGCGCAACCTGGGCTTCTTCACCACCGCCGACTCCCTCGCCGCCAACAATATCGTCCTTGGCACCTACCGCCACATCACCGCCCCCGAGTGCCGCCAGTTCCTGCTGCGCCAGGCCTTCGAGGAAGCCATCCACACCCACGCCTACCAGTACATCGTCGAGAGCCTGGGCCTGGATGAGGGCGAAATCTTCAACATGTACCACGAGGTGCCCTCCATCCGGGACAAGGACGAGTTCCTCATCCCCTTCATCGACACCCTGTGCGACCCCAACTTCAAAACCGGCACTCCCGAGGCCGACCAGAAGCTGCTGCGCTCCATCATCGTCTTCGCCTGCATCATGGAAGGCATTTTCTTCTACGTCGGCTTCGTGCAGATTCTCGCCCTGGGCCGCATGAACAAGATGGTGGGCGCCGCCGAGCAGTACCAGTACATCCTGCGCGACGAGTCCATGCACCTCAACTTCGGCGTCGACCTCATCAACCAGATCAAGATGGAAAACCCCCACCTCTGGACCAACGACTTCAAGGCCGAAATCAGCGGCCTGATCCAGAAGGCGGTGGAGCTGGAATACCGCTACGCCGAGGACACCATGCCCCGTGGCGTGCTGGGCCTGAACGCGCCGATGTTCAAGGAATACCTGCGCTTCATCGCCAACCGCCGCTGCCAGCAGATCGGCCTGGAGCAGCTCTATCCGGGGGCGACCAACCCCTTCCCGTGGATGAGCGAGATGATCGACCTGAAGAAGGAGAAGAACTTCTTCGAGACCCGGGTGACGGAGTACCAGTCCGGCGGGGCGCTGAGCTGGGATTGATGGGAAAGGCGCAGGGGACTGCGCCTTTTTTATCTGACAAGGAATGCGATTAAGTAACGGAAGAGTTGGCTAAGGGTAAACCATGCAGCAAGATATTGAGCAGCAACTTGAGCAGGTCAAGGATGCATGGGGAAAAATTACTAATGTTCCTCCAGACTTATCGCCATGGGGATTCGCGGGGCTAACTAAGCAATCCATTTCGGATGCGTTGGGGGGCATGGTTGAAATTGCGGGCTTATTGAACAAAAAAGGGGACTTTGAACCCGAACCAACTTCGCGTGCCTATTTTAACCAGACACTGACAAATCTTCGTCAACACGTTATTCAACATATTCCTGGCAACCCTCAGCCACATATACCGGGGTTGTTGCAGTTGATTGAGTTGACTCGGTCAACCCTTCGGTCATGGCTAAGTGAGGCAGATAAGAAGGGAAAGTACGCGATTCCGGTTTTGGCAGAGAGGTTAGCAGAATCCGTATCTCGGATGGATGATGCAGCAAAACTCTACGAAGAGATTGCAGCTAGTCATAATTCTGCTCAGGAATCTTTGACGCAAATCGAGAGTGATGTTGCTGAGATTGCGAAGCAAAAGAAAGAGGTGGATGGTTACCATGTTTCGGTTGTAACGGATTCTGGCGAGGTTGGGGAAGTGCTGAAAAAAGTTCGGGAGAGCGCCGAACAAATAAAGACGTTAGTTGCGGACTTTGTAAACCTGAAAGATGAATTGGAAGAAAACAAGAAAACGCAGGCCAAACTTTTTGAGCAGTTTGAGGGATATAGGCAGCGAGTTAATGATCTGCTAGGTGACGCGAATCGAACTGGTATGGCAGCTTCTTTTGTTAATCGTAAGAATGAGTTAGTAGTGCCGCTCAGGATATGGGCAGGAGTTTTCGGGTTATCTATTTTTGGCTTGGGAATTATGGCTCTCCTTTATGTTGTCCCATCGTTATCTTCTGGGAAATGGGAGGAGTTAGTTTTCCGTCTCCCTCTTACAGCGCCTTTAGTCTGGTTGGGTTGGTTTTCTGCAAAGCAATATGGCTATACGGTGCGATTACGTGAGGACTACGCTTACAAAGTTGCTTCAGCTATGTCGTTTGAAGGCTTTAAACGTGAAGCAACTGAAGATGAAGAGATGCAGCGGAAACTTTTAGATACCGCTATTCAACATTTCGGTGACAATCCACTGCGTATTTATAACGGTCATGAAAACCACGCTAGCCCAATACATGAACTTCTAGAGAAATCGCTGAAAGACGAAAAGTTTATTGATCTCTTGAAGGCAGTCATTGCGAAAGCAAAACCTGCTTAGTAAGCCGTAGGGACTAATAAGAAGGCAAAAGGGGTCGGGGTCGGTAATCTTGATCGATGGTATATACTGTATATACATTGTTCCGTGTTGAGATGAAAATCATGCTGACTCGAGTATTTAAAAGTGGTAATTCGCTGGCCGTGCGCATCCCGAAGGAGCTGGGCTTGGGGGAGGCGGGGCAGGATGTGGAGATTGAGCGCAAGGGGGATGCCTTGGTGATCCGTCCGGTTCATCGGGGGAACCTGGCGGGGGTGATGGAGGCTTTTGCCGCTTTTCCGAAGGACTTCATGGCGGAGGGGCGGGATCTGCATGAGCAGAAGGAGCGGGGCTGGGATTGACCATGCGCTACATGCTCGACACCAATATCTGCATCCACCTCATTCGCCGGCAATCGCCGGCGGTGGCGGAGCGGTTCCGGCAGCTGTCCCAGGGCGATGCCGTGATGTCGGTGGTGACGTATGCCGAGTTGCGCCACGGCGTGGAGCGCAATCCCCAGGCCAAGGAGGCGGCGGAAAGGGCCTTGTCCCTGTTGCAGTCCTTCATTCCGGTGGTGCCGTTCGACAATGACGCGGCGGTGAGTTACGGGGTGGTGGCCGCCGCGGTCAAGGACCGGAGGCGCGATGCCCTGGACCGGCTGATCGCGGCCCATGCGCTTAGCCTGTCTTTGACGCTGGTGACGAATAACGAAGCGGATTTCAGGGACTACCCCGGTTTGGGAATCGAGAACTGGGTGAATTGACCATGGTGGCTATCGGCGTGCCCTGGCGCGCCGTAAAATTGAGGAGTTGATTGAATGTCCGACCCGAAGCAAAAGACCCAGTTCATGATCGGCAACGCCATCCTCGCGGTGTGCATGCTGATGCTGATCTTCATGGGCAGCCTGTGGCAGCAGTTGGGGCCGATGGCGATGGTGCTGTGGGTGGTTCTGGCGGCGGCGGGGATGTATTTCATCATGCAGGACAAGCGGGATTCGAATTTGCCGGACTGAAGCGCACGGAGGCGGCAGTTGGCAAGGGCGGTCGGGGACAGCGGCATGGCATGCCGTGGAGAATAGCGCTCAGCGCAGGCCCCGGCCTTTATCAGTGGTGTGTTTTGGAGGGAAAACCATGGAAAACAGCGCAACGGATGTACAGGCTCACCAGTGCCCGAAGGAGGTGCAGCGTTTGCTGCGGGTGGCGGTGGCGGCCCACTTGCTGACGGCGGAGATGGAGCACGAGATCGTCGAGGCCTTCGATTCGGTCGAGCACTGGCTGGACAGCTTCGTGCGCCTGCACGAGCGGGCGCTGGCCCAAGGCTGAGGCGGGATGGCGCGGGCTCCCCGGCAGGAAATCGAGTTCGCCCTGGAGGGGGAGTTCGTCGAGCTGAACCAGCTGCTCAAGCTGGCCGGGCTGTGCGCCAGCGGCGGCGCGGGAAAGGCCATGGTGGCGGAAGGCGGGGTGAAGGTGGACGACAAGACGGAGCTGCGCAAGACGTGCAAAATCCGCGCCGGCCAGGTGGTCAGCGCGGGAGACGTGCGTATCCGGGTGCAGGGCCGAGGCCCTGGGCGGGGTCAGGCGTAGGTGTTGACGATGCCGCCGGTTTCGCCCTCGGCCGCCTGGACGGGCGGTTTTTCCTGGCGTTCCTGCCGGGGGCTTTCGGCGGCTTCGCCGGTGGCCTTGCCGCCGCCTGCTTGGCGGGTCTGGGGCTGGGACGCGGTGGCCGTTTGGAGCGCGGCGGCGTGGCTGCCGATGTTGTTGACGTTCATGGTTGTTCCTTTGCGTGAGGGGTCTGCGCCGGTGTGCGGGGGGTGATGCCGTGGCGGGATTTTCCCTCGAGGGGTGCACGCTTGTAGCCTAGGCGGCGAAACTTACTGCCGCCTGACGAAGCGAGGATTTTCATTATCTAGGAGTTGCAATGAACCACTACCACATCGCTTTCGTCGACAACGAAGGCGACTTCTATTCCGCTTCGGTGGAAACCCCCGCCGACCTGTTTACCTCCGAGGGCATCGACGAAATGGCCATGGAGCTGGCCGAGCGCCTCGACCAGGACGAACCGGTGGCGATCATGAACATCATTCCCCTCAAGTCCTAAGCGACGGGGGATAAGATAACAGGAGGTGGGCGATGCCTCAGACGCTGAACAGCTTGGATAGCGCTTCGTTGCGCCTGGAAGTGGCGCGTCTGCGGGCGGAGCGGCAGGCGCTGCTGAGGCTGGCGGCCGCGGCCTGCATGCTGATCCACGACCTGGACGGCGATACCCTGGAAACTTTCGAATCCGCCGAGCTGTTGGCCGATTGCCTGCGCCGCATGCCGGAGGACGTGGTGTACGAGGCGATGCGCCTGTGCCGCGTGGAAGGTTAGGAAAAAATTCTTGCGGCGGAAACTCCCGTGCCGCCCGGCGATCATAACAACAAAAAACAGAGTGTAACGACCCTCAAAGGAGATAGACATGCGAGATGTGTACGATTATCTGCGGCGGTTGATTTACGCGGTGTTGTTGTGTCCGGTGGCGGCCGCGGGGTGGATCGGCTTCGGCCTGTCCGGTTTCAGCATCGGCGGCTTTTTGGCCTTCCTCGGCAGGGTGAGCCAGCACTACGCGGCCCTGGATGCCGACGGCCAGGCGGCCTTCCTGTTCCAGGTGTACGCGGGCTGGGCGGTGCTGGCCTTCGTCTTCCTGCTGGCGACCTTCGTCGTCAATCCTCCCCGCTTCCGCTACGAGCTGAAGGAGGAGGGCGGCCACAAGGTGGTGTCGGTGGTGAAGTAGGCGTTTCGAAGATTGGAGCAAGGCCGGGGCGTCCCGGCCTTTTTTATTGCTCTTCCGGCAGGCAGCGGGGGCAGGCCTGTTCCGCCAGGGCCAGCCCGGTCATGTCGTCCTCGCTCAGGGGACGGTAGCAGTAGTAGCCCTGGACGGCGTCGCAGCCCATGGCCCGCAAGGCGGCGAGCTGCTCGCGGGTTTCCACCCCTTCGGCCACCACCTTCAGCTCCAGGGTGCGGGCGATGGCCAGCATGGCTTCCACCAGCTTGGTGTCGTTGACGTCCTGGGGCATGTCCTTGATGAAGGAGCGGTCCACCTTCAGCTTGTCGAGGGGGAAGGCCTTGAGGTAGGAAAGGCTGGAATAGCCCGTGCCGAAATCGTCGAGGGACAGGCGCACGCCCAGTTCCCGCAGGGCATTCATCAGCGCCAGGACGTCGCTGTCCTGGCCCATGACCACGCTCTCGGTGAGCTCCAGTTCGAGCAAGTGGGGCGGCAGGCCGCTGTCCGCCAGGGCGGCCTTGACCTCCTCCACCAGGGCGGGACGGAACTGGAGGGAGGAGATGTTGACGGCGATGCCAAGGGGAGTGGCGCGGGCCGCGTTCCAGTGCTGGGCCCGCTTGCAGGCTTCGCGCAGCACCCAGGCGCCGATGGGGATGATGAGGCCCGAGGCTTCCGCCACCGGGATGAAGTGGAGGGGCGAGATGCTGCCCCGCTCGCTGTCCTGCCAGCGCAGCAGGGCTTCCACCCCGAGAAGCTGGCAGTCTTTCAGGGCGACCTGGGGCTGGTAGTGCAGGTACAGCTTGCCGCTCTCGAATGCCTGGCGCAGGCGGGTTTCCAGCGCCAGGCGCTCGGCGGCGATGGAATCGATGCGGGGGTCGAAGAAGCGGAAACCGTGGCGGCCTGCATGCTTGGCCGCCAGCATGGCCATGTCGGCGGAGCGGATGAGGGATTCGACGCTGTCCCCGTCCTGGGGGTAGAGGGCGATGCCGATGCTGACGGAAACGGTGAGTTCCCGGTCGCCGACCATGAAGGGTCGGGACAGGGTATCGAGGATTTTTTGCGCCACCAGGGAGGCGTCTTCCTTCTGCCGCGGTTCTTGCACCACGGCGAGGAATTCGTCGCCGCCCAGGCGGCCGACGGTATCGCTTTCCCGCATCAGTCCCCGCAGCCGTTCGGCGATGCGAACCAGCAGCTCGTCGCCGATGCCGTGGCCGAGGGTGTCGTTGATGGCCTTGAAGCGGTCCAGGTCGATGAACAGCAGGGCCGCTTCTCCCCCGTGGCGGTGGGCCAGGGCGATGGCCTGTTCCAGGCGGTCGGTCAGGAGACGGCGGTTGGGGAGGGCGGTGAGGGGGTCGTGCACGGCGTAGAAGGCGGCCTTTTCTGCCGCCTGCTTGCGCTCGGAAATGTCGCGCGCCACGGCGAGCACCCGCCGCTGGCCGGCGATGGTGGTGGCCCGCAGCCCCACTTCCACCCAGAACAGCTCGCCGTCGGCCCGGCGCGCCTGCCATTCGAAGACCTGGGGCCCTTCCGTCAGCGTCTTCTCGATCCATTGCCGGGCTTCCTCCCTGCTGTAGGGGGGGATGCCGCTGCCGAGCTGGTCGGCGGTGGTTCGCAGGGCGTCCTCGTAGCGGATGCGGTACATCTCCAGCATCCGCTGGTTGACGTCGAGGATGGCCCCGGTTTCGGCGTCGTGGACGAAAATGGCGTCGTTGGCGGCGTTGAAAACCTGGCGGTAATTTTCTTCGCTGGCCTTGAGGGCTTCCTGGGCCTGGAGGCGTTCCTGGTATTCCTGCTTCAGGGCCGAGGCCTGCTGGGCCAGTTTATGCCGCAGCAGGCGGTTCCACAGCGCCACCAGCAGGCCGGCCGCCAGGAGGACGGCCAGGGCCGTAAGGAGGGCGATGAGCGCATCGCGGTTGAGCAGGCGGTAGGTACCGTTTTCCAGGTGGACCCAGCGCTGGGCGATGGCCTGCCGCTCGTCGTCGGTGATGGAGGCAAGACCCTTGCTCAGAATGCGGTTGAGTATCGGCCAATCGCTGCGGCTGGCGATATACAGGGCGTTGGATTTTCCCGAGTCGCCGGCCACGCGCAGGTTGGCGATGCCGTAGCGGTCGATGAGATAGGAGGCGATGGCCAGGTTGACCACGGTGGCGTCCGCGTCGCCGAAGGCGACATCCTGCAGGGCCGACAGGTCGTCCGGAACGGGTTGCAGCCGGATGGAGGGATATTGGGAGCGGATGTATTCGTCGAGGGCGTTGCCCTGGGTGATCACGACGCGCCGACCGGCCAGGTCGTTCAGGGTCTGCATGTCCTGGCTGCCGGAGCGGGCGATGATGACGTTCGGGATATCCAGGAGCGGAGGGGAAAACAGCAAATAATCGGCTCGGCTGGGGGTCCACTGGGCGGCGCCGACGATGTCCACTTCATGGCTGCGCGCCAGCTTGACGACTTCCTCCCAGGAAGCGGCATGGACGATCTCGAATTGAATGCCCAGGCGGGCCTCGATCAGGCGGTAATAATCCGCCACCAGGCCCTGATAGCGGCCTTGCTCGTCGAAGAACTCAATGGGGGGGAAATTGGGGTCGGGGGCCAGGCGCAGGCGGGGGTGCTGCTGCAGCCAGGCTTTTTCCTCGGCGGTGAGAAAGACTTCGGGGGGCGCGGCGGCACGCAGCCACAGCAGCACGCCCAGGGTCGCGATGAGCGCCCCCAGCAGCAGCGTTGTGGCGGAAATGCGTTGGGGCCTGAACGACATGAAAAGGGGCACCCCTGATCTTCTGTGGGTTTGTTGAATTCTATACCTTTTTTGACCGGGAAGGTGCCGCTTGTCGCCGGCTGTTGCTCCAGGACGACGCCTGTTTGTCAATTATGATCAATGTGTTGAGCGATTCATGGCGATGCGCTGTCGCCGCGGGGAGACAGTTTGGCCCAGGGAAAGGGGGCGAATTTCTTGTTCTTTTGAATATAAATCAATGGCTTGATGCGTCTGGCATGGGGCTTGCAAACCTTACGTCGCGGTGCGCGACTACGTTGCCGTCCTCTCTTGCGCGCCCGGGACGGAGGACGGCTTGAAACAACCTGTCCCGGCGCCGTTGGCGGCCGGCAGGAAATGAATTAGGAGGAAAAAATCATGACAAGGAATCGGATCATCCCGGTGGCGCTGCTGGCCGTGGCGCTGACGGCAGGGTGCAGCACCCCGCCGACGAAGCGCGAAATCGGCACCGTGACCGGTGCCGTGGTGGGCGGAGTGGTGGGCTCCTCCCTCACTGGCGGCAGTACGGTGGGGACGGTGGGCGGCGCGGCCGTGGGCGGCGTGATCGGCAACCGCATCGGCAAGGAGCTGGAGCGGAAATAAGCTCGGCCAGCAGGAGACACGCATGAGAACCAACCTTTCCCTTCGTCCATCGGCGATGGCCGCCATCTTGGCGGCATCCCTCGTTCTTCCCGCTGCGCCCGCCGTCCATGCGGACCCGCCCCCCTGGGCTCCGGCCCACGGCTGGCGGCAGAAGCACGACCCCTATTATCTGGGCTACAGCGGCCGCCGCTGGGGGGACGACTATGGGGTTTTAAGCGGCCGCTGCAATACCTCCGCCGTGGGCGCGGCGGTCGGCGGCGTGGTGGGAGGCGCGCTAGGTTCCCAGGTGGGCAATGGCAACGGGCGGACGGTGGCGATCGTGCTCGGTTCCGTCCTCGGGGCCGTGGCGGGAAGCCGCATCGGCGACGAAATGGATGCCGCGGACCGCGCCTGTGTCGGCCATGCCCTGGAACTGGCCAAGGAGCGGCGGCAAGTGGTCTGGCTCAATCCTTCCAGCGGAGTGGGCTATGCCCTGACGCCGGTACGGGAATTTACCGTCAACGGCCGTCACTGCCGGGAGTTCAGCGGCTCCCTGCGGGAGGACGGGCGGGTCGAGCGCTTCAATGGCCGCGCCTGCCAGACCGGGGGCGGGGTGTGGCGGATGATTTAGCGCCGAGAAGACGCTCTTGGACCGAGCGCCTTCCGCGGCTGCGCCTAGGCGGCGTTGTAGTCGTCGACGAGGATTTTTGGCGCCCGGTCCAGGTGGTAGAGGATGGGAATCAGCACCACGGTCGCCAGGACCATGAAGTGGGGGCCGAAGAGCCAGAACACCAGGGGCACCAGGAAATAGTAGGCGCGCATGCCGATGCTGTAGAACTTGCCGGCACGGTTGAGGTGGACGGCGACATGGGCCGGGGAAATGGCCTTGTGGTTGAGGTTGAGGGGGACGTTGAGCATGTAGCCCACGTGGTTGTAGATGCGGATGGACATGGAGAAGGAAAAGAAGGCGATGAACAGGTCCAGCAGCATCACCAGCAGCTTCAGCAGCCACATTTCTGAGTGCTTGGCGCCAATGGCGTTGAGGGTGTGCCAGGTGCCCTCCAGCTTGTCTCCCTGGCCGCTGAGGGACAGCACTCCCATGATCAGCAGCACCGAGGTGGAGGCGAGGAAGGTCGCCGCCATGGTGGAGTTGCGCAGGGTCTGCACGGCGAGGATGTCCTTGCCGTTTTCCATGATGTTTTCCACCCAGGCGGTACGGGCGATGGTGTTGACCGCCTGGACGGAATAAGCGGGATTCTTCCGCACCTTGCGGCGCAGGAAGAGATGGTAGGCGGTGAGGAGCAGGGCGCAGAGCACGAAGCTCAGCAGGTCGGTGCCGTAGGTGCTGTAAAAGGACATGGAATGCTTATCGGGAAGAGTTGAGAAATCGGTTTACTTGCCGGCGGCCTTGGTTTCCCAGTAGTCCGCCTGTTTCGGGTCGGCGCTGACTCCGTCCAGGCCTTGGCGGTAGATGTGGGCCAGGCTCTTCATGGCCATGACGTGGCCATTGTTCGCCGCCTGCTTGAACCAGTAGAGGCTCTTTTCGTGATCGGGCTTCACGCCGCCGGCGCCGCTTTCGTAGCGGATGGCGAGCTGGTACTGGGCCTCGGCGTCGCCGTCCTCGGCCAGCTTGCGGATGTGGGGCTTGCGCTGGAAGAAGTTCTCTTCCGCTTCGTAGCCGATGTTCTCCATGAAATGGAGCAGGCGGATGGCGTCCTCGTAGCCCTGGGCGGCTGACTTGGCGAGCCAGTTGCCGGCCACCTCCTGGTCGTGGGCGGAGTTGCTGCGGCTATGGTAAAGCTTGCCCATGAGGAACTGGGCCTCGCTGTCGCCCGCGATGGCGGCGCGGTTGAGCCACTCCTCGGCCTTGATTTCGTTCTTCTCCACCCCTTCGCCCTTGAGGTACATCTTGCCCAGCAGCAGCTGCGCCTGGATGTTGCCCCGCTTGGCGGCCTTTTCGCGCCAATCGGCGGCCAGCTTGAGGTTCTGCGGCACTCCGCGGCCCTGGGCATAGAGATCGCCGAGCATTTTCTGGGCGTAGCCGTTGCCCTGCTGCGCCGCCTGCTCGAACCAGTAAGCGGCGCGCTTGTCGTCCTTGGCGTAGCCGCCGTCGCCGTTGAGGTACATCACCGCCAGCAGCACCTGGGAGCCGTCGTTGCCCCGCTGGGCGGCGGTGGTGATCATTTTCGCCTCCTCCGGGGTCATGGCAGAGGCCGGAAGAGCGATGCAGAGCGTCGCCAGGAAAGTCGTGCAAAGGAGCTTGTGCATGGTGGCTGAATCCTCGGCTGCGATGGTGAAGGAAAGAGCCCCTATGGTACGGGCATAGGCCTTTCCCATCAAGGAATGGCGGGCTGGGGGCCGCGTGTCGGGGTATAATCGCCCCCATGAAGCGCTTGGTGATACCCGTTACCCCCTACCAGCAGAACTGCTCCCTGGTCTGGTGCGAAGCCACCCGCCAGGCGGCGCTGATCGACCCCGGCGGCGAGGCGGAGCGCCTGCTGGCCGAGGTGGAGGCGCAAGGCCTGCGGTTGACCAAGCTGTGGCTGACCCACGGCCATCTCGACCACGTGGGGGCCGCAGGGGAACTGGCGGCGCGCCTCGGCATCCCCATCGAGGGGCCCCACCGGGGCGACGACTACTGGCTCCAGGCGCTGCCCCGGCAGTGCGAAATGTTCGGCTTTCCCCCCGTCGAGGCATTCACGCCCGACCGCTGGCTGGCGGACGGGGACACGGTCGAGGTGGGGGAGGCGCGCCTGGAGGTGC
>JAJZVC010000076.1 GCA_021845865.1 Pseudomonadota bacterium | reverse complement strand
ATATAAGCACTCATTACTTACTTTTAAGCTCACCGGTCCGAAAACCGGCTGCCCGTAACAAGCGCCCACACTTATCGGCTGTTAGATTTTTAAAGAGCGTTGCTTCGTTCGTCGAAGCGAGGTGCGCATTCTACAGCACCTTTCGAAATCGTCAACCCCTTTCGGGGCTTTCTTTTTCGCCCTTCGCGCCGCCTTTCGGCTTGCTCGAAGAGGTGCGCATTTTACAGCGCGTTTCGAAATCGTCAACCCCTTTCGGAATCGGCTTTCTCGCTTCCCGCGTCGCCCATGGCGTCGTCGAGAAGGTGCGCATTATACGGAGCAAAAATACGCGGTCAAGGGGTTTGTGAAAGAAATATGGCGGCAAGATTGCCGCCCCGTTACAAAACAGGCCTCTAGGCTATCGTGACGCGGGCGAATTTCCGCTTGCCCACCTGCAACACCACCGTCGCCCCCTTGGCTAGCACCAGCGCTTTGTCGCTGACTTTTTCGCCATCGGCCTTGATTCCGCCCTGGCCAATCATGCGCATCGCCTCCGATGTGCTGGCGGTCAAGCCGGCTTGCTTCAGCGCCTGGACGATGGAAAGCCCCTCCTCCTCCGCCGCAAGCGTGAATTCCGGCATCTCGTCCGGCAACGCCCCCTCGCGGAAACGCGCCTCGAAATCGGCCAGTGCCCGGTCGGCGTCGGCCCGGCTGTGAAAACGGGCAATGATCTCTTGGGCAAAAGCCACCTTGATATCCCGCGGGTTACGCCCTTCCGTCACTTCCTGTTTCCATTGGGCGATGGTTTCGAGGCTCTCGAAGGACAACAACTCTATATAACGCCACATCAGGTCGTCGGACACGGACATCAGCTTGCCGAAGATTTGCTCCGGGCTTTCCGTGATGCCGACATAATTACCCAGGGACTTGGACATCTTGTTGACCCCGTCCAGGCCTTCGAGCAAAGGCATGGTCAGAATGCACTGGTGGGGTTGGAGATAATGGCGCTGCAATTCCCTGCCCATCAGTAGGTTGAATTTCTGGTCCGTGCCCCCCAGCTCCAGGTCGGCTTTCAGCACCACCGAGTCGTAGCCCTGAATGAGTGGATAGAGAAATTCGTGGATGGCGATGGGCTGATTACCTTTATGCCGCTTTTCGAAATCGTCCCGTTCCAGCATTCGAGCCACGGTATGGGTGGCCGCCAGCTTGATCATGTCAGCGGCGTTCATCTTGTCCATCCAGGTGGAATTGAACACCACCTCGGTCTGCTCGGGCTTGAGGATCTTGAATACCTGTTCAGTATAGGACTTGGCGTTTTCCTTCACCTGTTCCCGCGTCAGCGGCGGGCGGGTGGCGCTCTTGCCGGTGGGGTCGCCGATCATGCCGGTGAAATCGCCGATAAGGAACAGAGCGTGATGCCCCAGGTCCTGCAACTGGCGCATCTTATTCAGCAACACCGTATGGCCAAGGTGCAAATCCGGCGCGGTGGGATCGAAACCCGCCTTGACCCGCAGGGGTTTACCCGTTGCCAGCTTTTCTTTCAGCTCGCCCTCCACCAGCAGCTCGTTGCTGCCCCGCTTAATAACACGTAGTACATCATCCAACTCGGTCATGGCCACACCCGGACTTCCTTTTTACAAACCTTATTCGGTTCAACAAGTTCCAATTCAAATTTGAGGCCAAACAGAAGGATTTTTCCTTTGCGGGCCGGTATTTTTTTGTTAAGCTTGCGCCTGGCTAAAAAAACAGCAAGGGAATGCTATGCAACATGGCAAAGACGGAATTTTAGCGCAAACCCCTCCCACCGATGAACGAAAAATCCGCATCCGCTGGCTGATCGGCCTCTCCAGCATCCCCCTCTTCGGCATGGTTGCCGCTTTCGGTATCGCCCCCGGCACCCAAACCCAGAATGTCCAGGTCAAAACCGTCGTGGAAAGCCTGCCCGTGCCGCCGGCAACCTCTACCCCCATGGCGAGCGAGAACTTCTGGCGCGAAGAACGGATTCAGCGCGGCGACACCATCGCCGCCCTCCTTTCCCGCCTGGACGTGAACAGCGAAAACATCGCCGAATTCCTGAAGAGCGCCAAGGACGCCAAAACGCTCCAGCTGCTGATCCCGGGCAAAATCGTCGAAGCCCGCACCACCGATGACGGAGATCTGCTGTCGCTGCGCTACCTCCTCAACAGCGATACCGTGCTGAAAGTGGAAAAAGACGGGAACAGCTTCAAGACGGTGGAAGAAGCCGCCGCCCTGGACAACCGGGTGGAGATGAAATCCGCCACCATCCGCAGCTCCCTTTTCGGCGCCACCGATGCCGCCAACATTCCCGATGCCATCGCCACCCAGCTGGCCGACATCTTTTCCTCCGAGATCGACTTCCACCTCGACTTGCGCCGCGGCGACCATTTCAGCGTGGTCTACGAGACGGCCTACAACAAGGGCACCCTGGTGAAAACCGGCCGCATCCTGGCGGCGGAATTCACCAACGGCGGCAAGAGCTACCGCGCCATTTACTACAAGGACCGCGAAGGCCACGAAGGCTACTACACGCCGGACGGCAAGAACCTGCGCAAGGCCTTCCTCAAGTCCCCCCTGGAATTTTCCCGCATCACCTCCGGTTTCTCCATGCGCTTCCACCCCATTCTCAAGGAATGGCGCGCCCACAAGGGCGTTGATTACGGCGCCCCCATGGGCACCAAGGTCAAATCGGTGGCGGACGGCGTGGTGGCCTTCGCCGGGGTGCAGCGGGGCTACGGCAACATCCTCGTCATCCAGCACAACGGCCATTACAGCACCGCCTACGGCCACCTGAAAGGCTTCGCCAAGGGCCTGCACAAAGGCAGCAAAATCAGCCAGGGCGACGTGATCGGCTACGTGGGCATGACCGGCATGGCCACGGGCCCGCACCTGCACTATGAGTTCCGCGTCGACGGCGTGCAGCGCAATCCTCTGACGGTGGCCCTGCCGACGGCTTTCCCCCTCGCGCCGAAATATCGCGCCGACTTCGCCAGCCACGAGAAATCCATCGCCGCCAAGCTGGACCTCCTGCGCGGCACCAACCTGGCCTCGCTGGAATAATCAGCCGGTTTGGAAATGGCTCCACTCTATGCCGGGCTGATGTCCGGCACCAGCCTGGACGGCATCGACGCCGTCCTGGCTGAAGTCGGCCAAGGGGGGGGCTGCCGTCTTCGCCACGCGCTGTTTCACCCCTTCCCCGACGATCTGCGCCGTACCCTTCTCGGCCTGAACCAGGCCGGCGCCAACGAACTGGAAACAGCCGCCCTGGCCGCCAACGAACTGGCCCGCCGCTACGCCGCCGTCATCGCCGACCTGCTCAAGGAAAGCGGGACCCGGGCCGATCAGGTGACCGCCATCGGCTGCCACGGCCAAACCGTGCGCCACCGCCCGGACCTTGGCTATACCCTGCAGCTCAACAATCCGGCGCTTCTGGCGGAACTCAGCGGAATCACCGTCGTCGGGGACTTCCGCAGCCGCGATATCGCCGCCGGCGGCCAGGGCGCGCCCCTGGTGCCCGCCTTTCACGCGGGGGCCTTCCGCCACCCGCTCCGCAACCGGGTCATCGTCAACATCGGCGGCATCAGCAACCTCACTTGGCTGCCGGCGGAGGGCGACGCCCTCGGCTTCGACTGCGGCCCCGGCGGATTGCTGCTGGACGGCTGGTGCGAAAGCCATACCGGCCAGCCCTTCGACCGTAACGGGGAATGGGCAGCGGGAGGCACCGTCATCGGCGAACTGCTGGCCGCGCTGCTCGCCCACCCTTTCTTTGCCCTGACGCCGCCCAAGAGCACCGGCCGCGACGATTTTCACCTGTCCTGGCTGCAAGCCCGCCTGAAAGCGGACTACGACGCCCGGGATGTGCAGGCCACGCTGCTTGAATTAACGGCCCGGGCCATCGCCGACGCCATCGACAAGCACTGCCCGGGAGCGGGGGAAATCCACCTGTGCGGCGGCGGCGCCCATAACGGCGCCCTGCGGCAACGCCTCGCCGCCCTGACCGGCTTGGCCATCGGCCTGACGGACGACCTCGGCATTCCGGCCGACTGGGTGGAAGCCACGGCATTTGCCTGGCTGGCGCGGCAAACCCTCGCCGGAACGACCGGCAATCTGCCGGCGGTAACCGGAGCACGGCATCCGTGCGTTCTCGGGGCGATCTACCCGGCCTAAACCGCTACATCCACCTGCTGCAAGCTGCCCGCCGAGCCATCCTCGGCAAGATAGATGCCGCTGGCACGAATCTGCCCCTGGAGGCCCTTCTCACCGTCCTTCAAGGAAAACGGCGTCGCGGCCGAGCCGAGGTACAGCGCCCCCACCCCGGCATCCTTGACCGGCTCCAGGGACTCCTTCCCTCCCTTGCTCCATTCCCAGGCCAGCAAATGGCCAAAGACCGGATCGCTGTCGTCGATCCAGCCGTCATGGTTGCTGTCGTAAGCCGCCAAGTCGGCAAAACCGTTGCCGCTGGCCGCACCAAACAGCTCCTTGCCGTCGCTCACCTTGCCGTCGCCATTCTTGTCCAGGGCGAGAAAACCGCTGCCGGCGGCCAGATAGGGAATGGATTCGAGAGTCCCGTCGCCCTCCAGATCGAAGTCGAAACGGGCATCGGTCAGGGCTGCCGCCGAGCCTGAAAAATTGATCACCAGGGGGTCTTTCAATTGATAGCTGCGCCCGCCTGTCTCTGTCGTTTTCTCGTATTCGCTGCGGCGCGCCATGGATAAATCCAGCTTGAAGCTCATCTCCCGCCCGTCCGCCGATACCACCTTGCCACAGGCGGAAAATGCCGCGCATTCCTCCTCGCTCACCCGTTCGGCATGGCGGGTGGCCACTTCCACCCGCAACGGCCCCACCTCCTGCGCCGTTGGCATGGAACGGCCATGACGGGGGGAACAATGAACCAACATGCCATCGGTTCCGCCGCCATCCTTTTCTTTCTTGATGACATCGAGAATCGCCAACAGCAATTGCAGGATCAGCGACTCCGCCTCCTTCTCCCGACCCGGACGGATTCGGACCTTGGCGGGCGTCTCGGCGGGCATGACATCCCCGCCATTGCGCACCCGGTCGTCAAACACTTCGCCGAATCCCTTCCACCCTCCGGAAACCAACACCCTCATGCTGTCGCTGCTTTCCCGGCTTTCTTCCAGCCGATGCTCGCCCGCCAGCGTCACGCTCGACTCCGCGATTTTCATCCTGCTCTCCTCAAAATGTACCGCCACCTTCAGCGGTGGGCTTTGAGGAACGCGAGCAAGCGCCGTACCAAACAACCAGGGTGTTGATAAAAAAGGAAATGCCTGTTTGAAGAACCAGCAAGGCGGCAGAAATTTCCGCCCCGGCAGGACATCAGGTGATGGGATGACTATGGACGTGGCCGTGGGAATGGGCCTCCTCTTCCACGGCCACCGGTATCATGTGCAGCTTGCCGTGGCGCACCCCCCGTTCGGCGATCACGCCATCGGCAAAGGCGCGCACCGCCTTTACCGGACCCCGCAACAGCACGGTTTCCAGGCAGTTGTCGTGGTCCAGGTGGACATGCTGGGTCGCCAGGGTCAGGTCATGATGCTCGTGGTGGGAGGACGCCAGACGGCCGGCCAAATCGAGCTCGTGATGGTTGTAAACGTAGGTCAGGGCGGCAACGCAGTAGCCGCTGTCCGCCGAAGACTTGAGCCGCGCCTGCTCCAGCCTTTCCCGGATCAGGTCGCGCATGGCCTCGGAACGGTTGGTGTACCCCTTGTCGCGGATGAAATCGTCGAACTGCTTGGCCAGTTCCTCCGTCAGCGACATCGTCAGTCGTTCCACGCTAAGCCTCCGCAACAAGATGAATGCAGTCGGATTATAGGGTCCAGGCAAAAAAGGAGAAACCCGGGCGGCGAAAAGACCGATGGTCCAATTCAGCCCGTTGCTGCTTGGAAATACGGAAAGGAATCAATGGGGAAGGAAGCTGGCGCGCCCGGCGCGATTCGAACGCACGACCTTTGGCTCCGGAGGCCAACGCTCTATCCAGCTGAGCTACGGGCGCGAAAGACCCGAAGCATAGCCGCTTTTTCCCCCGCCGTCTATCACCCTTCGATTGCGCCTCGCTCAAATCTGATTATAATTAGCACCTTTTGAAATACTAATCCCTAAGGACATACCATGAGCGAACACCA
>JAJZVC010000075.1 GCA_021845865.1 Pseudomonadota bacterium | reverse complement strand
AGCGGCATACGGGGCCGCCCCCCGTCTCAAACTAATTTGCGCGAAGCGCACAAAATCAAACACACGACGATTTGACGAACTTACAAATCCACGCTCCATCCTTTATTAGTCAGAACAAGAGCTTTCTTCCTAACATCCTTTTGATCGCCTTCCATTTCCTTCTTCACATTCAAAAAGGACTGTTGAATATCTTCGTTCTTCCCCCAGGGAGCTATATTGTCGAGTTTGTAAGTAAACGCAACTTCCGAAATGGTCATGCCCATCATTGCCCCCGGCTGCGTAAAGTTCTTTATCTCTCCCACTTGGACTTTGGCATAGCAAAGCCTGCCGTATTTATCTCCTTCGGCCTTTTCAAAATACTTCTTCCCTTCGTTTGTAATGTCATAGGTTGATTCACCATATTTTCCCTTACCAACCAATGTGACCAACCCAGCGCTCTCAAGAGCTTTAAACTCTTCTTTTCTAAACATATTAGAACTAGGAAACGTATATCCCCCAATACATGCAGGATGCTTCGCAAGATACTCATTTAATGCTGCGCGAAAATTCTTTTCATTGGCTTCTTTTGGATCGTTACATCCGGCAATAAGAGCACTCCCCAGGCACAGCATGACCACCAATTTTTTCATTCTTTTATCCTCCAAAAATATCGCCTCAAAAACCTACCCCTTCACCCTCGCAATCCTAACCACCTCCTGAATCCGCCGCAGATTCTTCATCACCTGCGCCAGATGCACCCGGTTCTCCACCTGGAGGGTGAAGGTCATGTTGGTGTAGGCGCTGCCGTCCTCCCCTTCCATCGCCACGTTGTCGATGTTGGAACCGGCCTCGGCGATGGAGGCGGCGACCTTGGCCAGGACGCCGCGCTGGTTGGCGACCACCAGGCGGATGGTGACGTCGAACAGCTTGCGGGTGTCCGGGTCCCATTCCACGTCCAGCCACTTGTCCGGGTCGGCGCGGTATTCGGCGATGGTGGGGCAGTCGTGGGTATGGATGACGAGGCCCTTGCCCTTGTTGATGAAGCCGATGATGGGGTCGCCGGGAATGGGGCGGCAGCACTTGGCCAACTGGACCGCCATGCCCTCGGTGCCGCGGATGGTGACGGCGCCCACCTGGCCCGGCTTGCGCTCGACGCCCGCCTCGCCGCCGGCGGCCAGGAGCTGGGTCGCCACCACCACGTTGAGGCGCTTGCCCAGGCCGATGTCGGCCAGGACTTCCTGGCGGGACTTGCCGCTGTTTTCCTTGAGGAAGCGTTCCCACTGGGCGTCGCTCACCTGCCCCGGCTCCGCCTGCAGGGCCCGCAGGGCCTGGTTGAGCATGCGTTCGCCCAGGGCCGCCGACTCCTCGTACTGCATGGTCTTGAGGTAATGGCGGATGTGGGAGCGGGCCTTGCCGGTGACGACGTAGTTGAGCCAGGCCGGATTGGGACGGCCATGGGCCGTGGTGATGATTTCCACCTGGTCGCCGTTCCTGAGCTCGGTGCGCAGGGGGGCCAGCTCGTGGTTGATTTTCACCGCCACGCAGCGGTTGCCCACGTCGGTGTGCACGGCGTAGGCGAAGTCCACGGCGGTGGCGCCCCGGGGGAGGGAGAAAATCTTGCCCTTGGGGGTGAAGACGTAGACCTCGTCCGGGAACAGGTCCACCTTGATGTGCTCCAGGAATTCCACCGCGTCGCCGCTCTCGGACTGGATTTCGAGCAGACTCTGGAGCCACTGGTGGGTCTTCTGCTGCACCTCGTTCATGGAGGTTTCGGAGCTCTTGTACAGCCAGTGGGAAGCCACGCCCGCCTCGGCGATCTTGTGCATGTCGGCGGTGCGTATCTGCACCTCGATGGGGGTGCCGAAGGGGCCGAAGAGGGTGGTGTGCAGGGACTGGTAGCCGTTGGCCTTGGGGATGGCGATGTAGTCCTTGAACTTGCCGGGAATCGGCTTGTACAGGCTGTGCAGGGAGCCGAGGGCGATATAGGCGGTGGGCACGTCCTTGACGATGACGCGGAAGCCGTAGATGTCATAGACCTCGGAGAAGGCCAGGTTCTTGCCCTGCATCTTGCTGTAGATGCTGTAGAGGTGCTTCTCCCGCCCGGTGACGGTGGCCTCGATATTGCAGTCCTTGAGCTTCTGCTTGATGGCCTCCAGCACCTTGCTCACCAGCTCGCGCCGATTGCCCCGAGCGGCCCGGACGGCCTTTTCCAGCACCGAGTAGCGGGTGGGATAGAGGTAGAAGAAGCTCAGGTCCTCCAGCTCCCGGTAGAGGTTGTTGAGGCCGAGGCGGTTGGCGATGGGGGCGTAGATTTCCAGGGTTTCTCCGGCGATGCGGCGGCGCTTCTCCATGGCCATGGGGCCCAGGGTGCGCATGTTGTGGAGACGGTCGGCGAGCTTGATGAGGATGACCCGCACGTCCCGGGCCATGGCCAGGAGCATCTTGCGGAAGTTTTCCCCCTGGGCCTGGGCCTCGGTCTGGAACTCGATCTTGTCCAGCTTGGAAACGCCGTCCACCAGCACCGCCACGGTCTTGCCGAAGCGCTCGGCGATATCCTCCATGGTGGTGGGAGTGTCCTCCATCACGTCGTGGAGCATGGCGGCGCACAGGGCTGGCACGTCCAGGTGCCAGTCGGAGAGGATGGTGCACACCTCCACCGGATGGGAGATGTAGGGGTCGCCGCTGGCGCGCAGCTGGCCCTTGTGGGCGGCGTCGCTGAAGCGGTAGGCCGCTTCGACCTGGGCGACGTCCTCGGGCTTGAGGTAGGCGGCGAGGCGCTCCTTCAGCAGGCCGAATTCAGCCTGGGCGCCGCCGCCGTGGTAGACATAGGATGAAGGATCGAATTCCTGGGCGGTGCCTTCTTTCATCCTTCATCCTTCGGCCATGGATCAGGCCTGGCCCTTGTTGAGGATTTCGGGACCCACCTTGCCGAGGCCGATTTCCTTCAGGGCGAGAACGGTGGGCTTGTCCCGGCCGGCTTCCACCAGGGGGGTGCCGCCGAGGGATATCTGGCGGGCGCGGTAGGTGGCGGCCAGGGTGAGGTCGAAACGGTTGGGGATGCTCTTCAGACAATCGTCAACGGTGATGCGTGCCATTTGGTTGGTTACCTTTTCAAGTCAAGTCGCGGATCATGGCGGCGTGGCGCGCCATCTGGGGTTGGAGGCGCAGGCGCTCGGCGCGGAAGACGGCCAGCAGGTCCTGCAGCGCCACATCGAACTGGTTGTTAATAATAACATAATCGAATTCGTTGACATGGCTCATATCCTCCTTGGCCGCCGCCAGACGGCGGGCGATCACCTCCTCGCTGTCCTGGGCGCGGCCTTTGAGGCGCTGGCGCAGCACATCCAGGGACGGTGGCAGGATGAACACGCCCACGGCAGAGGAAAAAATCTTGCGCACCTGGGCCGCCCCCTGCCAGTCGATCTCCAGGATCACGTCGTTGCCGCTGTTCATGGCCCCCTCCAGCCAGGGCTGGGAGGTGCCGTAGTAGTTGCCGTAGACCTCGGCGCTTTCGAGAAAGTCGCCCCGCTGCAGCATGGCTTCGAATTGCTCCCGGCCGACGAAGTGGTAGTCCTTGCCGTCCACCTCCCCCGGCCGCGGCGGGCGGGTGGTGTAGGAGATGGACAGCATCGCCTGGCTGTCCGCCTCCAGCAGGGCCCGCACCAGGCTGGTCTTGCCGGCGCCGGAAGGGGCGGTGATGACGAAGAGATTGCCTTTGACCATGATTATTCGCTCTTGTGAAGGGGTTTCCGCCATTTTGCCACGGAACCGCCAGCCATATCACGCCGCCGACAGGGACAGCCCCGCCCCCTCGGTGACCGCCCGCGCCGCCGGGTGGCTGATGCGGCGCTCCGCCGTGATGGCGTAGAACGCCTCCCGCACCGACCCGATGCGCCCCACCAGCCGGACGCCGTACTGGGCCTCCATTTCCGGCGCCAGCACCGTGGGCGCGGGAAAGTAGCCGCCCCCGGCTTGGCCGAAGGCCTTCATCAGCGCGCTGTCGTCGAACTCGGCCACCACCCGGGGGGCGACGCGCATCGTCTCCAGCCAGCGTTCCAGGTGGCCGCGCACCGTGGCGTCATCGCCGGGAAGAAAGAAGGGCGCGTTGTCCAGGCACCGCGGGAAGTCGTGGCAGCCCTCGGCCAGCGCCGGGCTGGCGAAAATGGCGATTTCGCTCTCCCCCAGCTTGTGGCTGTAGCCGCGCACGTTGATGTTGGGGGGAATTGGCCGGTCGGCGATCACCAGGTCCAGGCGGTGCAGGGCCAGCTCGGCCAGGAGGCGGTCCAGCTTGCCTTCCCGGCACACCAGGCGCACCGGCTCGTCCAGGCTCGCCGCCGGCTCCAGCAAGCGGTAGGCAATGGCCTTGGGCACCACGTCGGTGATGCCCACCCGGAACGGCCGCAGGGGGGCGTGCCCACGGCTGGCCAGGGCCGATTTGAGCTCGTCGCCGAGGGCGAAAATCTCGTCCGCGTAGCTCAGGGTCAGGCGGCCGGTTTCGGTCAGCTCCAGCCCCCGTCCGGCAGGGCGGAACAGGGCGGTGCCGAGGGAATCCTCCAGCAGCTTGATCTGAGCGCTCACCGTCTGGGGCGTCAGGTGCAGGCGCTCGCTGGCCCGAGCGATGCCGCCGCTGCGGGCCACCATCCAGAAATAATGCAGGTGTTTGAAGTTCATGCTTTTCAACCATTCGGTTTATTCGATGTATAGGACAATTATATTCGACTTTATTTGTCATTCGCCTGGGCTTAAGCTGGTCTGGTCGAAAATCCGCTAAGGAATCCGCCATGAAACGCATCGTCCTATTCCTCGCCACCAACCTGGCCATCGTCCTGGTCCTGTCCCTCACCCTGCGCCTGCTGGGGGTGGAGCCCTACCTCAGCCAGCAGGGCCTCAACCTCAACGCCCTGCTGGTGTTCGCCGCCGTCATGGGCTTCGGCGGTTCCTTCCTGTCCCTGGCCATCTCCAAGTGGACGGCGAAAATGTCCGTGGGCGCCCGGGTCATCGCCGACCCCGCCACCCCCACCGAGAAATGGCTGGTGGACACCGTGGCGCGCCAGGCCCGAGCCGCCGGCATCGCCATGCCGGAGGTGGCGGTCTACGACTCCCCCGACGTCAACGCCTTCGCCACCGGCATGAGCAAGAACAGCTCCCTCGTCGCCGTCTCCACCGGCCTGCTGCAGCGCATGAGCCGGGAGGAGGCCGAGGCGGTGCTGGGCCACGAGGTGTCCCACGCCGCCAACGGCGACATGGTGACCCTGGCCCTGATCCAGGGGGTGGTGAACACCTTCGTCCTGTTCCTGTCCCGGGTCATCGGCTACGTGGTGGACAAGGTGGTGTTCAAGACCGAGAAAGGCCAGGGGCCGGCTTTCTTCGTCACCATGATCGTGGCCGAGCTGGTGCTGGGCATCCTCGCCTCCCTGATCGTGATGTGGTTCTCCCGCCAGCGGGAATTCCGCGCCGACCGGGGCGGCGCCCAACTGGCCGGCCGGGGCGCCATGATCGCTGCCCTGCGCCGCCTGCAAAGCCTCCACGAGCCTTCCGCCCTGCCGGACAAGATGGCCGCCTTCGGCATCAACGGCGGCAAGCCGAGCGGCCTGCGCGCCCTGTTCACCACCCACCCGCCCCTGGAGCAGCGCATCGCCGCCCTGGAGCAGGCTGGCCGCGACTAAGGAGCCGCCATGGAACTCGCCTCCGTCGGCACCCCCGCCCTGTGGGCGGGATTCATCGTCTTCGTGCTGCTGATGCTCGCCCTGGACCTGTTCGTCCTGGGCGGGCGCCGGGCCCACCGGGTGACGGCGAAGGAAGCCCTGGCCTGGAGCGCGGCCTGGGTGACCCTGGCCCTGGTCTTCAACGGCCTCTTGTGGTGGCACTTGGATAGTACCCTGGGACGGGAAGTCGCCGACGCCAGGGCCCTGGAATTTCTCGCCGGCTACCTGATCGAGAAGTCCCTGTCGGTGGACAACATCTTCGTCTTCCTGATGATCTTCTCCTACTTCGCCGTGCCGCCGGAATACCAGCGCCGGGTGCTGCTTTACGGCGTACTGGGGGCCATCGTCATGCGGGCGGCGATGATCCTGGCCGGGGCCTGGCTGGTGGCGGAGTTCCACTGGGTGCTGTACCTCTTCGGCCTGTTCCTGGTGGTCACCGGCTTCAAGATGCTGGTGTTCG
>JAJZVC010000032.1 GCA_021845865.1 Pseudomonadota bacterium | reverse complement strand
GGCAAAAAACCGTACCCATGCGGTAGTCCAGGCGCTGAGGGGAAATCTGCTGCAGTTGGACAAATAATAGGGGACGGACCATGGTTTTTCCGCTTGAAGCTTCTCTGCTTGTACTGGTGTTCTTGTCTCCTAAGAGAGAAACCGTGGTCTGTCCCCTATTATTTCAACATGGTGGTGCTGCCCGACGGAAAACGCCACTGGCCCCTCGTCGGTTTTCAGCGCTTTAGCGAAGTGGTGCCAGCCCTGAAGCAATACCAACTGGTTCAACGTACGCCGCAGCATATCGATGTTCGCCTCGTGATTGCGGGCAACATCACTTCGGAGCAGGAAGGTGCACTCACTCGCGTGATTCAAGATGCCCTCGGCTACCCGTTCGAGCTGCGGTTCGACTACCGCTCTAAGGAATTGCATCGGACCCATGGCGGCAAGTTCGAGGAATTTGTTTGTGAAGTGGCATGACCGAAAGATCGACCCAGTAAGGAGCTGCTCAATGAATCACGAATCAAAATTGGATCAGATTGTTCCAGAACAAACAAAGCGGCGCGCACTGATTGACACCCTGGCCCAATACGACAGCAATGGCGACGGCAAGATAGATGCCAACGACCCCATCTGGAGCCAACTCAAGGTATGGCAGTACGACAGGGTAGATGAATGCAATGAATGGAGGATGGCAGCATGAAAATGCGATGGCTAATGGTGCTATGGGCGTGCCTTCTGTTGGCGGGATGTGAAAAGTTCGCCCTTGATCGGCAGATGGAGGAGCTATGCAAGAAGGACGGCGGCATAAAGGTTTACGAAACGGTGAAATTACCGGCTTCGATGTTCGATCAGTGGGGTGACCCGTTTCCGGGGTGGCGTGGCCGGTCGCAGGAAGAGCGGCTAGGTGAGAATTATCGCTATGTAGTTGAAACAACCTATCTCAAAAGGGGAGACCCTTCTAAGGGGGAAGGGCAGTTGGACCGAACAACTGTTCGTATTTTCCGACGTTCGGATGGGAAACTGCTTGGCGAAGCCGTGTCATATGGCCGTTCTGGCGGCGATTTCATTGCCTATGCACATCCGACATCCAAGAGTTGTCCAGCGGGACAAAATAGGAATGACCTAATTCACTCCATATTCCTTAAGAAAGGAGAATGAACATGCCGACGATCAAAGACTACCAACTATATGCTGAAACCGCATTTGCTGCGTATGCGGCGCAACTGGGTATTGGAAACGGCAATGTGGATTTCTATAAACGAGCCGGAATGGCGGACCTTCAAGCCCAAAAGTTTGACTCCTCCTGGCAAGTTCTTGGCCAGCAGGAATTGTCAGATGGTTTTTCCGCTGTCTTGTTTCAGCGGGTCGATTCGCAAGGCGAATAATAGGGGACAGACCACAGTTTTTTCGCTTGAAGCGTCTCTGCTTGTACTGGCGTTCTTGTCCCAAGATAAACCGTGGTCTGTCCCCTATTATTTGCACGCGTATTTGCACGCGTATCCGTGCTGTTTCATTTTAAGGGATATCATCGGAGTCGGTGGCTGACTTTGGATTGTTACGGGTGACGGGTTTCAGAGCATTATTGGTGGCGGCTTTGCGGTCATTATAGGTGGGATGGCAGCCCGCCGACTGAGGGGATGGGTCTGGAGAAAGTTGGAAAGGTATTGAGAGCCCTCCGGGCAGAGTGGATTTTGAAAAACGATGCCATGTCGTAGTTAGACTACGATTTGGTGAAGTGAAATGAAATAATTGCCTTGCTTTGAGAAAACATAGAAAATCGTAGTGTGACTACGCTATCGCAAGGCAAACTAAAGTCTCTCTACGCCCATCTCGCCCCCGGATGTCCCGTCACATCGGAATATCTGGCGCATCTGGGCGTATCGGCTGATCTCGCCGTCCACTACGTGCGGGCGGGATGGCTGGTGCGGCTGGCGAAAGGGGTCTTTCGCCGTCCTGAACAGGGACTTTCGCTTCATCCCAGCCTGAAGCTGCTCGAACGCGGGATCGCCGGGCTGCACGTCGGCGGCAAGTCCGCCCTGGACTGGCACGGAGTGCGCCACTATGTCGCGCAGCAGGGAACTCTGCATCTGTATGGTTGGAAAACGGCACGCCTGCCGGACTGGTTTCTGACGGCGTTCCCCGCCGAGTATCGCCGCAAGCGCCTGTTCGACGAGAAGCCGGAGGCTTTGTTGCACGTCGCTCCCTTCGAGGGCCGCAGCGATGCGCCGCTCGTCTCCGTTCCCGAGCGCGCCCTGCTGGAGCTTCTGAGCGAGATCGGGGTTCGCCAGCCGCTCAGTGAGGCCCGAGAACTGATGGAGAGTACCTATAACCTTCGGGGTGTCGTGCTGCAGGAACTGCTCAAACGCTGCACCAGTGTCAAGACGGTGCGGTTGTGTCTGACATTGGGGCGGGAATTGTCCTTGCCTTGGACAAAGAAGCTCAACCCCGCCGAGTTGCCGACCGGTAGTCGCAGCCCATGGGTTTGCCGTCTCGACGATGGCGTACTGGTGCTCAAACCATGAATCGTGTCTATCTCGATACCGCACGGCTGCTTACCCAGGTGGCGCCGCTAATCTTCACCGACGGCACCTTCGCTCTCAAGGGGGGCACCGCCATCAACCTGTTCGTGCGGGATATGCCTCGACTGTCCGTGGATCTCGACCTGGTGTTTACCGATCACCGGCTACCCCGCGAACAGGCGCTTGATCGGATCAATCATGCTCTCCGCCAGGCTGCGGAGCGCTTGCGTGGTCGGGGTTTCCAAACGCATGCCGTGGTGGCTGCCGACGCCGGTGAGACCAAGCTCCTGGTGCGACGGGACGCTTTGGAAGTCAAGGTGGAGGTCAATTTCGTGATGCGCGGTACGGTGTATCCCGTCCAGAACATCGCCATGGCCGCCAAGGCACGCGACCTCCTGATGGCCGATATGGAACTCCCGCTCGTCGCCAAGGAGGACCTCTATGGCGGCAAGTTGGTCGCGGCTCTCGACCGCCAACATCCCCGTGACCTGTTCGATGTGATGCAACTCTTTGAGGAGGAGGGCATTACTCCCGGCATCCGTCGTGCCTTCGTCGCCTATCTCGCCTGTCACAATCGACCCATTCACGAAGTGCTCTTTCCAGCCATGCGGGACATCCGGCAGGACTATGAGCGGACATTCAAGGGCATGACCGCCGAGATGGTCGAGCTCGATGCGCTGATTGCGGTCCGGGCACGTCTCGCCGAGGAGCTGCCGCGCGCGCTCGACGAGTCGGAACGTGCATTCCTGCTCTCGCTCGTGCACAATTCGCCCCGATGGGATTTGTTGGAGATAGCTCACCTTCAGGAGCTACCTGGCATCCGCTGGAAGCTCCGGAATCTGGAGCTTCTCGCTGTGAAGAATCCCGAGAAATTCCTGGCGCAAGCGCACGAACTCGCAGAGCGGTTTGATCGCCTGCAGTAGTACACGGCCAATGAGCCAATAGACGGCATCACCATGGACGCCTGGCAACGACAGGCAGGAGCAAGAATTTTTCTGACAGGGTATACGGCAGGGTATTGCGAAAATCGATGTGTAAAAACAATAGAAAAATCAATGCGCTTGCTGCGCCGTTAATAATAGAGTGGGAGTGACCTGGCAACGGCAGGCACGGTCTGGCAAGTACGCTATTGCGGCGATGATTCGCAACCATCCTTTTGACTGGCTGGTATTTCGTGGCGCTTTTACAAATGCGGATTCATGGTTGACCAGCCGCTTTGGTGTGGTTGGTCAATTCCAGATGTTGGGAAATCGCATGTCTTCGATGCTACCGGCAGATTCACTATCCCATCGGCGCATAGGCCCTCAGAAAGGCAGCAATTGCGCGATCCGCTGCCCATGCGATTTCTTTTTTGCCGGGCGAATCGTCCCGCGCATGGAGCAGCAGGGGTTCGAGGATTTCGGCCTCAAGCAGGCCACGCAGGTGTTCTGCGGCCAATCGCGGATCGTCTCGACGCAAGGCGCCCGAATCCATGAACCGGGACAGGAATGCCTCCACATGCGATCGCAACGCGCCCAGTTTCGCGTAGAACAGCTTGCCGACGGCTGAACGGGTTGCCTCGGCGATCAGCAGGCGTCTTGCGGTGACGATATCTGGGGAGCAAACGAATTTCAGGTAATGCGCTCCGTATTCCTGCAAGACAGCGCCAGGATCGGTTTCCGTGGCATCGAGGTGAATCAGGACCTGTTCGGCGACCCAGCCGATGAAGTCCTCGGCCGCCGCCGTCATGCACTCGACGAACAATTCCTCCTTCGAGGAGAAGTGGCTGTAGATCGTCGCCTTGGAGCCGCCGACTTCGGCGGTGATTTGGGAGACCGAGGTTCGGTCGAACCCCTGCGTCCGGAACAGTCGGTAAGCCGTTTCCAGAATGGCTTGCCGCTTAACGTCCCGCTTTTTCATGCGTCAATCTCCGGTAGAAATGAACTGAACGGTACAGCATTCCTTACCAAGAGACGATAGTCAAGCGAGCGTGGAATCCAAAATCGCGGCTTGGCTTGGTGAAAGAAGTCTCTCTCCCCCGTGCGCCGCAATCCAGTTCCTGTGGTCGCCCTATCGCCCGACGGGCGCGTAAGCTCTCATGAAAGCCGTCACGGCCCGATCCGCGGCTTGCGCCACTTCCTCGGCGTCGGGCGCATCCTCGCGCACATGCAACAGCAAGGGCTCGAGGATCTCCGCCTCCAGCAGGGCCCGGAGTTGACTGGCGGCAAAGTCGGCATCGTCGGGGCGCAGCGCTCCTGAGGCCATGAACTTGGACAGAAGCTCCGCCACGTGCGTCCGCAATGCGACGATCTTCGCAAAGAACAGCTTGCCGATGCCCGAGCGGCTCGCCTCCGCGATGGTCAGGCGTCGCACCGCCACCATTTCGGGCGAGGAGCCGAAGTTCAGGATTTTGGTGCCGAACTCCCGGAGCGCAGCCTCCGGGTCGGTACCCGATGCGTCGAGTTGCGCGACGGCGCCCGTGATGTAGTCCTCCACCGCCGCCGTCATGCACTCGACGAACAGTTCTTCCTTCGAGGGGAAGTGGCTATAGAGGGTCGCCTTGGACCCACCGACCCGGGCAGTGATCTCGGAAATCGACGTCGCTTCGAATCCCCGAGTACGGAACAGCCGGTAAGCCGTGTCCAGGATGGCTTGCCGCTTGGCGTCCTGCTTTTTCGTGCTCATGTTTCGCTCCATAAGTGAACTGAACGGTACAGTACAAATTTTACTTGACAGGCACCCGGAGTCAAGTCTATAAACTGTACTGTACAGTACACATATTGGAGTGAGGCCATGAATGCAATGAATCTTCCCCCGCCCCCGTGCCGTCGGCGCGTCATCAGTGCATTGCTGACGGCGAGCTTGGTTGCGGTAAGCGGCTGCGCTCAGATACCCGACCTCGGTCCGAAGCCGGTCTTAAAGCCGGTCGAGCAGTTGGAGAGCGCCAAATCCTTCTCCGCCCCCGCCGCTGCCTGGCCGGGGGATCGCTGGTGGGAGGCCTACGGAGACCCTCAACTCAGCGGACTGATCGAGGAAGCCCTGCGTGACTCGCCCGACCTCGAGCGAGCCCAGGCCAGGCTGCGCCAAGCCGGCGCGGGGGTTCAGAGCGCCGGGGCCGCCCTCATGCCCGAGGTGACCGGCAACGCCTCCTTTACCCAGGAGAAGCAAAGCTACAACTACCTCATGCCGCGCGCGGCGGTGCCCCAAGACTGGCACGACTATGGCCGGGCCACGCTGAACCTCTCCTGGGAGTTGGATTTCTGGGGCAAGAACCGGTCGGCCCTGGCGGCGGCGACGTCGGAGCACCAGGCGGCCCAGGCTGAAATGGCGCAAGCACGCCTGATCCTGTCCACTTCGGTGGCCTCGGCCTATGCCGAGCTGCTCCATCTGTTCACCGTCCACGACAGCGCCGAAGCGGCGCTGGCGAGCCGGACCAAGACGGTAGAGCTGTTCCGCGACCGTTACCAGTTCGGCCTGGAGAACCTGGCCAGCGTGCGTCGGGTCGAGGCCAGGCAGGCCGCGTCCGAAGCCGAATTGCGCAGCATCGATGAGCGCATCGCGCTGCAACGGAATGCCATCGCGGCGCTGCTGGGCGCCGGACCGGACCGCGGGTTGGCCATCACCCGCCCGACGGCGCGCTTCTCGGGCACCGACGGCCTGCCCGCCAACCTGGCCCTGGAACTCCTCGGTCGGCGGCCTGACGTCGTCGCGGCTCGGCTGCGCACCGAAGCGGCTGCGAAGCGCATCGACCAGCAAAAGGCCGGCTTCTATCCAAGCGTGAATTTGCTCGCCTTCGTCGGCTTCCATTCGCTGGGGATCGCCAACCTGACCAGCTCGGGCTCCGACGTGGGGAGCTTTGGCCCGGCGATCTCGCTGCCCATCTTCAACACGGAACGGCTTCAAGGGCAGCTGCGCGGCGCCCGCGCCGAATACGACGCGGCCGTCGCCAGCTACAACGGCACCCTGACCAACGCCCTGCGCGAAGTGGCGGATGCGGTGACCAGCCGGAAAGCCCTCACCGGCGAACTCGCCGCCGCCCGCGCCGCCGTTGATGCCTCCGGAGACGCGCACCGCATCGTCAAGCAGCGCTACCAGGGCGAGCTTGCCAACTACCTGGACGTGCTGACCGCGGAGGACGAACTCATTTCGGCGCGCCGCGCCTTGGCCGACATCGAAACCCGCGCCCTGGTCCTGGACGTTGCCCTGGTGCGCGCCCTTGGCGGCGGCTTTCAGAGTGCCGACAACCCGCCGGGCGCAAGTCCCGCCACCCCCAAATGAACAAGCCACGGAATCAAAAGGAGCATGCCATGAGCCAGACTATCGAAGCTTCCACACTGAACGAATCGAGCGGCAACAACCGCAAGCGCCGGATACTGCTGTTCTCCATTCTCGCCCTGGCCATCGCCGTTGCCGGTGGCGGCGGATGGGCGTACTGGGAACTGGTCGCCTCCCGCTACGTCTCGACCGACAACGCCTACACCGCCGCCGAGGTCGCCACGGTCACCGCCGAGATCGACGGCAAGGTGGCCGAGGTACGCGTGGTCGACAGCCAGACCGTCAAGCGCGGCGACATCCTGGTGGTAATCGACGACACCGATGCCAAGCTCGCTCTTCGGCAAGCCGAGGCGGATCTCGGCCGAGCCCGGGCGCAGGTCGCCGCGGCGACAGCCGACCTCGAGCGCTCGGGCATCGACCTCAAACGGCGCGAAGCCCTGGTCGGCTCGGGATCGGTTTCCGGCGACGAACTGACCAAGGTCAAAAATGGCGCCAGCAACGCCCGCGCCGCGCTGGATGCGGCGCACGCCGCCGTGGCCTTGGCCCAGGCGCGCCTGGACAAGGCCAGGGTTGACCTAGGCCGCACGGTGATCCGCTCGCCGGTGGACGGCGTGATTGCCCGCCGGCAGGTCCAACTCGGGCAGCGCGTCCAACCGTCGATGCCCTTGCTGTCCGTGGTGCCGGTGCGGGACATGTACGTCAATGCCAACTTCAAGGAAGTGCAACTGACCGACGTGCGCCCCGGGCAGAAGGTCGAACTGGTCAGCGATCTGTATGGCGACAAGGTGGTTTTCCACGGCATCGTTGACGGATTCAACGGCGGCACCGGCGCGGCCTTCGCCCTGATTCCGGCCCAGAACGCCACCGGCAACTGGATCAAGGTGGTGCAGCGCCTGCCGGTGCGCATCCGCCTCGACCCGGCCGAACTGGAAACCCATCCGTTGCGGGTCGGGCTGTCCATGACCGCGAAGGTTGACCTGCGCCGCCAATCCTAAACAGGAGGACATCATGTCGAACGCTCCCACCGCCCCGACCTCCCATGCTGGACCGACTCCTCTCCAAGGCGCGATGCTATGGGTAGGGGCCATCGTCCTGGCGCTGGCCAACTTCATCGCCGTGCTCAACATGACGATCGCCAACGTCACCGAGGCGAACATGGCCGGGGCGCTCGGCGCCGGTTCCAGCCAGGGCACCTGGATCATCACGGCCTACGCGGTGGCGGAAGCCATCACCGTTCCCCTGACCGGCTGGTTGTCTGGTCGCTTCGGCGCGGTCAGGGTGTTCTCGCTCTCGGTGGCGATGTTCGGCGTCGCCTCGTGGTTGTGCGGCCTGTCCGGCTCGCTGGGCATGCTGCTCGTCATGCGTGTATTCCAGGGGATGGCCGGCGGCCCGCTGCTGGCCCTGTCCCAGACCCTCCTGCTGCGCATCTTCCCCAAGGAAAAGGCGATGCAGGCCATGGGCCTGTGGGCGATGACGACCCTGCTGGCGCCCGTGGTCGGCCCGGTGCTGGGCGGCTGGATCTGCGACAACTGGAGTTGGCCCTGGGTCTACTATATCAACGTGCCCATGGCACTGGCCTTCGCCGCCATCGCCTGGGGCCTGCTCAAGCGCTATGAAGATCCGCTGGTCAAGCAACCGGTCGACAAAATCGGATTCCTCCTGCTGGTGATCTGGGTCGGCGCCCTGCAGATCATGCTCGACGAAGGCAAGGATCTCGACTGGTTCGCCTCGCACGAGATCATTGTCCTCGCCATTGTCGCCGTCATCGGCTTCTTCGCCTTCCTGATCTGGGAACTGACCGAAGAACACCCGATCGTCGATCTGCGCGTCTTTCGCCACCGCGGCTTCGCTGCCAGCATGTTCGTGCTCGCGCTGGCCTTCGGCGCCTTTTTCGGCCTCAACGTGCTGACGCCGCTCTGGCTCCAGTATAACCTGGGCTACACCACCACCTGGGCCGGGCTCGTGGTGGCCTGGGGCGGTCTGCTCTCGGTCGTCTTTTCCCCGATCGCGGCCAATCTGGCGAACCGGTTCGATCCCCGCTGGCTCATCTTCATCGGCTGCTTCTGGCTGGGCGGCGACACCCTCTGGCGAGCCGTGGCGAACACGGACATGGACTACTGGACCATCGTCATCCCCATGTTCTTCATGGGCCTCGGCATGCCCATGTACTACGTGCCGATTACAGGGTTAGCCATGGGCTCGGTGGAGGAAAAGGAAACGGCGTCGGCCGCCGGATTGATGAACTTTATACGTACGATTTCCGGCGCCTTCGCCACCTCTCTGGTGACCACCTTCTGGCAGGATAAGAGCTACATCGCCCACGACCAGCTGGCCAACATCGTCGATCCCGCCCAAATAGCCTCCGCCCTGATCGCCATGGCGCCGACCATACCCGGGCAGATGGGGCGCGAGGCGTTGAACATGGCTGTGACCGGGCAAAGCCTGATGCTGGCGACCAACGACCTGATGATCGGCATCGCCATCGTCTTCTTCATCTCCGCATTCGCGATCGCCCTGGCGCCAAAAGCGGCCCGCGCGGTCGATGCCGCCGCGATCGGACACTAGGAGTTCATCATGGAAGAGATTCTACTTATGGGGCTGAGCCCCACCACCACCGAAGCGGAAGTTCGGACATGGCTGAGTAGCTTCGGACCGGTGCTCAGCGTGGATATTGTTCGGGAGGGAGATGCAAAGGCTCCCGTCGCCGTCGTCGAGATGGACATTACTGACGCGCAGGCTTTCCGCATCGTGTCGCGGATCAGCAACTACTGGCACGACGGCTCCCTCGTTAGCGCGCGTTTATTGGTTCGTTGAACGAAAATGGCCACAGACCGCAAACAGCACGACCTCTCGCCGGCAGCGGTGGCCACCAGTTGGCTCCACCGCCGGCTTTCCTGCGCCCTCGAGGCCGCGCATGGGCGCTTACGCCGACGCGTCACCGCGATGGCGCTGGCAATCGCCGTGACGTTCGGCAGCGGCGCCTTCTGGTATTCCTCGCTTACCGGATCGGAGCTCGCGGCTGGCGCCTTCGGGGCGGCGGCCCTGGCGACGGTCGTGTCGTTGTTGACGGCTGTCGCGCTCTATCCCGTCCTCCGGCTGCGGAACCGAGGGCTGCTCCAGGCCGCGTCCACTATCTCCCACGACAACATCGATCTTTTGTCGGTATTGGGCAAGCTGACGGAGTTGCGCGATGGGGAAACGGCCGGCCACAACCTGCGCGTGACCGCTTATACCCTTCTGTTCGCCGAAGCCCTTGGATTCTCGCCGGACGAGATTGTGCGCGCCACCAAGGGCGCGTTGCTGCACGATGTCGGCAAGATGGTCATGCCCGACCGCATTCTGCAAAAACCTGGCCCGCTGACACCCAGCGAGCGTGCCGAAATGACCGAGCACGTCCGCTATGGATTGGAGATCGTATCGCAATCCCATTCCTTGCAGGATGCCACGCCGGTCGTGGCTGGGCACCACGAGCACTACGATGGAACGGGCTATCCCTTAGGACTGAAGGCGGAAGACATTCCTCGGGAAGCCAGGCTGTTCGCCTTGGTGGATGTCTTCGACGCCCTCACGTCGCCACGCGTCTACAAGCCCGCGTTCAGCGTCCAGGAGGCTTTGGCGACGATGGCCGATGGCCGAGGGTCGCACTTCGACCCCGCCATGTTCGACCGGTTCGTCCAGGTGGCGCCGGCCTTTGCCGCCCAGCTGCCCGGGGATGAAACCGGCCTCACCCAACTGCTGATGGACCGTCTGTCGCCCTACCTGGACCAGGTCGTCCATCTGGAACCGGAACTTGTGGAGTGAAGCGATGAGCCACGCAGCTGGTCGTATAACCTTTAATTTCCGTCTCGCTGGCGCATTACCGGCCATGGCGTTGGCAGCCCTTGTCCTTGCGCTGCCGCCATCGCAGGTTCGCGCGCAAGTCGCCATTCCGGGGATGGTGGCCCAGGATCGCGATACCAAGCCCACCGAAACGCCGTCCCGCTCGTTGGACGACCAACTTCAGGAAGCGCGTGCGCAACTGGCGCAGGCACGGCAGACGCGCGACGAGTTCGCCTCCCGGCGCCAAGGAGATATTCGAACGCCATTCGCCACCGGCAAGCGGCGCTTGCTCGACTGGCTGATCGACCTGCAAGGCGAGAAGGTCAAGCGCCTGGAGGATCTGATGATGCTCCAGAATGGGCCGAAACCCGCCGTCGAGGACGACCCATTGGTGAAGGCCCTGGAAGGAGGTCCGCCTTACTCGGCCGTGAAGATCGACGCATTGCGCGACGGGATCGACGGCTTGAAAGAGAATTTGTCCGCGGCGGAAGCGAGCATGCGCGCTAATCAGACCGAACTCCAGAATCTCCGGGATCAGTTGAAAGCGAAGGCGGCCGCGGTGCGGATGGCGGGTGACCACATGCCGGGCATGGCTCGTGAATCCGACACGGCGGCGAAAGAAGAAGAGGAACAGGCGAAGCTGCTGCGGCAGGCGGTCGAAGCCGAACTGGTGATCACCACCCTCGATCAGGAAGCCTTGAGGCTGCGGGCCGCTGCCTTGACCGCCCGCATCCGGGATCTCACGGCCACCGTCGCCCGCGTGCTCCCCGGGCAAAGCCTTTCTGTTGACGACCTTGCCGCCCAACGGCAGCGCCTGCATATGGAACAGGACAAGCTGGCGGCGGAAGCCGCAGAAATAAGCAAGCGCTACGTCCGGCACCGCAGCCAACTCGATCGGCTGGGCGACAAGCATCGCATGGCAGGGGAAGAGACAAATTGGCGGGCGGCGTTGCTGAATCTGGCCCTCAAGACCGACAACGCGACCCTGAAGGGCCTGGACGATTTGCAGGTCCTGGCCGGATTGTCCGGCGATTCGTGGGAACGCCGCTATGTCGTGCTGTCGAGCGCCGACGCCGACCAGCGTCGCGCCGCCCTGGCGGCGTTGCGCGAGCTTCGCCAGAAGCTCGCCGACTGGCGCAATCTGTCCCATACGCGGCAAGAGGCGCTGCGCACCGAAATCCGCGAACAGCGCATGCGCATCAGCAGCCTGGCGTCCGACGGCCAGGGGGGAGGGCAAGAAACCCGGCGCCTCGGCCTACTGCTCCAGCAAGCGGCCATCGATGAACGCGTCGAACTGGCCGCGACGAGGCTGGAACGGCAGGTGTCGCGCTGGCTGGCCGATGCGGACAACGCGGGCGGCGATGGTTTCGCGGGTCGGCTTGCACGGCTGCGTGATTGGTGCATCGGCGTGCTGACTAAGATTTGGCAGCAGGAGCTGTTTGTCGCCGAGGATGTTTCAGAGGTCGGCGGACAACGGGTCTCGGTCCAGTATGGGATCACGGTCGGCAAGAGCATCGGAGTCGTCGCGCTATTTGCTCTCGGTTATTGGCTTGCCTCCCGCCTGGCCAGGTTGGTCCAGAATCTGCTGGTGCGCCGCTTCAAGGTGAATTCGCAGCTGGCATCGGTGATCCGGCGATGGTCCGTGATCATCCTTTGCCTGGCGCTGGTCGTCGTCGTACTCAATCTGGCGCGCATTCCCCTGTCGGTTTTCGCCTTTCTCGGCGGCGCGCTGGCCATCGGCGTCGGTTTCGGCGCCCAGACCATCATCAAGAACTTCATCAGCGGTCTCATCGTTCTTCTCGAAAGGCAGGTCCGCATCGGTGACATCGTCGAATTGAACGGAGTCATCGGCCATGTCACCGCGGTGGACCTGCGGGCGACGACCGTGCGCGGCTTCAACGGCGTCGAAGCGCTGATTCCCAACGCCAACTTCATCGAGAACCAGGTGGTCAACTGGACCTATTCGAATCAGACGATCCGCCACGAACTCAAGGTTGGCGTCGCCTACGGCACCGATCTCCGCCGCGCGGAAGCCCTGTTCCTCGCCGCGGCCGCCGCCCATCCCAACGTTCTGCGGGACCCGGCGCCGGAAGTCTTCTTCGAGGACTTCGGCGACAGCGCCCTGATGATCGTCCTGCTCTATTGGGTGGAACTGGAGAACCCGATGTCGCCCCGTCGCGTCGGCAGCGACCTCCGGCACGACGTCTACCAGCGCCTGGCGTCGGCAGGCATCGCGATTCCGTTCCCGCAGCGTGAGGTGCGGGTGAACTTTGCCGAGCCCGAGCCCGAGGCGGTGCGCGGTGCCAATAAACGCCATTGGAGGCCAGCGCATGCGAAATGAACCGTCTCCGGGCATGTCGGACCTGACCGCGTGTCCCCAGTGTGACCTGCTGTTGCAAATGGGGCAGGAGGCGCGGGATGGTCGCCAAGCCCTTGTTTGTCCGCGTTGCGGTTCGGGGCTATACCGGAGCAACCGCGGCAGCCTGGAGAACATGCTTGCCCTGGCTTGCGCTGGGATGATCCTGTTGGTGGTCGCCAACGCCTTCCCGGTGCTCGGACTGGACATCAATGGGCAGCGGACCGACACCACCGTACTTGGCGCGGTCGACAAGCTCTGGCTGGCCCGCATGCAGCCCGTGGCCGTGCTGGTACTGCTCACCACGATCCTGGCGCCGCTGCTGCAACTCGCCGCTGTCATTTGGCTGGTGCTGCCGCTGCGGCTTGGCCGGCGGCCACCGGCATTCGCACGGGTGTTTCGCGTCCTGCAATTGGTGCGGCCGTGGGCCATGACCGAGGTACTCATCCTGGGCATGCTGGTGGCGATGGTCAAACTGGCCCACTTCGCCGACCTGCTGCCCGGCATCGGCATCTGGTCGTTCGGTGCTTTGATGCTCCTGCTCACGGCCTTGACCGCGATGACCGAGCCGCGCGAACTCTGGCGAAACTGGGAGGCGGCAGGAAAATGAACGCGCTTCAAGCAGCCGGGAGGAAGCTGGCCCAGTGCGAGACCTGCGGGCTGATCGGCCAGCCGGCGGTCGACCCGCATTGCCGCCGCTGCGGCAGCAAGCTCGAACTGCGCCGGGAGAATAGCATCCAGAGAACCGCGGCGCTGCTGATTGCCGGCTTCGCCCTCTACCTGCCGGCGAATCTGCTGCCCATCATGGAAACGCGTTCGATGTTCGGCATGCAGGAAGATACGATCATGAGCGGTGTCATCTATCTATGGACGAGCGGCTCCTGGGTGCTGGCCAGCGTCGTCTTCATCGCCAGCGTTGCCGTGCCGCTGCTGAAGCTTATCTCGCTGAGCTTATTGGTCGTCAGCGTGCGGTGGC
This sequence comes from Pseudomonadota bacterium, assembly GCA_021845865.1. Lineage (GTDB taxonomy): Bacteria > Pseudomonadota > Gammaproteobacteria > Burkholderiales > UBA9220 > UBA2239. Next base: position 21,234 of record JAJZVC010000032.1, on the reverse strand, counting down.
GCTGGCGCGGCCATGCCTTGCCGCGCGCGCGCCTCTACCGGCTGCTGGAAACCATCGGGCGCTGGTCCATGCTCGACGTTTATGTCGTGGCCATCCTGGTGGCCCTGGTCCAGGTGCAGTCCCTTGCCGCCATCGCGCCCGGCAGCGGCGTCCTGGCATTCGCCGCCGTCGTTGTCCTTTCCATGCTGGCGACCATGGCCTTCGATCCCAGGCTGATCTGGGATCCGATTTCAGATGAGACTGGCAAAGGAGCCAAATCATGAGCGAAGACATGCGCGACCTGGATCGCCAAGCCCTTCCACAAGCGCGGGCCGCGGCTTGGGGCCGCCTGTCCGTATCCTGGATCTGGATCGTCCCCGCGCTCGCGGTTCTTGTCGCGCTCGGATTGGCGGTTCGTGCCGTGATCGAGCGTGGGCCGGAAATCACGGTGCAGTTGGCCTCGGCCGAAGGCCTGGAGGCCAACAAGACGAAGATCAAGTACAAGGATGTGGTGGTTGGAACCGTGACCGCCATCGCCCTCAGCGACGACCGGCGTTCGGTCAAGGTCACCGCTGCCATGGACAAACAGGCCGAACCCCTGCTGGTCAAGGATAGCCGTTTCTGGGTAGTGCGTCCTCGCGTCGGCGCCGGCGGCATCTCCGGACTGACCACCCTGCTGTCCGGGCCCTACATCGCCGTCGATCCCGGGACCGCGAAGGAGGCGGGGCGCCGGTTCACCGGCCTCGACGCACCGCCGCTGGTCGTCAACAACATGCCAGGGCGCCAGTTCCTGCTCGCCGCCGATGATCTGGGTTCCCTCGACGTCGGCGCCCCGGTGTACTTCCGGCGGGTGCCGGTCGGGCGCGTGGTCGGCTACGCCATGCGGCCGGACGGCAAGGCCGTGGGCGTCCGCATCTTCGTCGACGCGCCTTATGACCGCTTGGTAACCTCGGACAGCCGCTTCTGGCATGCCAGCGGCATCGATGTGGCGATGGACGCGGATGGCCTGAAGATGGACATGCAATCGGTGGCCAGCCTAGTCATGGGCGGCATCGCCTTTGCCAGACTGGGAGGGGACGAGGGCGCCGAGAGCGCGCCGGCACCGCCCGAGTCCGAGTTTACGCTCTACGCGAACCGGGCGGCGGCACTGCGGTTGCCGGACAGCGTGGTGCAGAAGTACGTCCTGGTTTTCAATGAGTCGGTACGTGGCCTGACGGTTGGCTCTCCGGTCGACTTCCGCGGCCTTCCCGCCGGCGAAGTATCGCGGATCAATCTCAATTTTGGGTCCGATGCGGCGGACATCACGATGGCTGTCGAAATCAATCTTTATCCGGAGCGATTCGCCCGCCAGGCGCGCGAAAAACTGCCGATGGAGCGATCACAAAAAGCGATCCGGCAGATTCTCGATGCCATGGTCGCCAAAGGGCTCCGGGCCCAGTTGCGCACCGGCAACCTGCTTACCGGACAACGCTACGTGGCATTGGACTATTTTCCGAAGGCCAAGCGCGCTCATGTGGCGTGGGGCCCGCAGATACCTGAGCTGCCGACCCAGCCGGGAGCCTTGGACTCGCTGCAGGATCAGCTGCAGGGCGTTATGGAATCCCTGCACAAGACACTGGAACACACAGACAAGCTCATGGCCGATGTCGACCAGAAAGTGGTGCCGGAGCTGTCGGCGACCCTGGCCGATGCCCGCAAAACCTTAAAGCAGGCCGACCTCGTGCTGGCCAGCGACTCACCGACGCAGTTGCAGCTGCGCGATACCCTGCGCGAGGTGGGACGCGCCGCGACCGCCTTGCGCAACCTCGCCGACCTGCTGGAACGCCACCCCGAAGCGCTTCTGACTGGAAGGAAGACAAGTCAATGACACTCGTGCGAACACTCCTCCTCGCGGCACTTCCCCTAGCCCTCGGTGCCTGCGCAAGTTCTCCACCCATCCACTACTTTTCGCTCGATGACGGGAGCCCGACGGCGATGAGATCGCCGACCGGTCTTCGTGTCGCGGTTACGCAGGTGAACTTGCCGGACCTCATCGACAGGCCGCAATTGGTCATCCGCACGGCTAGACATCAATTGCGGCTGGACGATCAGCACGAGTGGGCCGAGCCGTTGCGGCGGCAGCTCCCGCGGGTGATTGCCCGACACCTGGGCGAAGCACTCGACTCCGGCCGCGTATTCGCCTTGCCGGTGGATGCCCAGAGTTATGACCTGGACTTCAAGGTAATGCTCGATATTCAACGCATGGAAGTCATTTCAGGGAAATGCGTCGAGCTTGACGCAGTGTGGCGCGTAGAAGCGCGCAATGGCAGGACATTCTTCGGCCGCGGTCTGGTCCGGGAAGGCATCGAGACGATGACGGAACCGGGCGGCGACTACGCGCTGGCTGTAGCGGCCCAGAACCGTGCCTTGCGAGGCTTGGCAAAAAACATCGCATCGGGGATTGCCGGCTGGATCAACGAGACGGCAGCGAATGGACTTTCGCTTGAGGTTCAGGACGGGACCAAGAGATGACGGCACGCACTGACGACCGTATCAGCATGAAGTCCACAGCACGCCAAAGCCTTTCACGACGCCGCAAGGAAGATCGTCCCCGCGAACTCGTCGGCGCGGCACGGGATATTTTCGCCGAGAAGGGGTTCGCGGCCACACGGCTTGAGGATATCGCCACGCGAGCGGGTGTTTCCAAGGGAACGATCTATCTGTACTTCAAGAATAAGGAAGCTCTGTTCAAGGCAGTCATTGAAGCAGGACTGGCACCGGTAGTGGAAACAATCGAAACGGCGGCCGCGAAAGACGATAGGCCCGCGATCGAGCTATTGCATGGGTACTTTGGGGCCTTACAGCGCATCATGCACGAAACGCCCATGGCGAGCTCGCTGAAGCTCCTGGTCACCGAATCCGGTAATTTCCCAGCCCTAGCTCAGTGGTTCGAGGGAAATGCCATATGCCGCGCCAAGACGGTGCTGACAAACATCGTCGAAGCGGGGATCGCCAGTGGCGATTTCCGCCCCGTCGCCGCCGACGCGGTTACGAACATCTTTTTCTTATTGATTTGGCTTTGCGCTTTCGAAAAGGCATGGGGGAGTTTCACGTCGCCGGAGCGTTTTCTTGAAGAGGCGTTCGACATGCTGACTCGCGGTATCGTCAGCCTTCCCACGAACTGAAATCTGCTGAATTTGTTGCGGCATCTGAAACATTTTTCGGTCGCAGTGCGTAACTTGCCACGTGCCAGTTATGGAATAGGTGGCCGACTTTCCGTCGCTATGGGTGGCGGCTTTTAGAGCGTTATTGATGGCGGAATTCACTGGAATGACCCCGGGCAGGGGAAAGGCGAGAACGGGAAGAGGGCGCCTCTTCCCGTTTTTTTATGCCCCGGGTGGGCGGTTGCGGAGGCGCTGCCAGAGGTGCCGGTAAATTCCCGCGTTGACGGCCAATGCCAGTATTCCCAGCGTCCATTGCGCATCCTGCGTCAGCCCCTCGGGATAGAGGGCGGCGAGCAGATAGTGTTCGACGAAACCACCGCCATAGCCCGTTTGGGCGCCGAGGGCGCGAAGGTGGTTTTCCAGGGGGGTGAGGGGGCAGAGGGCGCCGCTGAATTCGATCCATGCCCCCCACGCCACTGCCGGCAGGTGCAGCCAGGCAAGCCTGGGCCGGCGCAACACAAGAAGCCCGCCCAGCATGACGAAGGCCACGAAGGACAGGTGCAGCAGCACGACGGCATCTGCGAGCAGGCGGTAGGGCATGGCGCGGCGGCATGAAAAAGCCCGGGTTTGCCGGGCTTTTAAGGAGAAAGGGTTCAGTTTTTCTTGTTGCGCCAGCCTTTGTGCTTGCCGGGGTTGTTCTCCTTGCCGTAGTCCATGCCCTTGTTGCCGGGCTTGTCTTGCCGCCCGTCACGGTCCATGTCCCGCTGGCGGTCATGTTTTTCCCGGTGGATTTGCCGGCTTTGGACATCCTGCTGTTGTTGCAGGCGCTTGCGTTCCTGGCGGGTGACGGTGCCGTCGGACATGGCCTTGTCTTCCATGCGGTCGATCTTGTTCTGGCCTTTTTCCAGACGCGCCGCTTCCTGGGAGGTCAGCTGTCCGGATTGCACGCCTTGGTTGATGCGCCTTTCCTGGTCGGCTTGGCGCTTTTCCACCCCAGGGGGCGCGGCCGCCACCGGCAGAGCCAGCAACAGCGAGGAAACAGCGAGGGTGAGGCGCGTGATCTTCATGGTCGGTCTCTCCTTGGGTGAGGATGGGATATCCCATGCTAGACCAACGTCCGGAAATTTGTGGCGTTGACGCGGGAGATGGGATTTTCTTGATTCCACGGGTTTACATGGCCCCGGTCTTTATGGAACATCCCTTTAACCAATGCGGAAGGGACCTCCATGACCGGTGTTGTTTTTCAGAAACTCAGCTTCAAGCTGATCGGCATCCTGATGGTGTTTTTCCTGGTGGCCCTCACGGCCATCGGCTCCACCCTGTACTATTCCTGGCAGCTGGAGGGGGGCGGCGCGGCGATCAACGACGCGGGCAGCGAGCGCATGCGTTCCTACCGCCTGGCCTATCTGCTCAGCCACAATGTTTCCCAGGGGGGGGACTTGTCCGCCATGGAGCGGGAGGTTCGCCTCGAGATGACGGCTTTCGAGAAAGTCCTGCGGGAACTGGAACGGGGCGATCCGGCGCGGCCCCTGTTCCTGCCGCGCGACCCGGCGGTGAACGCCCAGATGGAAGAGCTCAAGGAGGAGTGGTACGGCAACATCAAGCCCCTGCTGGAGGAAGTGCTGGCCAGTTCATCCCCCGAGGGGCGCCGCCAGCTGCTGCGCGCCTACCGTCCGGCGGTGGAACGCTACGTCAGCATGATCAACGAGCTGGTGCTGCGCATCGAGCAGGACAATGCCCGCAAGACCAGTCTTCTGCGCTCCATCCAGCTTTCCCTGGTGGGGCTGGCCATGGCTGGCACGGCCCTGCTGATTTATCTCATGTTCGTCCTCATCATCCGCCCCATCCGCAAGTTGCAGGACGGCATCCGGCGCATGGCGGCGGAGGATTTCAGCGTCCGGGTACCGGTGCGGACCCGGGACGAGTTCGGCAGCCTGGCCTTCGGTTTCAACCAGATGGCGGACCACCTGGAAAACCTCTACGCCACCCTGGAGCAGCGGGTGGAGGCGAAGACCCGCAGCCTGGAGGAAAAAAACGAAGAGCTGGCCCTGTTGTATGAAATCACCGCCTTCCTCAATGAGCCGGCGACGGTGGAGGAGTTGTGCCGCCGTTTCATCCGCCGCCTGATGGGGCAGTTCGGCGCCCACGGCGGGGCGGTGCGGCTGGTGGCGGACAACGGGCAAACCCTGCATCTGGTGGTGACGGAAGGCTTGTCGGAGGACTTTTTCCGGAAGGAGTCCTGCCTGGAGGTGGGCGAGTGCGTCTGCGGCGGCGCCGCCAGCGAGGAAAAGCCGATTTACCTCGACCTCAGCCAGCCCCTGGACCGTCCCCTGCTCTACAACTGCACCAAGGAAGGCTACCGCACGGTGTCGGTGTTCACCATCCGGGCGAAGAAGCGCCTCTTGGGCATCTTCAATCTCTACTTCTACGAGGGACGCGCCTTCCAGCCCCAGGAGGTGCAGCTGCTGGAAACCGTGGGCCAGCACCTGGGCGTGGCCATCGAAAACCAGCGCCTGGTGTCCCGGGAGAAGGAGCTGGCCATTTCCGAGGAGCGCAACCTCCTGGCCCAGGAGCTCCACGACAGCATCGCCCAGGGGCTGGCCTTCCTCAACATCCAGGTGCAGCTGTTGGAGGACTCCCTCAAGCGCGGCAAGGAGCAGGAAGCCCTGGAGACCCTGCCTCACATCCGCGAAGGCGTGCAGGAGAGCTACGACGACGTGCGGGAGCTGCTGGTCCACTTCCGTACCCGGGTCCACCAGTCCGACCTGGAAGGGGCCATCCGCGGCAGCCTGGACAAGTTCGAGGGGCAGACCGGCATCCGCGCCGTTCTCGAGGCCAGCGGCCAGGGGGCGCCCCTGGAGCCGGAATACGAAACCCAGGTGCTGCATATCGTTCAGGAAGCCCTGTCCAACGTGCGCAAGCATTCCCAGGCCAGCGAGGTGACGGTGACCCTGGAACGGGATGGCAGCTACATCGTTTCCGTCCGCGACAACGGCCGCGGCTTCGACCCCGGCGGAAATCCCGGCGACTCCCACGTGGGGCTCGACATCATGAAGGAGCGGGCCCACCGCGTCGGCGGCAAGCTGGAGGTGATATCCTCTCCCGGCGCCGGTACCGAAATCCGCCTCACCCTCGCCAGAATGCAAAAGGAAGCCGCATGAAGCCCATCCGAGTCCTGATCGTCGACGACCATACGCTCTTCCGCAGCGGCATCAAGCTGCTGCTGCAGCGCCAGGAGGGCTTCGAGGTGGTGGGGGAGGCGGGGGACGGCCTGGAGGGCGTCAAGCGAGCCAAGCAGCTCGCTCCCGACGTGGTGCTGCTGGACCTCCACATGCCCGGCATCACCGGCCGGGAGGCGGTGAAGCTGATCAACGAGGAGGCGCCGGGCACCCGGGTGGTGATGCTGACCGTGTCCGAGGATGCCGAGGACCTGGTGGACTGCCTGCGGGCCGGCGCCGCCGGCTACCTGCTGAAGAACATCGAAACCGAGTTCCTTATCGACGCCATCCAGCGGGCGGCACGGGGCGAGTCGGTGATGTCGCCCCAGATGACCGGCAAGCTGGTGCAGGAATTGCGCCAGCCCAAGGAAACGGCCGCGCCAGCCACGGAAGCCGAGCGGGAGAAACTGTCGCCGCGGGAAAAGGAAATCATCACCCTCCTCGCCAAGGGGGCCAGCAACAAGGAAGTGGCCCGCGCCCTCAACGTGGCCGAGAGCACGGTGAAAATCCACGTCCAGAATATCCTCAAGAAACTCAACCTCAGCAGCCGTGTGCAGGCGGCGGTGTATGCCGTGGAGCACGGCCTGGCGCAGAAGGAGGATTAGCCCTCTGCGGGCCCCGTCATGGCTGCCGGCGCCAGCCAGCGGTCGTAGTCCTCGGCGCTGACGTATCCCGAAGCCAGGGCCGCCTCCCGCAGGCTGAGGTTCTCCCGCTGGGCGGCGAGGGCGATCTGGGCCGCCAGGTCGTAGCCGATATGGGGGACGAGGGCGGTCACCCGCATCAGGTTGGCGTCCAGGTGCCGGCGAATTCTTTCCTGGTCGGGCTCGATCCCCTGGGCGCAGTAGGCGTCGAAGGCCGCGCAGGCGTCCGCCAGCAGGGCGATGCTTTCCAGCACGTTGTGGAGGATGACCGGCTTGTAGACGTTGAGCTGGAGGTTTCCCTGGCTGCTGGCGAAGGCCACCGCCGCGTCGTTGCCGTACACCTGCACGCAGACCATGGTCAGCGCCTCGCACTGGGTGGGGTTGGCCTTGCCGGGCATGATGGAGGAGCCGGGCTCGTTGGCCGGGATGGTCAGTTCGCCCAGGCCGCAGCGGGGGCCGCTGGCAAGGAGGCGCACGTCGTTGGCCAGTTTCATCAGCCCGCCGGCCAAGGTGCGGAGGGCGGCGGAGGTCTGCGCCAGGGCATCGTGGGCCGCCAGGGCGAAGAACTTGTCCCGGGCGGAACGGAAGGGGTGGCCGGTGAACTGGGCCAGGTGATGGGCGGCGCGCTCGCCGAAGCGGGGATGGGCGTTGAGCCCGGTGCCCACTGCCGTGGCGCCGATGGCGAGCTCGTGGAGGGCGGGGAGATTGGCCCAGATGCCCTCGATGCCGAATTCCACCTGGGCCGCCCAGGCGCCGATCTCCTGGCCCAGGGTGAGGGGGGCGGCATCCTGCAAATGGGTGCGGCCGGTCTTGACGATTTCCCGGCAGGCCTCCGCCTTGGCCAGGAGCGTGTCGCGCAGCCGGGTCGCCGCCGGCAGCAGGCGGCCGTGCAATTGCTCCACCACCGCCACGTGCATGGCGGTGGGAAAGACGTCGTTGGAGGATTGGCAGCGGTTGACGTGGTCGTTGGGGTGGACCGGCGACTTGGCGCCCATTGCCCCCCCCGCCAGCTCGATGGCGCGGTTGGCGATCACTTCGTTGGCGTTCATATTGGTCTGGGTGCCGGAGCCGGATTGGAACACCGCCAGGGGAAAGTGGGCCTCCAGGGCCCCGGCGGCCATTTCTTCCGCCGCCCGCTCGATCAGCAGGGCGATGTCGGGGGGCAGGGTTCCCAGTTCGCCATTGGCCCTGGCCGCCGCCTTTTTCACCAGCCCCAGGGCCCTGAGCAGCGGCTGCTGCCAGCGGAAGCGCTCCAGGCCGATGGGAAAGTGGGCCAGGGCACGCTGGGTCTGGGCGCCCCAGTAGCGGTCGGCGGGGACCTGGACGGTGCCGAGGGAGTCGGATTCGGTGCGGGTGGTGGCTGGCATGACGCTGATCTCCTCCTGACGATTCCTGAAGGCCGCGGGTTTCACGGGCCTCCCCGCTACGCGGGGACGGCGGAATTGACGGCTGCTCGCGCAATGACACTAACATTATTGCGATTATCGGCGCCGCCGCCAAGCGAAATCCTTCCCTGGAGAGGGGGCCACCGGAATGCCGGATAAAGCCAGGAGACAGGCATGGCCCGGGAGCGGAGCGCGGCCGCCGGGGGGAGAGTGGCGGGAGTGGATGGCGGGGCGAAAGGGCGCTACCATTGCGCCATGAACGTTCCCGACCTTTCCCTCCATGAGGCCTTCCTCCGCCGCGCCGTGGAGCTTTCCCGCCGCAGCCTGGAGACGGGGGAGGGCGGGCCCTTCGGGGCGGTGGTCGTGCGGGATGGCAAGGTGCTGGCGGAAGCCTGGAACCGGGTCGTCGCCGCCAGCGACCCCACCGCCCACGCCGAGGTGCTGGCGATCCGCGAGGCCTGCCGCAGCGTGGCCGATTTCCAGTTGCCGGGCAGCATCCTCTACTCCTCCTGCGAGCCCTGTCCCATGTGCCTTTCCGCCGCCTACTGGGCGCGCGTCGAGCGCATCTACTACGCCAACACCCGGGAGGAAGCCGCCGCCATCGGTTTTTGCGACGCCGAACTGTACCGGGAGCTTTCCCTCCCCGGGGACCGGCGCCGGGTGCCGGCCATGCGCCTGAACCTGGACGGCGCCTTCGAGCCCATGCGGCTGTGGGCGGAGCTGCCCGGCCGTATTCTCTATTGATTCAAACTTTGGCGATGAGGCCGGCCAGACCGGCCGAGTCCTTGACCAGAATGCGCCCCCGCCGCGTTTCCACGTGGCCCAGGGCGACCAGCTCCCCCATGGCGCGGGCGACGACCTCGCGGGTCGTCCCCAGGTGCTGGGCCATCTGCTGCTGGGTCATGCGCAGTTCGCCCGCCGCGGAGGCGTGGAGGAGGAGCAGGTTGGCCAAGCGCTGCTCAAGCTTGTAGGCGTGAATCTGCTCCAGTTCCGCCATGAGGCGGAATACCACCGTGGACAGGGCGCGTACCGTCACGTCCTGGATGGGCGGTTCCTTCTCGAATAATTGACGGAACAGGGGGCCCGGGATCATGGCCACCGTGGTCTCCGCCTCGGCCTGGACCCAGGCGGGGTAGAGCAGATCGTTGAACAGGCTGTTGAGGGCGAAAATGCAGGTCTCGCCGGGATTGATGAAATAGAGGGTGGCTTCAGTGCCGTTGGGGGCGAGGGAAAATACCCGCAGGCGGCCGCCGACGACGAAATAGGCGCCCGAAATGTGCTGCCCCTTGCGCAATACCATGGCCGCCGGGGCACAGGTCTTGCGCACCAGGCCTCGGCGGACCAAGTCCTTGCTGCCGTCGCTGAGTTCGCGGAAGGGGCTGAAATTTTCCAGTTCGGCCATGGGCATGAGGCCTATTCTAGTCCCAAGGCGTAAGGACCGGTAGCTCAGGCATGTCATTTGCCGTGCTGGACCAAGGAATCGCTGCTCAGTCCGTTGAGAAAGGCCACGATGTCCTTCACCTCCCCCTCGCTGATGAAGCGCGGTTCGGCCTGGCTCAGCACCTTGTCCTGCTGGGACCAGTAGAGGGCGCGGCCGGAGCTGGGGCCCATCGTCATGCCCAGCTGGGCGTTGGCCATGATGCGGACAGCCTCCTCCAGGCTATCCACCGAGCCGTTGTGGAAATAGGGGCCGGTGAGGGCGACGTTGCGCAGGGACGGGACGCGCCATACCCCGCGGCCGGCACGGCCTGAGGCGCCGCCATCGGCGGTGAGCCGGTAGCGGGAGTCGAAAGGCGTGGCCTTGGCCGGGAAAATCCGCAGTGGGCTCTGCCCGTCCAACAGGCTGGCGTCGCTGAAGTTCGGTCCCCGGTGGCAGGCGACGCAGCCGAAGGATTGGAACAGGGCCATGCCCCGCAGTTGGGCCGCGTCCAGGGCTTTTCCGTCGCCGCGGACGAAACGGTCGTAAGGGCTGTCGGGGGTGATCAGCGTCCGCTCGTAGGCGGCGATGGCTTCGGCGATGCGCTTCAGGGAGATGGTGCTGCCGGGGCCGAAGACCCGGGCGAAATCATCGCGGTAGGAGGCGTTTTTCACGACGCGCCTTTCCACCGCCACGGCGGAGGGCATGCCCATTTCCACGGGGTTGAGGAGAGGGCCTTTCGCCTGCTCTTCCAGGGAGGCGGCCCGGCCGTCCCAGAACAGCACCGATTGGAAGGCGGCGTTCCATACCGTGGGCGCGTTGCGGGAACCGCTCTGGCCCCGGATGCCGAGAGCGGTGCGGCGGCCATCTGCGCCGGCTCCCCGGTTCAGGTCATGGCAGGAACTGCAAGACACGGAACCGTCGGCGGACAGGCCGCGATCGAAAAACAGCCTTTTGCCTAGGGCGACCTTGTCCGGGGTCGTTGGGTTGTCTTCCGGGGCCGGCGCCTTCTCAGGCAGGGCCTGCCAGACGTAATGGCCGGGGCCGGGGGGCGGCGGCCCAACAGGGGAGGGAAGGGCCGCGCTCGCCGAGACCGCCTTGGTATTGGCCGCCACCAGGGGGGCAACCGTCCTCTCCGGCATCTTCGCTACCGCCGTCGCTACCGTCAGCTTGAGTCCGAAAGCGAACACCCCCATGCCGAAGGCGGACATCAGCAGGATTTTTCCGCCACCCTTGAGGCCGGAGAATGGTCCCAATTCCTGCTGCACCATGAGCAGCAGCACGGCGAGAGCGATTAGCAATGCTGGGATTCCGACGTCGAGCAGGCTCAAGAGGTTTGCGTGCATGTTTGCCTCCTTCGAAGAGAGGGGCCCCTCCTTCCAGTGGACGGAAGGGCGGTTGGCCGATGCTAGGCGCAGGTCCGGCGGCGGAAAAAGGTATCTCCCGGCGTTGCCGTGGTGACCTCGGTGATGGAGTCGAAAGGCAGGCCCACGCGCGCGTGCGCCCGCTTCACGGCTTCCGCATCCGGCGCCATGTTGAGGCAGAAAGCCCGGCCCTCCTCGTAACCGACATGGATACGGAGGGGGATCACGCCCTCGGCATAGCAGGCCTGTTCGTACTGCTCGAAGAAACCCTCGAAATCGGCGGGGGACAGCTCGGCCGGGAAGGTCTTGCGGGAACGGTCGTGGGTGTCGAGATAAAAACGCATCGCTTGCATGGCGGTTTCCTTTCCTTTCGCGCTACGGGATGTAGCGGGGAAATCCTATCGAAGGCAGGGGATGCGTTCTGTAACAAATGCTACACAACCGATTTTTCTCAGCGGGTTAGCCAAAAGAACTAGTCCTTCCTTCTGAAGAACTAGCCCTTTCCTCCTCCTTTTGCCTTGCCCCACCCGTGCTTCGGGAGAATGGGTTTCGGAGGCCCGCGAGCCTAACCTGACAGCGTGGTCGGAACACTGATCCAAAGGAGGGGAAAAGATGGCTACGCACAATCAGAAAGCATGGTCGGTCGTCGTCATGAGCACCCTGGCGTTCACGGTGTGTTTCATGGCATGGATGATGTTCGCGGTGATCGGCATCCCGATCAAGAAGCATCTCGGCCTCAACGAGACCGAGTTCGGCCTGCTGGTGGCGATGCCGGTGCTCACCGGCTCCCTCATTCGCCTGCCCCTGGGGATGTGGACCGACAAATTCGGCGGACGCATCGTCTTCTTCGTCCTGATGGTCTCCACCATTCTCCCCATTTACCTCATTCCCTACGGCGACAGCTTCATTCACTACCTGGTTACCGGGCTTTTTGTCGGCGCCGCCGGCGGTTCGTTTTCCGTTGGCATCGCCTACTGCGCCCGCTGGTTCGAGAAGAAGAAGCAGGGCACGGCCATGGGCATCTTCGGCGCGGGCAATGCCGGCGCCGCCATGACCAAGCTGATCGCCCCGTCCATCGTGGTGGCCTACGGCTGGCAGATGGTGCCCACGGTCTACGCCGTGATGATGGCGGTGACGGCGGCGGCCTTCTGGCTCTTCACCTATTCCGAGCCCAGCCACAAGGTGGAGAACTCGGTCACGGTCATGGACCAGCTGCGGGCCCTGAAGGATTGGAACGTGTGGAAGCTGTGCCAATACTACTCCATCGTCTTCGGCGGCTACGTCGCCCTGTCCCTGTGGATGACCAAGTATTACGTCTCGGAATACGGCTTCGACCTGCGGGTGGCCGCTCTCCTCGCCGCCGCCTTCTCCCTGCCGGGCGGGGTGCTGCGGGCCTTCGGCGGCTGGATGTCGGACAAGTGGGGCGCCCATTCCGTGACCTGGTGGGTGCTGTGGGTGTCCCTGGCGTGCCTGTTCTTCCTCTCCTATCCCCAGACCGACTTCACCATCCACACCGTGAACGGCCCCGAAACCTTCCACGTCGGCCTCACGCCCACCGTCTTCACCATCCTGATGTTCACCGTCGGCGCCGCTTTCGCCTTCGGCAAGGCATCGGTGTTCAAGTACATCTCGGACGAATACCCCCACAACATCGGCGTCATCTCCGGCATCGTCGGCCTGATGGGCGGGATGGGGGGCTTTCTCCTGCCGATCATGTTCGGCGCCCTGGTGGACCTCACCGGCATCCGCTCCTCGGCCTTCATGCTGATGTTCGGCGTGGTGTGGGTGTCCCTGATGTGGATGTACTTCTCGGAAGTCCGCCCCCTGGACGCCGCCCGGCATCGGCGGCGGAAGGCGGCGGACACCTTGGAATGAAACGAATCTAGACACGCAACGACGGAGGAAAACGACATGTCGGTCAATATCGAAAAATGGGATGTGGAGGACCAGCAGTTCTGGGAATCCACCGGCAAGGGCATCGCCTACCGCAACCTGTGGATTTCCATCCCCAGCCTCCTGCTCGGCTTCGCCGTGTGGATGATGTGGGGCATCATCACCGTGCAGATGCTGAACCTGGGCTTCCCCTTCACCCAGGGCGACATGTTCAGCCTCACCGCCATCGCCGGCCTGGCCGGCGCCACCCTGCGCATCCCGTCCTCCTTCTTCATCCGCATCGCCGGCGGGCGCAACGCCATTTTCCTCACCACCGCCCTGCTGATGATTCCCGCCCTCGGCACCGGCATCGCCCTCCAGGACAAGACCACCCCCCTCTGGGTGTTCCAGCTCCTGGCCCTGCTGTCCGGCATCGGCGGCGGCAATTTCGCCTGCTCCATGTCCAACATCAGCACCTTCTTCCCCAAGCGCCTGCAGGGCACGGCCCTGGGGCTCAACGCCGGCCTGGGCAATTTCGGCGTCACCACCATGCAGATACTGATTCCCCTGGTGATGACCGCCGGCATCTTCGGCGCCCTGGGCGGCGAACCCATGACCCTGGTGAAAGACTCCGGCTGGATCTTCGGCAAGATCGTGGCGGGCACTCCCACCTTCATCCAGAACGCGGGCTTCGTCTGGCTGCTGGCCCTGGTGCCCCTGGCCTTCCTCGGTTTCTTCGGCATGAACAACCTGCTGCCCATTTCGCCGAGCATTGGTTCCACCCTCGGGGCCTTCATCAAGGTGCTCTGGCTCTACGGCCTGGCCGCCGTCACGGCGGGCGTGGGGCTGTACGTCTACCTGCCCAAGGCGGCAGGCGGCCTGGGGGTGCTCAACATGTGGGTGGCGCTGCCCCTCATCATCGTCGGCACCCTGCTCCTGATGCGCCTCTTCGCCATCGGCGAGATGAAGGCCGGCATCCAGAAGCAGTTCGCCATCTTCAAGAACAAGCACACCTGGTCCATGACCGCCCTGTATGTGGTCACCTTCGGTTCCTTCATCGGCTTCTCCGCCGCCGTGCCCCTGTCCATCACCGTGATCTTCGGCGACAAGCACATCCTCGACGCGGCCACCGGCGTCTGGAGCCACGTGAAGAACCCCGCCGCGCCCTCCGCCCTGACCTACGCCTGGATCGGCCCCTTCGTCGGCGCCCTGATCCGCCCGGTGGGCGGCTGGATTTCCGACAAGGTGGGGGGGAGCATCGTTACCCAGATCATCTCCGCCGTGATGGTGGCGGCCTCCGCCTACGCCGGCTACGTCATGATGCAGGCCTACCACTCTGCCACCCCCGAGGCGTATTTCAGCCAGTTCATGATCACCTTCGTCGTTCTCTTCGCCGCCTCCGGCATCGGCAACGGTTCCACCTTCCGCACCGTGGGCGTGATCTTCGACCGCAACCAGGCCGGTCCGGTGCTGGGTTGGACCTCCGCCGTCGCCGCCTACGGCTCCTTCATCGCGCCGGTGGTGATCGGCGGCCAGCTCAAGGCCGGCGCCCCGGAGATGGCCATGTACGGTTTCGCGGTGTTCTACGCCCTGTGCCTGATTCTCAACTGGTGGTTCTACCTCAGGCGGGGTTCCGAGATCCGGAATCCCTGAGTGAGGTGTGAGGGGTGAGGAGTGAGGGGAATACCCCGCGACGTTCTCCCCCTCACGCCTAACTCCTCACCCCTCACCGCGACTGCAAGGAGCAAAACATGAGCCATTTTCTCGATCGACTGAAATTCTTCGACAAGGTCAAGGAGACCTTTTCCGACGGCCACGGCATCGTCACCAACGAGGACCGCCAGTGGGAGGATGCCTACCGCAACCGCTGGCGCCACGACAAGGTGGTGCGTTCCACCCACGGCGTGAACTGCACCGGCGGCTGTTCCTGGAAGATTTTCGTCAAGAACGGCCTGGTGTCCTTCGAGATGCAGCAGACCGACTACCCCCGCACCCGGGAGGACATGCCCAACCACGAGCCCCGCGGCTGCCAGCGGGGGGCCAGCTTCTCCTGGTACCTCTACAGCCCCCACCGGGTGAAGCACCCCCTGATCCGGGGCCGCCTGCTGGACCTCTACCGCGCCGAGCGCAAGGCGGGCAAGGACCCGGTGGAAGCCTGGGCCGCCATCCAGGCCGACGAGGGCAAGCGCAAGAAGTACACCGCCGTGCGCGGCCTGGGCGGCTTCGTGCGCGCCTCCTGGGACGAGGTGACGGAAATCATCGCCGCGGCCAACGTCCACACCATCAAGAAACACGGCCCCGACCGCATTTTCGGCTTCTCGCCGATTCCCGCCATGTCGATGATCTCCTACGCCGCCGGTTCCCGCTACATCTCCCTCATCGGCGGCGCCTGCGGCTCCTTCTACGACTGGTACTGCGACCTGCCCGCCGCCAGCCCCCAGACCTGGGGCGAGCAGACCGACGTGCCCGAGGCCGCCGACTGGTACAACTCCACCTACATCATCATCTGCGGCGCCAACCTGCCCATGACCCGGACGCCGGACGCCCACTTCGCCGTGGAGGTGCGCTACAAGGGCGCCAAGGTGGTGTCCATGGCACCGGACTACGCCGAATACGTGAAATTCGCCGACCTGTGGATGCCGGTACGCCAGGGCACCGACGCGGCCGCCCTGCTGTCCATGGGCCACGTGGCCCTGAAGGAGTTCTACATCGACAAGCAGGACCCCTATTTCACCGGCTACGCCCGCACCTACACCGACATGCCGATGCAGGTGATCCTGCGCCCCCACGGCGAGGGCTACGTGTCCGACCGCAACCTGCGGGCCTCCGATTTCGACGGCAACCTGGGCCAGGCCAACAACCCCGAGTGGAAGACCATCGTCTACGACGAGAAGAGCAAGTCCTTCGTCGTGCCCAACGGCTCCGTCGGCTTCCGCTGGGGCGAAGAGGGCAAGTGGAACCTCCTGCCCAAGAACGCCGCCGACCAGTCGGAAATCGTCGCCGAGCTGTCCTGCATCGACAGCCGCGACGCCGTGGTGTCGGTGGGCTTCCCCCACTTCAATCCCGGCGAGCCCGGCCTGCTGTACCGCAACGTCCCCGCCCGCAAGGTCAAGCTGGCGGACGGCAGCGAAGCCTACGTCACCAGCGTGTTCGACCTCCAGGTGGCTCAGTACGGCATCGACCGGGGCCTGGGCGGCGGCAACGTGGCGTCCTCCTACGCCGACGACAGCGTGGCCTATACCCCGGCCTGGGCCGCCAAGGTCACCGGCGTCAAGGCCGCCGACCTGGAGCGCACCGGCCGCGAGTTCGCCGAGAACGCCAGCAAGACCAAGGGCAAGTCCATGATCATCATGGGCGCCGCCATCAACCACTGGTACCACAACGACATGGGCTACCGCTCGGTGATGAACCTGCTCCACCTGTGCGGCTGCGTGGGCCAGAGCGGCGGCGGCTGGGCCCACTACGTGGGGCAGGAGAAGCTGCGTCCCCAGGCCGGCTGGGCGCCCATCGCCTTCGCCCTGGACTGGCAGCGTCCGCCGCGCCACATGAACTCCACCTCCTACTGGTATTTCCACACCGACCAGTGGCGCTACGAGACCATCGACGTGGACAGCCTCCACTCCCCGGCGGCCAAGGCCAAGTACAAGGGCTACACCCTGGCCGACTACAACGTGGTGGCCACCCGTCTCGGCTTCCTGCCCTCCGCCCCCCACTTCAACCGCAACCCGCTGGACATCGTGGCCGACGCCGAGAAGGCCGGCGCCGCCGACGAGGCCGGGGTGGCGAAATACATGGTGGAGCAGCTCAAGTCCGGCAGCCTGGACATGGCCTTCGCCGACGTGGACAACCCGGTGAACTGGCCGCGCAACCTCTTCGTGTGGCGCGGCAACCTCATCGGCACCTCGGCCAAGGGCCACGAGTACTTCCTCAAGCACCTGCTGGGGGCCCAGAACGGCGTCCTGCAGGAAAGCGGCGCCGGCAACGGCGCCAAGGAAGTGAAGTGGCACGAGGAAGCCCCCGTGGGCAAGCTGGACCTGATGGTGGACATCAACTTCCGCCTCAACTCCACCGGCGCCTACTCGGACATCATCCTGCCCACCGCCACCTGGTACGAGAAGCACGACCTCAACACCACGGACATGCACCCCTTCATCCATCCCCTGGCGGAAGCGGTCAGCCCCGGCTGGGAGTCCAAGTCCGACTGGCAGATATTCAAGAGCATCGCCAAGGCCTTCTCCAAGCTGGGCGAGAAACACCTGGGAATCAAGAAGGACGTCGTCGCCCTGCCCATGCAGCACGATTCCCCCTTCGAGCTGGCCCAGCCCCTGGGACAGGTCAGGGATTGGAAGAAGGGCGAATGCGAGCCCGTGCCGGGCAAGACCCTGCCGTTGCTCAAGGTGGTGGAGCGGGACTACGGCAGCGTCTACAACAAGTTCATCGCCCTCGGCCCGCTGATGGTCAAGCTGGGCAACAACATCAAGGGCATCGACTGGAACACCGAGCAGGAGTACGAGGATCTCAAGAAGTGCAACTACACCGTGCGGGAACCCGGCGTCTCCCAGGGCATGCCTTCCCTGGAGGAGGACATCGCCGTCTGCGACGCGGTGATGCGCATGGCGCCGGAAACCAACGGCGAGGTGGCCCACAAGTCGTGGAGCGCCCTGTCGAGGAAGACCGGCATCGACCACAGCCACCTCTACGAGGGACGCCACGAGGACAAGATCACCTTCCGCGACATCCAGGCCCAGCCGCGCAAGATCATCACCGCGCCCACCTGGTCCGGCATCGAGTCGGAGAAGGTGTCCTACACGGCGGGCTACACCAACATCCATGAGCACATCCCCTTCCGCACCCTGACCGGCCGCGCCCACTTCTATCAGGACCACGAGTGGATGCTGGACTTCGGCGAGGGCTTCTGCGCCTACAAGCCGCCGGTGGACCTCAAGGAGCTGGACGGGGTGCCCGACAGCGTCCGCCGCAAGCCCCACCTCCAGCTGAACTGGATCACGCCGCACTCCAAGTGGGGCATCCACTCCAGCTACCAGGACAACCTGCGCATGCTGCAGCTGTTCCGCGGCGGCCCCTATGTCTGGGTGTCGGAGGAGGACGCGAAGGAGATCGGCCTTCAGGACAACGACTGGGTGGAAGCGGTCAACCACAACGGCGCCACCGTGGCGCGGGCGGTGGTCTCCCAGCGGGTGCCCCGGGGCATGGCCCTGATGTACCACGCCCAGGAGAAGAACGTGAACGTTCCCGGCTCCAACACCACGGGCAAGCGGGGCGGCATCCTCAACTCGGTGACCCGGGTCATCGTCAAGCCCACCAACATGGTGGGGGGCTACGCGCAGCTGGCCTACGGCTTCAACTACTACGGCACGGTGGGGTGCCAGCGGGACACCATGGTGGCCCTGCACAAGATCGCCGACCACGACGTGGACTGGCTGGAGCGGCCGCTCACCCCCGAGCGCGAAGCCCAGCTCAACCCCCCCGGAATCGGTCCACGGTAGTTAGGAGTGAGGAGAAAGGAGTGAGGTGATTTGCTCCTTTCACCGGAACGGATTGATGAGTAGGTATTAAGGGTGCGGTGTAGGGACTGAGGGTTGTTCTCCTCACCCCTCGCTCCTCGCCCCTCACAGGAGAGCATTATGAAAGTCAGAGCCCAATTCGCCTTCGTCTTCAACCTGGACAAGTGCATCGGCTGCCACACCTGTTCGGTGACCTGCAAGAACGTGTGGACCAACCGCAAGGGCGTGGAATACGCCTGGTTCAACAACGTGGAATCCAAGCCCGGCATCGGCTATCCCAAGCAGTGGGAGAACCAGGAGAAATGGAAGGGCGGCTGGACCCTGGTCAACGGCAAGCTGGAGCTGAAGTCCGGCGGCCGGATGTCCAAGCTGGTCAACATCTTCTCCAACCCGGACATGCCGGAGATCGACGACTACTACGAGCCCTTCACCTACAACTACGCCCACTTGCAGAACGCCCCCCTGTCGGAGGCCGCTCCCACGGCGCGGCCCCTGTCCCAGGTCACCGGGGAGACCATGGAGAAGATCACCTGGGGCCCCAACTGGGAGGACGACCTGGCCGGGGAGTTCGCCAAGCGGAGCAAGGACGCCAACCTGAAGAACATCGAGAAGGAAATCTACAAGACCTTCGAGAACACCTTCCACATGTACCTGCCGCGCATCTGCAACCACTGCCTCAACCCGGCCTGCGTCGCGGCCTGCCCCTCCGGCTCCATCTACAAGCGGGAAGAGGACGGCATCGTGCTGGTGGACCAGGACAAGTGCCGCGGCTGGCGCATGTGCATCAGCTCCTGCCCCTACAAGAAGGTGTTCTACAACTGGGAGTCGGGCAAGGCCGAGAAGTGCATCGGCTGCTATCCCCGGGTGGAGTCCGGCATGCCCACGGTGTGTTCCGAATCCTGCGTCGGCCGCATCCGCTACAACGGCATCATGCTCTACGACGCCGACCGCATCGAGGAGCTGGCCAGAACCACCAACGAGCAGGACCTGTACGAGGCCCAGTGCCGGGTCTTCCTCGACCCCAGCGACCCCCAGGTGATCGCCGCCGCCCGCCGCGACGGCGTGCCCGAGGACTGGATCGAGGCGGCCCGCAAGTCGCCCATCTGGAAGATGGCCATGGACTGGAAGATCGCCTTCCCCATGCACCCCGAGTTCCGCACCCTGCCCATGGTGTGGTACGTGCCGCCCCTGTCGCCGGTGCAGTCCCAGATCGACCAGGGCAACCTGCCCACCGGTCCGGACGGCGCCATCCCCCTGGCCAACACCCTGCGCCTGCCGGTGAAGTACCTGGCCAACCTGCTCACCGCCGGCAAGGAGGCGCCCATCACCAGCGCCCTCAACCGCCTGCTGGCGATGCGCAGCTACATGCGCTCGGTGCACGTGGACGGCAAGGCCGACACCCGCGCCCTGGAGATGGCCGGCATCACCGAGGACCAGGCCAAGGAGATGTACCGCTACCTGGCCATCGCCAACTACGAGGACCGCTTCGTCATCCCCACCGGCCACGAGGAAGTGCGCCTGGAGGATTTCTACGGCCACCAGGGCCAGAACGGCTTCACCTTCGGCAACGACAGTTCCGCCGGGGTCAGCGCGGTCACCCTGTTCCCCCGCCGCCGCAAGGAGACGGTGGAGCCCAAGGAACTGGCGCCCCATGCCGACGAGCGCTGAGAGGAGACCATCATGACCATCTACAAACTGTTATCGGTGCTGCTGGAGTACCCCAGCGAGGAACTGCTCGAACACCTGGCGGAAATCCGCCTGGTGCTGGAAGGCAGCCTGGACGCCGGCGACGCCGAGCGGGCGGGGGTGATGAAGTTCCTCGCCTATCTGGAAGGCGAGGACCTCACGGCCCTGCAGGCGGAGTACGTGCAAACCTTCGACATGACCCCCGAGCACAGCCTCCACCTGACCCATCACCTGTTCGGCGACGACAAGAACCGGGGACCGGCCCTGATCGACCTGGCGGAACTGTACAAGGACTACGGCGTGCAGGTGGCGGCCAACGAGCTGCCGGACTACCTGCCCCTGATCCTGGAGTTCACCGCCTATCTGGAGGACAGCGAGGCGAGGATGTTCCTCGCCGACGGGGTGAAGGTCCTGTCCGTGCTGGCGGCCAACCTGGAAAAGGCCAAGAGTCCCTACGCCGGCCTGTTGCGCATCGTCGAGGGCCGGGGAAACCTGACCCGTCTAGCGGCGTGAGCCTTTAAAACTTAAGGATGAGGGATGAAGGATGAAGGATGAAGGCCGGTCTGCCGCGCGGATGTTTATGAACACAACGCGAAGCGACATTACTTCATCCCCCATCCTTCATCCTTCATCCTTGCCCTCAAGGAGTTCACCATGAACCTGCACAATTTCATCTTCGGCGCCTATCCCTACATCGCCCTGACCGTTTTCGTCCTCGGCAGCTGGCTGCGCTTCGACCGGGAGCAGTACACCTGGAAGAGCGATTCCAGCCAGCTCCTGTCCAAGGCCAACATGCGGCTGGCGAGCAACCTGTTCCACGTCGGCATCATCGCCATCTTCTTCGGCCATGCCGTGGGCCTGCTGACGCCCCATGGCGTCTTTCTCGCCCTGGGCGTGTCCGACATGGCGCACCAGTACCTGGCCATCACCGCCGGCGCCATCTTCGGCGGCCTGTGCCTGATCGGCGGCGGTCTGCTGTGGCTGCGGCGCATGTTCAACCCGCG
>JAJZVC010000031.1 GCA_021845865.1 Pseudomonadota bacterium | reverse complement strand
TCGGCAGCGGCGACCGGAGCGAGCGCATCCGCACCTACAACTTTCCCCAGGGGCGGGTCACCGACCACCGCATCAACCTCACCCTGTACAAGCTCGACGCCGTCATGGAAGGCGACCTGGAAGACCTGATCAGCGCCCTGTCGACGGAGCACCAGGCGGAGCAGTTGGCGGCGCTGGGGGAATAGGCGGTGGCGCCATCCGCCAAAGGGACAAGCGGATGACCGTCCTTGCCCGCCTTGTCCTCCAGGCCTCCCGCGATTTGTCCGCTGCGCTGGGGCTGGATTCCCGCGAGGCCCGCATCGAGGCCCAGGCCCTCCTGGGCCACGCCCTCGGCCAGCCCCGCTCCTGGCTGCTGGCCCACGATACCGATGAACTTTCCCCGGACCGGGAACAGCGTTGCCGCGAACTGCTGGAACGCCGCCTAGGGGGAGAGCCGGTGGCCTATATTCTCGGCGAGCGGGAGTTCTTCGGCCTGGGTTTCCGCGTCACGCCGGCGGTGCTGATTCCCCGTCCGGACACGGAGCTGCTGGTGGAGCTGGCCCTGGAACGCATCCCGCAAGACGCCGCCGTCCGTGTGTTGGACCTGGGGACCGGCAGCGGGGCGGTGGCGGTGACCCTGGCGAAGCTGCGGCCCCGCGCCCAAGTGGTGGGGGTGGATGCCTCCGCGCCGGCCCTGGCGGTGGCGGCGGAGAACGGGCGCCGGCACGGCGCGGCGAACCTGATTCTCCAGCAAGGCGATTGGTTTTCCGGGCTGGAGGGGGAGCGCTTCCAGCTGATCGTTTCCAACCCGCCCTACATCGCGGCGGACGACGCGCATTTAGGGCAGGGGGACCTGCGCTTCGAGCCCGCCTCGGCCCTGGCCTCCGGTCCGGATGGGCTGGACGACATCCGCCGCATCGTCGCGGCGGCGCCGGAACATCTGGAGGCGGGAGGGTGGCTGCTGTTCGAGCACGGCTGGGACCAGGCTCCCCGTTGCCGGAAGCTGCTGGCCGCCAGCGGTTTTACGGAAGTAGGCTCGGCCGCTGACCTGGCGGGAACCGAACGGGTCAGCTACGGCCGCAGGCCTGCCTGACGGCCGCGCTCAGTCGCGGAAGCCGTAGATGGTGATCAAGTCCTCGATGCACAGGGCTTCCTGGCTGTTCACGTCGGGCAGCATGAAGCCGTTGTCGTAGAACAGCGGGTTGATGTCGTTGTTGCTCCACATGCAGACGGCGTCGAAATCCAGCCGCTCCTTGCCGCACACTTCCGTCGGCAGGTCCATGCGCAGGTGATAGGTTTTGTGGGGCTGGAGGGGCTTCTCGCTTACCAGCATCAGCCCCTCGGTGGTGATGTCCACCAGGCTGCCCACCTGTTCCCCGCTCTGGCGGTCGAAGACGCGGAGATAGTAGATCAAATGGCGGCGGGGCAGCTTGCGTTCTTTTTTCATGGCGTTTCCTCCTTGTCCAATATCCTAGCACGGCTCATTTGTTTTCGCCCCGCGAGACGCGCCGCAATACCCAGTCCAGCCCCCTGGCGGGCAGAAGGCGGCGCAGGACCGCGAACAGATGGGCGGGAAAGGTGACCGGGTAGCGGATGCGTGGGCGGTGGCTCTCCAGGGCATGGATGACCTTGTCCAGCACGGCTTCCGGCGGCAGGGTGAAGGGGGCGGCCGGGCCCTTCTTGGTGAGGCGCCGCTCCATGGCCCGGTAGGTGTCCCGGTGGAAGCTGCACTCCACGTCGATGTGCTTCTGGTACATGGCGTAGGCGTTGGCGCGGAAACGGCTGGCGACCGGCCCGGGCTCCACCAGGCAGAGATGGATGCCGCTGCCGTGGAGCTCCAGCCGCAGGGTGTCGCTCAGGCCCTCGAGGGCGAACTTGCTGGCGTTGTAGGCGCCCCGGAAGGGCAGGGCCACGTAGCCCAGGAGAGAACTGATCTGGATGACGCGCCCCCGTCCCTGCCGGCGCATGAAGGGCAGCACCAGGGTGGTGAGTTCGTGGGTGCCGAAGAGGTTGGTCTCGAACTGCTCCCGCAGCACCGCCCGGCTAAGGTCCTCCACCGCTCCCGGCTGGCCGTAGGCGCCGTTGTTGATCAGGGCATAGAGCTTGCCGTCGGTGCGCTTTAGCACCTCCTCCACGGCGGCGCGGATGGAAGCGGAGTCCGCTAGGTCCAGGCGCAGGGCTTCCAGGCCGTGGGCCAGCAGGGTATCCACGTCCTCCTGCCCGCGTGCCGTGGCGAATACCCGGTAGCCCCGGGCGGCGAGGCCCTGGGCCAGGCACAGGCCGATGCCGCTGGAGCAGCCGGTGATGAGAATGCTGGATGAATTCATGAATGCTATCCTGCTGCCGAGGGAGTCTTCATTATAAACGGCGCTGGCCGCAGTGCGCTCGCGGGAACCTCGGCGCCGCCGCCTCTATACTGGAGGTAGTGAAAATCCCAGCCGCTCAAACCCGACGAGGAAAAAAAACATGGACATCCCGCCGCAGAAACCCTGGCACCACCTGTCCGCCGCCGAGGCCGTGAGCGTATTGGAAAGCGACGCCGTCCAGGGCCTGTCCGCCGAGGAGGCGGCAGACAGGCAGGCACGCTTCGGCCCCAACCGCCTATCGCCGAAGAAGGGGCGCGGTTCCCTGCTGCGCTTCCTGCTCCAGTTCCACCAGCCCCTGATCTACATTCTGTTGACTTCCGCCCTCATCACCGCCGCCCTGCGGGAGTGGGTGGACGCCAGCGTGATTTTCGGCGTGACCCTGGTCAACGCCGTCATCGGTTTCCTTCAGGAGAGCAAGGCGGAAAGCGCCATCGCCGCCCTGGCGAAGATCGTTTCCACCTCCGCCCTGGTGGTGCGCGGCGGACGCAAGGCCAGCGTGCCGTCGGAAGAACTGGTGCCCGGGGACGTGGTGTTGCTGGCGGCGGGAGACAAGGTGCCGGCGGACCTGCGGCTGCTGCAGGGCAGGGAACTGAACGTGGACGAATCGGCCCTCACCGGCGAATCCTTGCCGGTGGCCAAGCACGCGGCCCGCCTGCCCGAGGACACTCTTCTCGCCGACCGGGTTTCCATGGCCTACGCCGGAACCCTGGTGACCGGCGGCCAGGGGACCGGCGTGGTGGTGGCCATCGGCGACGGGACGGAAACGGGGCGCATCTCCCGCCTGATGGAGGAGGCGGACGTGCTGTCCACGCCCCTGACCCGCAAGATCGAATGGTTCAGCCGGATTCTGCTCTACGCCATCCTGGCCCTGGCGGCGTTCACCTTCGCCATCGGCCTGTGGCGCGGGGAAAGCGCCTTCGACATGTTCATGGCGGCGGTGGCCCTGGCGGTGGGGGCGATACCCGAGGGCCTGCCGGCGGCGGTGACGGTCACCCTGGCCATCGGCGTTTCCCGCATGGCGAAGCGGCGGGCCATCATCCGCAAGCTGCCGGCGGTGGAGACCCTGGGCAGCACCACCGTCATCTGCTCCGATAAGACCGGTACCCTGACCCAGAACCAGATGACGGTGCAGGCGTTGCTGGCGGGCGGCGAAACCTTCGCCGTCAGCGGCACGGGCTACGCCCCCCACGGCCGCTTCAGCCGCGGCGGCGAGGAGACCGAGCTTTCCGCCGCGGCGCGGGAATGCCTGCTGGCAGGCTTGCTGTGCAACGATTCCGCCCTGGAACACAAGCACGGCGCCTGGAGCGTCAGCGGCGACCCCACCGAGGGGGCCCTGACCGTGGCGGCGATGAAGGCCGGCTTCGAGCCGGAGCAGGCCGATGCCGAACATCCGCGCCGCGACGGACTTCCTTTCGAATCCCGCCACCAGTACATGGCCACCCTCCATGAAGGCGGGGTGGTTTACCTCAAGGGGGCGGTGGAAAAGGTGCTGGCGCGTTGCGCCCGGGCCCTGGACAGCGAGGGGCGAGAGGCCGAACTGGACACGGAGGCGGTGGAGCGCGCCGCCGCCGGCTTGGCGGGCCAGGGCTTGCGGGTGCTGGCCCTGGCCCGGGGCCGGGTCGCGCCTGGCCAGGAGGAAATAGGGCACGGCGATGTGAAGGAAGGCCTGGTTTTCCTGGGCCTGCAAGGGATGATCGATCCTCCCCGGCCCGAGGCGATCCGGGCGGTGAAGGCCTGCCACCGCGCCGGCATCGCGGTGAAGATGATCACCGGCGACCACGGCGTCACCGCCGCTGCCATCGCCAGCAAGATCGGCCTCGCCGGGGAGGAGGAAATCCGCGTCCTCACCGGACGGGACCTGGCGGAGTTGGACGACGAGACCCTGATGGAGGCGGTCCGGACCACCCATGTTTTCGCCCGGGTGGAGCCCGAGCAGAAGCTGCGCCTGGTGCGGGCCCTTCAGGCCACCGGCCAGGTGGTGGCCATGACCGGGGACGGCGTCAACGACGCGCCGGCCCTGAAGCAGGCCGACATCGGCGTGGCCATGGGCATCACCGGCACGGAGGTGGCCAAGGAGGCCGCCGACATGGTGCTCACCGACGACAATTTCGCTTCCATCGAGGCGGCGGTGGAGGAGGGGCGCGGGGTGTTCGACAACCTCGCCAAGTTCATCGTCTGGACCCTGCCCACCAACTTCGGCGAGGGCCTGGTGATCACCGCCGCCATCGTCGCCGGGGCAGCCCTGCCCATCCTGCCGGTGCAGATACTGTGGATCAACATGACCACCGCCGTGCTGCTGGGCCTGATGCTGGCCTTCGAGCCCATCGAGAAAGGCATCATGGGCCGCCCGCCCCGGGACCCGGGGACGCCCATCCTGACCCCGGCCCTGATGGGGCGCATCGTCATCGTCAGCGCCCTGCTCCTGGCGGGGGCCTTCGGCCTCTTCCTGTGGGAGCTGGAGCAAGGGCGGGACCTGGCCTACGCCCGGACCGTGGCGGCCAACGTGTTCGTGATGGGGGAACTGTTCTACCTCTTCAACTGCCGCTCCATGACCGAATCCATGTTCACCCTCGGCGTCTTCTCCAACCGCTGGGTGGTGGGGGGCGTGGCGGCGATGTCGGCCCTGCAGCTGCTGTTCACCTACCTGCCGGCCATGAACGGCTGGTTCCGCACCGCTCCCATCGACGGTTGGGCCTGGCTGCGCATCCTGCTGGTGGGCGCGGCCATCTACGCCGTCATCGGCGGCGAGAAATGGCTGCGCAAGCGGCTGGCCGCCGCCCGCCGGATGGCATAATCGGGTTTTGTCCGAGGCGGGAATCAAGCCCATGGAATGGAAACTGTTCGCCACGGTGTTCGGCACCGTTTTCCTGGCCGAAATGGCCGACAAGACCCAACTCGCCACCCTGCTGTTCGCCGCCGAGGGCCACAGCCGGTGGGTGGTGTTCCTGGGGGCCTCCCTGGCCCTGGTGACCGCTTCCGCCCTCGGGGTGCTGGCCGGAGCGGCGTTGGCGCGGTGGCTCGATCCCGCCGTGATGAAATGGGCCGTGGGCGGGTTGTTTATCGCCATCGGCCTGTGGACCCTGTTCCAGGGGTGAGCATGCTGATCGACACCCATTGCCATCTCGACGCCGCCGAGTTCGACGGCGACCGGGACGCGGTTTACGAGCGGACGCGGGCGGCGGGGGTGGGAATCCTGGTGGTGCCCGCCATTTCGGCGGCCAATTTCGACCCGGTGCTGGCCGCTTGCCGCCGTTACCCCGGCTGCCTGCCGGCCCTGGGGCTTCACCCGATGTACATCGGCGAACACCGCCCGGAGCACCTCGACGTCCTGCGCCGGGCCATCGAGGCGGAGAAGCCGGTGGCGGTGGGGGAGATCGGCCTCGATTTCTATGTCCCCGAGCTGGACCCGGCGACCCAGGAATTCTATTTCGCCGAGCAATTGAAAATCGCCCGGGACTGCGGCCTGCCGGTGCTGCTTCACGCGCGCCGGGCGGTGGACGCGGTGCTCAAGGGTCTGCGCCGGGCGCGGGTGAAGGGCGGCATCGCCCACGCTTTCAGCGGCAGCCGCCACCAGGCCGAGGAGTTCATCAAGCTGGGCTTCAAGCTGGGCTTCGGCGGCGCCTTCACCTACAGCCGGGCCAACCGGCTGAAGACCCTGGCGGCGGAACTTCCCCTGGAATCCATCGTTCTGGAAACCGACGCTCCGGACATTCCCCCCGCCTTTCTTGACGCCCGTTCCCGCAACAGCCCGGAATACCTGCCGCGCATCGCCGCCGAGCTGGCAGCCATCCGGGGCATTGGCGTGGACGAGGTGGCGCGGGTCACTACCCGCAACGCCGAGGAACTGTTCGGCTTGGGGACGGCGTGATGAAATTCCTGGGTGTGGAAATCCATCGTCTCATCCGCTGGCAAGTTTCTCGCGCCGGCCGCTGGAGGCTGTTTCTTGCCGCCAGCCTTGGGGTGGTGCTGATCGGTTTCGGCCATCTCCTCACCGGGCAGGAGATCGAATTCCATGCCTTTTATCTGCTGCCGGTGAGCGTGGTGGCCTGGTATGCTGGCTACCGCTTCGGCCTGGCCATGGCGGTGCTGAGCGCCGCCGATTGGCTGGTGGCGGAATTCCTTCTTCTCCCCTTTTCTTCTCCAGCGTGGATTCCCGCCCTCAATGAAGCCCTGCGGCTGGCGGTGCTGGCCGTGGCCGCCGTTGTCCTGGCACGGCTGCGCCAGGCCCTGGACCGGGAAGCCGACTTGGCGAGGCGGGACCCCTTGACCCGTCTTTACAACCGCTTGGCCTTCGAGGAAATGTGCATGGTGGAAATCGGCCATGCCCGGCGACTCGGCTATCCCCTGTGCGCGATCATGATCGACCTGGACCATTTCAAGGAGGTCAACGACACCCTCGGCCACCAAGCGGGGGACGCCTTGCTGAGGACGGTGGGGAGGGTGCTGGCGAAGCGGACGCGGGCATCGGATTTTGCCGGCCGCCTGGGCGGGGACGAGTTTTCCCTGGTGCTGGTCAACACGGATGCGGACGGGGCGAGGCACTTCGCCGAGCAGATGCGCGATGCCCTGTTGGCCGCCATGAAACAGCGCCGCTGGCCGGTTACCTTCAGCATCGGGGTGGCGGTTTTTCCGTCTCCGCCCGATAATGCCAAGGACTTGCTGGCCCCCGCCGACGCCCTGATGTATCGGGCCAAGGAAGAGGGCCGCGACGCCATGCGGTTTGCCCTTCAGGCAGGCCAGGATTAACAGGCCGTTGAAAAACGTTGCGAGGACAGCCAGAGGCAAGGGGCGCGGCGGCCGAGAAAACGCGAGTGCCGGCGCAGGCCCGCATGAGCAGAGCGAATGTTATTCCGAGGCCACGTATCAATTGGGTAGGCGCGGGAGCGAGCGCCGCGCAACGCCGCGAATGGCCTGCCGCAGCAGTTTTTCAACGGCCTGTTAAGCCGCTCCATTTATCCTGTCGATGCCATGCACTTGAGCTTTCTCCCCCAGTGGCCCCTGGAGGCCAACCATTTCATCCTCTTCGGCGTCATCCTGCTCCTCGGCCTGGTGGGGGGCGAGGTGGCGCGGCGCACGGGGTTCCTGCCCCGCATCACCGGCTTCATCGCCATCGGCTTTCTCATGGGGCCCGGGGCAAGCGGCATCCTGACGCCGCAAATGCTCGACCAGGCGGGGATATTCGTGGACATCGCCCTGGGCCTGATTCTGTTCCAGCTCGGCTATCAGCTGCGCTTTCGCGAGGCGGCCCGGGACCGGGCACTGCTGCTGCAGGCGCTGCTGGAAGGCGGACTGTCCTTCACCCTGATTTACCTCGCGCTGGCCTACCTGGGGGTGGGCCGCATGCACGCCGGGCTTGCCGCCGCCATCGGCATTTCCTCTTCCCCGGCGGTGATTCTGCTGGTGGTGCGGGAGCTGAACGCCCGGGGCGCCGTCACCGAGCGTGCCCTGAGCCTGGTGGCGATCAACAACATCCTGGCCTTCTTCGCCTTTACCGCCCTCCTGCCCTTCCTCCACTACCAGAGCCAGGCGGAGTGGAGCACCATCCTGTTGCAACCCCTCTACCGCCTGGGGATGTCCCTGGTGGTCGCCTACCTGCTGTTCCAGGCGTCCTTGCGCATCGCCTTCATGATCGGCCAGCGGGAGAGTGCCCAGTTCGCCCTCCTGGTGGGCGTCATCATCACCGCCATCGGCGCCGCCAAGGCGCTCAACTGCTCGGCGCTGCTCACCCTCCTGGCCCTGGGCCTGATGTCCCGCAACCTGGACCGGGAAGGGAGGCTGCTGGAAGTGGAATTCGGCCACGGCGGACAGATTTTCTTCGTCCTGCTGTTCGTGGTGGCGGGGGCCAGGCTGCATTTCGGAGAGCTGGCGGCGGCGGGCGGAGCGGCCCTGGCCTTCGTGGCGGCGCGGCAGGCGGGGAAATGGCTCGGGGTGATGCTGCTGGCCCGCCCCTCGGGGCTGACCCTGGGGCAGGGCAACCTTCTCAGCCTGACCCTGGCCCCCATGGCGGGCATGGCCATCGGCCTGGCGCAAAGCACTTCCAACATGTACCCGGAATTCGCTTCCACCCTGTCAGCCATCGTCCTGGCGTCAGTGGCGATTCTCGAAACCGTCGGCCCCATCGCCACCGAGTTCGCCCTCAAGAAGGCCGGCGAAGTGGACGGTAACCGCCAGGCCGAGCACTGACCCCGTCACCAGTGCCTCCGGCGCCGCATCAGCAAGGCGAGGGAGCGGCCCTCCAGGGAATAGGGGGTGCCGGGGAGAAAGCGCCCGGTGGTTGCCAGGCCGTCGGCTATTGCCGTGTCGAGCATGCCTTCCCATACCGCCTCGATGTTGTGGAAGGAGGGCAGGAGAAAAGGAATCCGCTCGTGGTGGGCGTTGAACAGGAGGAGGAAGCTGTCGTCCGCCAGGGGCTGGCCCTGCTCGTCCACCTCGATCAGTTCCTCGCCGGCCAGGTAGACCCCCAGGCAGCGGGCGTAGTCCTGGGTCCAGTCCTCGTCCTGCATTTCGCGCCCTTCGGGGCTGAGCCAGACGATGTCCTTTTCGTCGGCGCCGGTGACCGCATGGCCGCGGAAGAAGTGGCGCCGCCGGAACACCACGTGTTCCCGCCGCAGGTCGAGGAGGCGGCCGACGAAGGACAGCAGCTTGTCGCGCTCGCTGTCCAGGTTCCAATTCAGCCAGGCCAGTTCGTTGTCCTGGCAGTAGGCGTTGTTGTTGCCGTGTTGGCTGCGGCCCAGTTCGTCCCCGGAGAGGAGCATGGGCACACCCTGGGAGAAGAGGAGGGTGGCGAGGAAGTTGCGTTTCTGCCGCGCCCGCAGGGCATGGATTTCCGGGTCGCGGGTTTCTCCCTCGGCGCCGCAGTTCCAGGACAGGTTGTTGTCGTGGCCGTCCCGATTGTTTTCCTGATTGGCCTCGTTGTGCTTGCCGTCGTAGCTCACCAGGTCGTTGAGGGTGAAGCCGTCGTGGGCGGTGACGAAGTTGACGCTGGCGTAGGGCTTGCGGCCGCTGGATTCGTAGAGGTCGCTGGAGCCCGACAGGCGCTGGGCGAATTCTCCCAGCAGGCCCCCGTCCCCTTTCCAGTAGCCGCGCACCGTATCCCGGTAGCGGTCGTTCCACTCCGCCCAGCCGACGGGGAAGTTGCCCACCTGGTAGCCGCCCTCCCCCAGGTCCCAGGGCTCGGCGATGAGTTTCACCTGGGATAGCACCGGGTCCTGCAGCAGGATGTCGAAGAAGGAGCCGAGGCGGTCCACTTCGTGCAGTTCCCGCGCCAGGGAAGAGGCCAGGTCGAAGCGGAAGCCGTCCACGTGCATTTCCTGCACCCAGTAGCGCAGGGAGTCCATGATCAGCTGCACCACCCGCGGGTGCTGCATGTTGAGGGTGTTGCCGCAGCCGGTGTAGTCCATGTAGTAGCGTGGGTTGTCCCGGGTGAGGCGGTAGTAGGCGGCGTTGTCGATGCCGCGGAAGCATAGGGTGGGTCCCAGGTGGTTGCCCTCGGCGGTGTGGTTGTACACCACGTCGAGGATGACCTCGATGCCCGCCGAGTGGAGGGTTTTTACCATGGTCTTGAATTCGTTGATGTTGCCCGTGGCCAGGTAGCGGTTGTCGGGGGCGAAGAAGCCGATGGAGTTGTAGCCCCAGTAGTTGGCCAGGCCCCGCTCCACCAGGTGGCGGTCGTCGATGAAGGCGTGGACCGGCATCAGCTCGATGGCGGTGACGCCGAGGCGCTTCAGGTGTTCGATCACCGGCGGGGTGGCGATGCCGGCGTAGGTGCCGCGCAGGGGGGGCGGCACCTCCGGGTGGCGCATGGTGAGGCCCCGGACGTGGGCTTCGTAGATCACCGTGTCGTGCCAGGGGGTTCGGGGCGGGCGGTCGTCGCCCCACGTGAACGCGGTGTCCACCACCACCGCCTTGAGCATGCCGGAGGCGCTGTCCCGCTTGTCGAAGGACAGGTCCTCCTGGCGATGGCCGATGCGGTAGCCGAAATGGGCGTCGCTCCACGACAGGCGGCCGGTGACCTGCTTGGCGTAGGGGTCGAGGAGAAGCTTGTGGGGGTTGAAGCGGTGCCCGGCTTCCGGGTCGTAGGGGCCATGGACGCGGTAGCCGTAGATGAGGCCGGGCCGCCCCTGGGGCAGGTAACAGTGCCATACCTGGTCGGTCTGCTCCCGCAGGGGGATGCGTTCCACCTCCCGCCGCCCCTTGGCGTCGAAGAGGCATAGTTCCACCAGGTCGGCGTGCTCGGAAAAAATCGAGAAATTGACCCCCTCCCCATCCCAGGTGGCTCCCCGGGGATAGGGGTGGCCGGGCCAGACCGGATTGGCGCTGCGCATCATGTACCGTCTCCTTGTGGCCTCTTCAGATGACCGGCTGCACGGCGTATTCCGCCAGCCAGCCCCGCGCCGCCCGGATGTCCGGCAGGCGCCAGGGGGCGATGCTCTCTCCGGCGCCTACCTTGACGGCGATTCCCCCTAGGCGGTTGACGGCGGCGAAGCCGAATTCGTCGCTGAGGTCGTCGCCGACGAAGAGAGGCAGCCGGCCACGGAAAGTCCGTTCGGCCATGAACTCGGCGATGGCGACGCCCTTGTCGCGGCCGGCGGGCTTGATTTCGCATACGTGCTTTCCGGCCTGGAGGACGAAGGCCCCGCCGCCTTCCTCCACCAGAGCGTCACACAGGGCGCGGACCTCCGGTTCCAGGTGGGGGGCGCGGCGGTAGTGGAGGGCCAGGGAGGCGCCCTTTTCCTCCAGCAGCAGGGACGGTTGGCGGGCCATGAACGCCTCCGCCCGGCGGCGCAGGGCGGCCAGCCGTTCGTCCGGGGCGCCATGGCGGTGGAGGACGCCGGCGGCGTCACGCCGTTCCGCGCCGTGCTGGCCGGCGGCCGCAAAGCGGCGGGGGGCGAACAGGCGGTCGATGCTCGCCACGGTGCGGCCGCTGACCAGGGCGAGGGCGCCCTCGGCGGCGGCCGCCAGCCGGTCCAGCAGGTCCACCAGGGCGGCGTCCGCCCGCGCCTCGGCAGGGTCGTCCCGCTGCTCCAGGAGGGTGCCGTCCAGGTCGAGAAAAATCGCCAGGGGCCGCGGCGGAAGGGGCGGAGGAGTCATGACGGAAAGCGCGTCAGGCGACCGCGTCGTCGGTTTCCGCCATGAGGAGGGAGATCATGGCGTTGGTGTTGCGCAGCCGCTGGGACAGGAGGCAGGCGATGTTGCGGTAGATTTTCGCGCCGATGGCGGGAATCAGGCGGAACTCCTGGTCACTGAGGCGCAGCAGGGTGCAGCCGGTGAGGGCCTTGGCCGAGGCCGAGCGCTCCAGGTTGTCCACCAGGGCCATCTCGCCGAAGCTGTCGCCGGCGCCGAATTCCGCCAGGGGTTTTTCGTAGGAGCCGTTGACCCATTTGGTGATCTCCACCTTGCCGGCGATGATCACGTACATGAAGGCCCCCCGCTCCCCTTCCTGGATGATGTAGTCGCCGGCGGCGAAGACGCTTTTCTCCGCCTGGGCCAGCAGCTCCAGGGCCTCGTCGCCGCTCAGCCCCTCGAACAGCTTGACCGACTTCATCAGCTTGGCGACGAGCTGGCGCTGCTGGATGGTTTCGAAGGCGATGTCCGCCTTGGTCCAGGACACGATATTTCCCCTTAGTATTTTCCCTAAGACTGAAATTTAGACGTCGCCGGGGCCGGCTGCAAGTGCCTACTTGAAGCGGATTTTCATCAGCAGGATGGAGACGGCCAAGGCCAGGGTGACGCTGTTGGCGACGATGATCGGCCTGGCGCCGATGAGAATGCCGTAGGCCAGCCACAGCAGCACGCCGAGGGCGAACACCAAAAACATGCCCAGCGACAGGTCGGCGGCGGACTTGGATTTCCAGGTTTTCACCACCTGGGGCACGAAGGCGGCGGTGGTCAGAAATCCGGCGGCGGAGCCGAGCAGGTCGGCGGTCTCGGACATGGCGAAGGGTTAGTGCAGCACGCCGATGCTGGTCTCGTTGATGTCCTCGTCGGGCACGTCCACCACCACCGAGTGCAGTTCCACCTCGAACCACTCCCAGAAGGTTTGCAGGTCCCGCCTGGCGGGCCACAGCTTCTTGTCCTCGTACCAGGAGGACAGCTCCATCTCGAAAATCTGCTCGAAGCGGTCGTCGATGTAGCTCACGGCGTTTTCCGGCTCGTCGAACTCGGGAATCAGCAGGGCGGTACAGTCCACCCTCAGGTTGTCCAGGGTCAGGTCCAAGTCCCAGTCGGGGGTGCTTTTCAGCCAGTCGAAGAAGGGCTGCTTGGGCTTGATGACGGCGACGCTGCGGTTGACGTGGTACATGGAAAGCCTCGGGAAGGTCGGGACAGGCCTATTTTAGCGCAGAAAGAGACGGGAATTATGAAAATCGCCAGTGCTTCAATTTGGCCGCGGCGGTTTGGCGTGGCCGCGGATAGGCCGGCACGTTGTTACACATCGGATACAAATTTCTCCTTCTGCGTCAGCTGCCAGTCAGCTAAGGGAAAGACAATGCACGGAGTAGGGTGTAAGCGCGTAGCCAGCCGGGGGCGGCATGTTCATTGCGGGAGTCCACGCCGGAGCGTCCGGCTGCGCGCGGTCGGGCTTTGTTCCGGTTGGAAATGCCCGGGCATGAGGGCGGCTCTTGGGTAAGGATGGCATATGGGCAGGCATATGAGGACGGTGCTGCGCGATGGGTGTTATGTCGGTTGATTCGGTGTCGGTGGGGGTGTCGGGCGGCAGCCAGTACGCGGCTGTTCCTCCGTCTGCCAAGTCCCCGGAAAAAACGGCCCCAGCCGAGGAGGCGGCCCAACCCGCGGAGGGTAAGCAAGGGAATGCGGCACCCGGTTCGGTGGCCAAGGCGATTGAGCAGGTAAATAGTATTTTTGGCCAGTATAATAAAAATATCTATGCTTCCTACCATAAAGACAAGATAACAGGAATTGACGTTGTGCAGTTCCGTGATGCGAATACGAATAAAGTTATCCGTCAAATCCCTTCCAAAGAAATACTTGCGATTGCGCAATCGTTGTCTCTACCTCCTGGAGCTCAGGGGCAGCTCATTTACGAAAAGGCATAAGAATTAATCCTGCTGATTTTTCTCTGAGCGGGCGGTTGCCGCGCGGCCTTGCCGGCTGGAATGACTTGCTGGTTTCTGCTCAATTGTTTGTATTGAATAAATAATTTGTTTATTTTTTGCTCTTTGGCGGCGGTTGTCAGGCAGGGATGGCGGGTGGCGGGATTGATACGTTTTGATACAATTTATTTATTATTTTGGCCATTAAGTAGTAATTAATGCTGACGATAACATAAAGTAGAAGCTTTCGTTGGCTTCCGGATTGATTCGATAACCTGCAATACCGAGAAGGAGAATAAAATGAGCATGGCAATCAGTGGGATGGGCGCTTCTGCGATGCCCCAGGCGATGACGGGCGCGAGCATGCGCATGCCGCCGTCGCAGAAAATGTCCAATCTGTTCGACCAGATCGATACCAGCGGCAGCGGCACGATCAGCAAGCAGCAGTTCGAGCAGGCTTTCCAGTCCATGAATCCGTCGAAGGGCTTCCAGAAGATGGGCGCCGACGCGGTCTGGGCCAAGCTGGACCCGAATGGAACCGGCAGCGTATCGAAGCAGGATTTCGTCAACAACATGGCCTCGATGATGTCCCAGATGCGCCACCATCATCACGGCCAGGCGAGCGCGCAATCCGCGGCCCAAACGGTGGGTTCCAGCATGAGCTCCCTGAGCAGCCTCGGCGGCTCGGGGTCGAACGTCAATACTTCCGCCTAGGCAATCAGCGTTCCGCCGAGCCGGCCTGCCGAATCCACCCAGCAGTGGCGGATTCCCAGGCCGGCCAGCCAGGCCTTGCCGCTTTCCCCCATTAGCATGGCGATGGTGGCGAGGCTGCCGGCGAACAGGCACTGTTCGGCCTGCACGCTCACCGAGCTCAATCCGTCCACCGGCCAGCCGGTGCGGGGGTTGAGAATGTGGCAGTAGCGCTTGCCGTCGACATCGATGAACCGCTCATAATCGCCGCTGGTGGCCAGCGCCCCGGCGGAGAGCTCCACCACGGAGACGGCTTCTCCGGGGGAGCGCGGGTTGCGGATGCCGACGCGCCACGGCATGCCGTCCTCGCGAGGCCCCAGCGCCAGAATATCCCCGCCCAGGTCCACCAGTCCCGCCCGGACGCCATGGGCTTGGCATACCGCCGCCACGCGGTCGGCCGCGTATTCCTTGCCGATGCCGCCAAAATCGAGCTCGAGCCCCGGCTTGCGGAAGCGGAGCCGCGGCGATGCCCATTGCAGCTTGTCCATGCCGATGTCCGGGAGCAGCGCCGCCACATGGGCTTCTTCGGGCGGACGCCCGCCGTTGAAGTCCCACGCCCGCCGCAGAATGCCCGAGGTGATGTCGAACAGCCCGCCGCTGATGTGGTAGGCGGCGAAGGCGTAATCCAGCAGCGCGGCGGTTTCCTCGTCCACGTCGACGGCTGAGCCGCTTGCCGCGGCCCGGTTGATGGCCGACAGCTCGCTGTCTGCCCGGTAGCGGGAATAGCGGCATTCAATGCGGTAAACCTCGCCCATGGCGGCTTCGGCGGCGGCTTCGGCGATGTCCGCCGAGCCGGCGTAAAGATGGAGGGCGCATTCGGTGCCGAGGGCGTCGAACTGGAAGCTGTGCAGGGCCAAGGGGCGAATCGGTTCCTTCTTGCCGGCCTCGTTACTTGGGCAGCAGCGTCAGCACGTTGCCCTGCAGCGAGTTATAGGTGGCCAGCGCCTGCAGCGAGGCCTGCTGCTGGACGTTGGCCTGGGCCAGGTCCGAGCTGGCCTTGGCGTAGTCGGCGTCGCTCACCCGGCTGTTGGCGGCGGCGAGGTTTTCCGACGCGGCGCCCAGATTCGACAGGCTGGCGTTCAGGCCGGCGGCCAGGGCTCCCAGATTTGCCTGGGAATCGCTCACCGCCTGGCTGGCCGCATCCAGGGCCGATAGCGCGCTGGCCTGGCCGGCGGGAGTGGTGACGTCGAGATTGGCCACTCCGAGGGAGGCGGCGGAAAAATTGCCCAGGGCGACATTCTGGGCCTGCCCCGCGTTGGCGCCCGTCTGCAATGCCTGGCTGAAGCTCCCGTCCAGCAGGTTCTGGCCGTTGAACTGGGTGCTGCCGGCAATCTGATCGATGCCTTGGCTGATTTGGCCGATCTGCTCCTGAATCGCCTGCAGGTCGCTGGCGCCGAGGGAGCCGTCCCCCGCCTGGACGGTCAGGGCGCGGATATCCTGCAGGCCCTGGCCGATCTGGTCGAAGGCGCCCCCTGCCGTATCCAGCAGGGAAAGGCCGTTCTGGATGTTGTTCATGGCCTGGGCGTTGCCGGAAATCTGGACGCTGTAGGACTCCGACTGGGCCAGGCCGGCCGGGTTGTCCGCGGCGGAGTTGATGCTGCTGCCGGAGGCCATGACCTCCATGGCCGTCAGCAGACGCGACTGGGCGGTCTGGAGCGATGCCGATGAAGAAGCGGGGCCGATCATTTCGTTCTCCTCACGCCATAATCCGCCATGTTCGTAAAGTGGCCGTCACAGGGTGGCGACGATGCCCTGGTCCAGGGAATCCTGGGTCACGACGCCGGTCAGGGACGGCGTGCTCTGCAGCACCGTCGCCCAGTTGGAATTCACGTCCGCCGGCAGGGACTGGAGGACCCCGGAGGCGTTGTACACCCCCGCCAGGGAAGGGTCGGAGGAGAGAGTGCCGACCACGCCCTGGGCGGTGGTGTCCTGCGCCACGGTTTGGGGGTCCTGGCCGCCGGCGGAAAGGGGGCTGCCCTGCAGGCTGCCCGCCGAGGCCATGCTGTTCAGCAAACCGGTGGCCGTATAGGTGGGCGTGCCTCCCCCGAGGGCGGCCAGCACGTCCGCCTCGGTCGAAAGGGAAACCGAGTCCTGCACCATGCCGAGGGTGGCCGTGGGCGAGGCCTGCGCCGAGGGGGGCGCGACGC
Organism: Pseudomonadota bacterium; assembly: GCA_021845865.1. Taxonomy (GTDB): domain Bacteria; phylum Pseudomonadota; class Gammaproteobacteria; order Burkholderiales; family UBA9220; genus UBA2239. The sequence goes on along the minus strand of JAJZVC010000031.1, from coordinate 19,103 downwards.
CGCCCGTCGTGGCCGTAATCGCTGGCTGGATGGAAGAGATGGTGGTCATGATGGACGCTCCGGGGAGGGTACGCTTTCATTCTGGACCGGGTACCTGACAGCTTCCTGACAACGGCCCGTTGCCGGGGGCAAAATTTTGTATCAACACGTAGCGTGTTCGGGCCCGGTAGAATTCGCCCGGCAGGCGTCGAGTAAAAAGGAATATCCCCGGCCGGGCCTTGCGGGTGATATCGTTGAGGAAGCTCATGGAAACCCTGGCCGTCATCGACTTCGAAACCACTGGCATGTCCCCCGGGCACGGCGCCCGGGCGACGGAAATCGCCGCCGTGCTGGTGCGGGGCGGCGCCATCGTTGGCCGCTACCAGAGCCTGATGAACGCGGGCGCCTACGTCCCGCCCTTCATCGAGGAACTCACCGGCATCAGCAACGCCATGATCCGCAAGGCGCCGCCGGCGGAACAGGTGATGCGGGAAGTGGCCGAGTTCGTCGGCGTCCACCCCCTGGCGGCCCACAATGCCGCTTTCGACCGCAAGTTCTGGGACGACGAGCTGGCCCGGATTGGCCTGTCGCGGCGGCAGGAATTCGCCTGCTCCCTGCTCCTCGCCCGCCGCATCTACCCCGACGCCCCCAACCACAAGCTCGGCACCCTGGTGGAGTACGCCCGGGTGCCCGTCGCGGGCCGCTTCCACCGGGCCCTGGCGGACGCGGAAATGACCGCCAGCCTGCTGCTGCGGATGGAAGAGGAATTGATGCGGCGCTTCCGGCTGGAAGCGGTGAGCCACGAACTGCTGCGGGTGATCCAGGCCGCGTCGCGGCGGGAGCTGGAGGCGTGCGTCGAGCGCTGGCGGGGGGTGGGTGGGTAGGGCGCAATACGGTTTGCGGTTATTGCGCCCTACGCGGGCTATGGTTTTGCATCAATACTCCACCGGCTCCGGGTCCAGGGCCCGCCACAGATACCATGTCGCCACCGAGCGCCAGGGGCGCCAGCTTTCCCCGATGGTCCGCAGTTCCTTTCTCGGCAGCGCTTCCCCGCCGTTGTAGCGCAGCGCCATGGCCCGCTGCAGGCCGATGTCGTCCAGGGGTAGGACGTCGGGGCGCATGAGGTTGAAAATCAGGAACATCTCCGCCGTCCAGCGGCCGATGCCCCGCACGTCGGTGAGTTCGGCGATGATGGCCTCGTCGTCCATGTCGGTCCACGTGGCGGGGTGGATGCGGCCTTCGAGGAAGTGGCCGGCCAAGTCGCGGATGTATTCCACCTTGCGCTGGGAGAGGCCGCAGGCGCGGAGCTGCTCCGGCGCGGCGGCGGCCACGGCCTCGGGGGTGGGGGCGGGGAGGGCGGCGAGGAAGCGCTGCCACACGCTCTCGGAGGCCTTGACGGAAATCTGCTGGCCGACGATGGAGCGGGCCAGGGTGGCGAAGGGATCGCCGCGGCTTTTCAGGCTCTCGTGGCGGTGGCGGACGATGAGGGGCGCCAGGGCCGGGTCCCGTTGGGCCAGTTCGTCGGAGGCTTGGTTCCAGTAGGCAGGGATCATGGGGGGATTCTACCCCTTTGGCGGGCGGGGCGCGTTTTCCACTTCCCCGTCCTCCGGTCCGTTACGGGCTGAAGCCCGTGTGGAATCGCATGCCTGCGGGGGGGGCGCCGTGACAAGGGCTGGCCGTTGGCCGATAATTGCCCCTTGCGCGATAACACCATAAGGAAAAAGAGGAAGACCATGAAAATCGAAACCATCGCCGTCCACGGCGGTTACACCCCCGAGCCCACCACCCACGCGGTGGCGGTGCCCATCTACCAGACCACTTCCTATTCCTTCGACGACACCCAGCACGGCGCCGACCTGTTCGACCTCAAGGTGCCGGGCAACATCTACACCCGCATCATGAACCCCACCAGCGCGGTGCTGGAGCAGCGGGTGGCGGCCATGGAGGGCGGGGTGGGGGCCCTGGCCCTGGCTTCCGGCATGGCGGCGATCACCTACGCCATCCTCACCATCTGCGAGGCGGGGGACAACATCGTCACCACCAGCACCCTCTACGGCGGCACCTACAACCTCTTCGCCCACACCCTGCCCCAGTACGCCATCGAGGTCCGTTTCGCCGACTACCGCGATCCGAAGAGCTTCGAGCGCCTGATCGACGCCAAGACCAAGGCCATCTACTGCGAATCCATCGGCAACCCCCTGGGCAACGTGGTGGATTTCGGCGCCCTGGCGGAGATCGCCCACGCCCACGGTATTCCTTTGATCGTGGACAACACCGTGCCCACCCCCTACCTGTGCCGGCCCTTCGAGCATGGCGCGGACATCGTGGTCCACGCCCTGACCAAGTACATGGGCGGCCACGGCACCAGCATCGGCGGCATCATCGTCGATTCCGGCAAGTTTCCCTGGGGGTCGCACAAGGCCCGCTTCCGCCGCCTCAACGAGCCCGACGTGTCCTACCACGGCGTGACCTATACCGAAACCTTCGGCGAGGCCGCCTACATCGCCCGGGCGCGGGTGGTGCCCCTGCGCAACATGGGCGCGGCCATCTCCCCCTTCAACAGCTTCCAGATACTGCAGGGCATCGAGACCCTGCCGGTGCGCATGGACCGCCATTGCGACAACGCCATGAAGGCGGCGGAATTCCTCGAGGCCCATCCCAAGGTGAACTGGGTGCAGTACGCCGGCCTGGCGGACAACCCGAGCAAGCCCCTGGTGGACAAGTACATGGGCGGGCGGGCGTCGAGCATTCTGTCCTTCGGCATCAAGGGCGGCCGGGAGGCCGGGGCCAAGTTCATCGACGCCCTGAAGCTGATCGTGCGCCTGGTGAATATCGGCGACGCCAAGTCCCTGGCCTGCCATCCCGCCACCACCACCCACCGCCAGCTTTCGCCGGCGGAGCTGGAGAAGGCCGGGGTGTCGGAGGACATGGTGCGCCTGTCCATCGGCATCGAGCACATCGACGACATCCTCGCCGATATCAGCCAGGCCCTGGACGCGGCGGGCTGACGGCGTAGCGGGCCTCCTGCCGAGCCCCTTCCCGGCATCCGCCGGGAAGGGGCTTTTTCTTTGCTACAGTTCTCGCAGCTTGCGGTACAGGGTGCGCTCGCTGAGGCCCAGTTTCTCCGCCAGGGCCTTGCGGTCGCCGGGGAAGCTTTTTTCCGCCCAGGCGAGGTAGCGTTTTTCCAGGCTTTCCAGGGGGACGATGTCGGCGAGGTCCGGCGTGGGCGCGGTCGCGCCGTGCCAGGGGGCGGCGCCGACGCCGGGAGGGAAGTGCTGGGGCTGGATGACCGGGCCGTCGGCCAGGATCAGGGCGTGTTCGAGGATGTTGCGCAGCTCCCGCACGTTGCCGGGGAAAGCGTGGGCGGCGAGGCAGTCCAGGGCCTCGGGGCTGAGGGTGACGTGGCGGCTTGCGCCGAGGCGGGCCAGGAGTCGCTCCGCCAGCACCGGCAGGTCCTCGGGCCGCTCCCGCAGGGGCGGCAGGCGGATGGGGAAGACGTTGATGCGGTAGTAGAGGTCCTGGCGGAAGCTCCCTTCCTTCACCATTTCCCCCAGGTCCCGGTGGGTGGCGGCGATGAGCCGGAAATCCGCCCGCAGGGGCTCCAGGCCCCCCACCCGGCGGTAGGTGCCCGCTTCCAGCAGGCGCAGCAGCTTGACCTGGAGGGCCGGGGGGATGTCCCCCACTTCGTCCAGGAACAGGGTGCCGCCCTGGACGGCTTCCACCAGGCCCACCTTGCGCCCGATGGCGCCGGTGAAGGCGCCTTTTTCGTAGCCAAACAGCTCGCTCTCGAACAGGGATTCGGTGAGGCCGGAACACTCCACTACCACGAAGGGGGCCTCGCTGCGGGGGCTCATGTCGTGGATGGCCTGGGCCATCAGCTCCTTGCCGGTGCCCGACTCCCCCAGCAGCAGCACCGAGGTTTCCCGTTCCGCCACCCGCTTGGCCAGTTCCAGCATGCGGTTGAAGGGGCGGGAATAGCCCACCATTTCCCGTCCCCGTGCGTCGGAACGGGCATGGCGCAGGGTGCGCATGGTTTCCATGAAGAAGGGGGTGCCGGCCACCGGGGCCACTTCCACCTCCACGTGTTCCTGGCCGGCGGCGGTGTAATGGACATGCAGCACCCGGCGCGATGTGCCGCTGCCCATGCAGTCCTTCAGGGGGCAGTATTCCCCCGCCTGGTCGCAGGGGGTGGCGTAGCGGTGGGAGACTTCGTAGCAGAAACGCCCTTCGATCGCCGCGCCGCCGCCGAATTGCTTGCGGTAGGCGTCGTTCACGGCCGCTACCCGGTAATCCGAGCCGATGAGGACGCGGGGCTCGGGCAGGGCGTTGAGCAATTCCAGGGTGTTTGGCAGAGGGGAGGTGGCCATGAGCTTTCCTGTGGTCGCGCCTTATTTTACAGTCGGCGGATGGTTTCTGCCAATATTGGCAGTTTATGTTTTTTCGCCGAAACGGGGAAATTCGTGCCATTCCGCCCATGGCGATGTGGCGGTGGTGCATTTTCGCACGCAGATTGAGTGACTTGGCCTTCGCTGCCGGCTCCGGTAGCTGTTTCGATTCATGGGGTTGCGGCGGATGGCACGGTTGTTGCAAAACCGGGCCGTCCCGCCGTGGTTGGCGGTTTGTCGTTGCGTGGAGGGAAGAAGCGCCATGAAGCCCCTGTCGAACTCCCCCCTGGCGAGGGAAATCGCCGTTCTTCTGGCCGTCAAGGCGGCGGTCCTGTTCGTCATCTGGCTCGCTTTTTTCAGCCGGCCGCAAATCCCGTCCATGATCAGGGGAATGGAGCCGGCCAGGGTGGTGACGGCGCTGCTCCATCGCGCTCCCGCCGCCGTGGCGCCGGAAAAACCTTAAGGAGAGGAAGATGATTACCGAAGAAGTCGTCGATCTGTCGCGGCTGCAGTTCGCCGTCACCGCGCTTTACCACTTTCTGTTCGTGCCCCTGACCCTGGGGCTCACCTTCCTGCTGGCCATCATGGAGACGGTGTACGTGATGACCGGCAAGGAAATCTACAAGGACATGGTGAAGTTCTGGGGCAAGCTGTTCGGCATCAACTTCGCCCTCGGCGTCACCACCGGCATCACCATGGAATTCGAGTTCGGCACCAACTGGGCCTATTACTCCCATTACGTGGGCGACATCTTTGGCGCGCCCCTGGCCATCGAGGGGCTGATGGCCTTCTTCCTCGAATCCACCTTCATCGGCCTGTTCTTCTTCGGCTGGGACAGATTGTCCAAGCGCCAGCACTTGGCGGTGACCTACCTCACCGCCATCGGCTCCAACCTGTCGGCATTGTGGATTCTCATCGCCAACGGCTGGATGCAGAACCCGGTGGGGGCGGAATTCTCCTATGTCACCATGCGCATGGAGATGACCAGTTTCTATGAGCTGCTGTTCAACCCCGCCGCCCAGGCGAAATTCGTCCACACGGTGTCGGCGGGCTATGTCACCGGCTCCTTGTTCGTGCTGGGGATTTCCTCCTGGTATCTGCTCAAGGGGAGGGACGTCGAGTTCGCCAAGCGCTCCTTCCGCATCGCCGCCGCCTTTGGTCTGGCCTCGGCGCTGTCGGCGATCGTTCTCGGCGACGAATCCGGCTATGCCGTCACCGAGCACCAGCAGACCAAGCTGGCGGCCATGGAGGGGATGTGGAAGACCGAGGCGGCGCCGGCGCCCTTCACTCTTTTCGCCATTCCCGACGAGGAAACCCGCAGCAACCGGGCCGAGATACAGATACCCTACGCCTTGGGGCTGATCGCCACCCGCTCGGTGACCAGGCAGGTGCCCGGATTGGATGAGCTGGAGGCCCGGGCCGCCGAGCGCATCCGGCGCGGCGCCGTCGCCGTGGAGGCCCTGGAGCGGCTGCGCCGGGACGGCGGGGACGGGCCGGCGCGGGCTCTATTCGATGCCAACAAGGCCGACTTGGGTTACGGCCTGCTGCTGAAGAAATACACCGCCGACGTGAGCCGGGCCACGCCGGAGATGATCCGCCAGGCGGCCCGGGACAGCCGGCCCAAGGTGGCGCCCATGTTCTGGACTTTCCGCCTGATGGTGCTGCTGGGCTTCTCCTTCCTGCTCCTGTTCGGCCTGGCTTTCTGGCATTCGGCCAAGAACACCTTCCAGGAGAAGCGCTGGCTGCTGAAGTGGGCCCTGTGGTTCATCCCCCTGCCCTGGCTTGCGTCCGAGCTGGGCTGGTTCGTGGCGGAGTACGGCCGCCAGCCCTGGACCATCTACGGCGTGCTGCCCACCCAGCTTTCCACCTCCACCCTGTCGGCGGGCAGCCTGTATTTCTCCCTCGGCGGCTTCGTCCTGTTCTACACCGGCTTGCTGGTCACCGAGCTGTACCTGATGTTCAAGTACGCCCGGCGGGGTCCCGGTTCCCTCGGCACCGGCCGCTATTTCGGCGAGCAGGGCGCGGGCGGCCCCTTGAGCGCGGCAGCCGTGGCCGCTCCGATCAAATCCGTGGAAGGAAACTGACATGATCATCGACTACGAAATCCTGAAGCTTGTCTGGTGGGTCCTGGTGGGCGTTCTGCTGCTGGGCTTCGCCATCATGGACGGCCACGACATGGGCGTGGGCACCCTGCTCCCCTTCGTCGGCAAGACCGATACCGAGCGGCGGGTGGTGATCAACACCGTCGGCCCTCACTGGGATGGCAACCAGGTGTGGTTCATCACCGGCGGCGGCGCTATTTTCGCCGCCTGGCCCCTGGTTTACGCCACGGCCTTCTCCGGCTTCTACATCGCCATGTTGGCCGTGCTGTGGGCCCTGTTCTTCCGCCCGGTGGGCTTCGATTACCGCAGCAAGATCGCCAATCCCCTGTGGCGCGCGAGTTGGGATTGGGGGTTGTTCGTGGGCGGCGCGGTGCCGGCGCTGATTTTTGGCGTGGCCTTCGGCAACCTGCTCCAGGGCGTGCCCTTCTACTTCGAGCCCGACCTGCGCTCCGTCTATACCGGCAGCTTCCTTGGCCTGCTCAATCCCTTCGCCCTGCTGGCAGGGGTGGTGAGCCTGTCCATGCTTACCTTCCACGGCGCCAATTACCTGATGATCCGTACCGAAGGCGACATCTACGCCCGCTCCCGCCGGGCCTCGCTGATCTTCGGCGCCCTGATGCTGGCGGCCTTCGCCGGCGCCGGCCTGTGGGTGGCGGCTGGCATTGACGGCTATGTCATCACCTCGGCGGTGGACCCGGCGGCCCTGCCCAATCCCCTGGCCAAGACGGTGGCCGCCGCCCCCGGCGCCTGGCTGGCCAACTATGCCAAGTACCCGGCTGCCATGGCGGTCCCGGCTCTGGGTTTTGTCGGTGGCCTGCTGGGCCTGGCGTTCGCTTGGAGCAACCGGCCCACCGCGGCTTTTTGGTCCAGCGCGGTGGCGGAGCTGGGGGTCATCGGCACGGCGGGGGTGTCCATGTTTCCCTTCATCATGCCCTCCAGTTCCGATCCGCGCAGCAGCCTCACGGTCTGGGACGCCGTCTCCAGCCGCCGGACCCTGGAAATCATGTTCTACGCGGCGCTGATTTTCACCCCCCTCATCATCGGCTATACCGCCTGGTGCTACCGGGTGATGTCGGGCAAGGTCACCACCCGGTTCGTGGAGGCCAACGACCGTTCGGCCTATTGAGAAAGGAGAATTCCTATGTGGTATTTCGCTTGGGCCCTTGGCCTCCCCATGGCCATCCTGCTTGCCGTCGTCAACGCCATGTGGTTCGAGGCGCAGGAGTGCCGGCAGGAGCAGGACGGGAAATAGTTTCCTCCCTGACGTCCGTTCAGACGTTTTTCCGGCGCGCATGCGCCGGTTTTTTTTCGGATGGCTGGGCGCCCGTTGGCCGTGGTCGGGCGCCTTTATTGCTGGTTGCCGTCTGCCATGACTGTCATTTATGGCGGCCTGGGCGGCGGTTTTTGTCCGCAATGCGGATGTATTGCATTGTTATTACAACGGTTCGTGTTTTGGGTATGGCTATTGCTTTTGGAATGGCCGATAACGCAAAGCCTGAATAAAGCGCTCGGCCATGGTTTGGCAGGTTTTTGGCGTTGATTTGCAAGGAGATTGCCATGCGTATTGCCGTATCCAGCCAGAATTTCAGGACCGTTACCGGCCATGCCGGGAAGTCCCGCCGCTTCCTGATTTACGATGCCACCCTCCCGGCCGACCCGGTGCTGGTGGGCCGGCTCGACCTGCCGAAGGAGATGGCTTTTCACGGCTTCGCCGGCGGCCCCCACCCCCTGGACGGGATGGACGTCATCCTCACCGGCAGCGCCGGCGAGGGCTTCGTCCGCACGCTCGCCTCCCGGGGGGTCAAGGTGCTGGTGACGGGAGAAACCGACCCCCGGCACGCGGTGCTAGGGTTTCTCCAGGGACGCGTCCGCCCCGTTCCCGTCCAGGAGCGCGGGGACGGCAGCCATGCCTGCGGCCACGGACACTAGGACGGGGGAGGCGGGTCGGGGCGCGCCGCCTGGCTTCCCAGCCCAGGGCCGGGCTGTTTCATTTACTGTTTGCAGGAGTTGTTAATGGCGCATATCGTTGTATTGGGCGCGGGCACCGGCGGCATGCCGGCGGCCTACGAATTGAGGCAGATGCTGGACGCGGAGCACCGCGTCACCGTCATCAATGCCCAGGAGTATTTCCAGTTCGTCCCCTCCAATCCCTGGGTGGCGCTGGGCTGGCGCGAGCGGGAGGACGTTACCTTCTCCCTGCGTCCCTACCTGGAGCGCAAGAACATCGGTTTCATCGCCCAGGCGGCGACGAGGATCGATGCCGCCAACAACCGCATCGGCCTGGCCGACGGCCAGCAGGTGGAGTACGACTACCTGGTGATCTGCACCGGCCCCCGTCTGGCCTTCGACCTCATTCCCGGCGCCGGACCGGACGCCGGCGCCACCCATTCGGTGTGCACGGTGGACCACGCCTGCCGCGCCCACCAGGACTACCAGGAATTCCTGCGCCAGCCCGGCCACGTGGTGGTGGGGGCCTTCCAGGGGGCAAGCTGCTTCGGCCCGGCCTACGAGTACGCCCTGGCCCTGGAAACCGACCTGCGCCGGCGCAAGATTCGCCACCAGGTACCCATCACTTTCGTCACCAGCGAACCCTACATCGGCCATCTGGGCCTCGGCGGGGTGGGCGATTCCAAGGGCATGCTGGAGAAGGAGCTGCGCAAGCGGGACATCAAGTGGATCACCAATGCCAGCGTCGCCGAGGTGAAACCCGGCGTCATGAAGGTGGAGGTGTTCGACGACATGAAGCGCAAGGTGCGGGAGCAGGAGCTGGCCTTCGATTTCTCCATGATGCTGCCGCCGTTCCGCGGTGTGCCGGTGGTGGCGGCGGTGGAGGGGCTGTGCTCCCCGGCCGGCTTCGTGCAGGTGGACGCGCACCAGCGCAGCCTTCGCTATCCAAATATCTTCGCCGCGGGCATCGCCATTGCCATCCCGCCGGTGGAGGAAACGCCGGTGCCCACGGGAACCCCGAAAACCGGCTACATGATCGAATCCATGGTGACTGCCATCGTCCACAACATCCACGACGAACTGGAGGGCCGCAAGGCCGAGGCTACCGGCACCTGGAGCACCATCTGCCTCGCCGACATGGGCGATACCGGCGCCGCCTTCGTGGCTCTGCCGCAAATCCCGCCGCGCAACGTCACCTGGAGCCGCAAGGGAAAGTGGGTGCACTACGCCAAGATCGCCTTCGAGAAGTATTTCATGCGCAAGATGAAGACTGGCAACTCGGAGCCCATCTACGAGAAGTACATGCTCAAGATGCTGGGCATCAAGCGCCTCAACCACTGACGGCGGTTCCGAGGGCCAATGAAAAACGGCGGGGAAGCCCCCGCCGTTTTTCATTCCGGGATCGGTCAGGAACGGAAGCTGCCGACGGCGTTCTGCAGGTTTTGGGCCAGGGTTTCCAGCTCGGCCACGGTGGCGGCGGAACGGGAAACGGCGGCGTCGTTGGCCTCCGCCATCTGGGCGATCTGCTCGACGTTGCGGGCGATTTCGTTGCTGGCGGCGGTCTGCTCCTTCATGGAGGAGGAAATGTCGTCCACCCCGGCATTGGTTTCCATGACGATCTCGTTGGCCTTTTGCAGCACTTCGTCCACCTTGCCGGTGAACTGGCCGCTCACGGTCAGGGCTTCCATGCCTTTCTGGATGGCGCTTTCCACGGTGCTGGACTGCTGGCCCAGTTCGTCGGTGACGGCGCTGATCTCGTTGGCGTACTGGGAGGATTTCTCCGCCAGCTTGCGCACTTCGTCGGCCACCACGGCGAAGCCCCGGCCCTGCTCGCCGGCCCGGGCGGCCTCGATGGCCGCGTTCAGGGCCAGGAGGTTGGTTTGCTCGGCGATGTCCTTGACGTGCTGGGTGGCGCCGGTGATGGCGCTGATGTTCTGCATCAGGGCTTCCACGGCGCCGACGATTTCTTCCACGGCGGACTGGGCCTGGCCGATCATCCGCACCAGCTCGGCCAGGTTCTGGGAGCCGTCGCGGGAGCGGTTGAGGCTTTCGTCGGACAGGTCCCGCACGTGGTCGGCGCTCTCGGCCACGGAGGAGATGCTCACGGTCATTTCCTCCACGGCGGCGGCGGTGGAGGACACCGCTTCGCTCTGGGCGTGGGAACCCTCGCGGATTTGGGCATAGGTGGTGTTCAGCTCGGAGGCGGAGCCGAGCACCCGTTCCGAGTTGCTTTTCACCGTGTTGACGATGTCCTGCAAGCCCTGCATGAACTTGTTGAAGGCGGCGGCCATCTCGGACAGTTCGGTGCGGCCGTGGACCGGCAGGCGCTGGGTGAGGTCCCCCTTGCCGTCCGCCAGATCGCGCATGGAATGGGTGAAGGAGCGCAGCTCCCGGGTGATGTTGCCGACGATCAGTCCCGATAGGAAGAGGCCGACGACGATGGCGATGGCGCCGAGGACGAGGCTGGATATCTCGGCGGTGCGCACCGCCTTGAGCATGGTTTCCTTGGCGGCCAGGGTGTCCTGGTTATGGTCCTTGATGCTGTCCAGCAGGTCCTGTCGGATTTCCCGCCAGGTGGGAGTTTCCTCCTTGTTCAGCTTGACCTTGGCCTCCTCGATGCCGCCGGCGCCCACGAGATTGATGATCTCTGTCTGCATGGCCTTTTGCTTGGCGCGGGTTTCCTCGATTTTTGCCAGAACCTTGGATTTTTCCGGGTCGGACGCGGTAAGCTGCTTGGCGGCGGCGTGGGCCTTGTCGAACTCTGCGGCGGCGGCGGTGAAGTTGTCGTAAGCCTTGCGGTTGGCCGGGTCGAGGATAATATTGCGCAGGGCCTGGCCCATTTGCAGGCCGTGGGCGTACATTTCGTCGTAGTGGATCAGCAGGGCCTGGTCCTGCTCGATGAACGCGGTGAAGCGCTTTTCGGTGCGGTTCATGCCGGTGATGGCGATGGCGGTGGCGAGGATGAACAACAGGAAGGTGGCCGCCATGAACAGAAGGAGCTGCTTCTTGATGGTGAGGTTCTTCAACATATTATTGGCCCTTGGGTAAACTGGGTTTTTTAGGTGCAAGTGTGACTTTAGCAGTATAGCCCCCAACGGATATTGGTAAAAATACCTATTTTGCAAAGGCGGAATGACCGTGGATCGAAATCCCCGCCCGTCGGGAACAGACGAGGCATCCCCATGGGGCGCTTGTTGAGGGGGGCGCTGTGGCTATTCCTGCCCCTCGCCCTGGGGGTGGCGGCGGTGGGCGGATTCGCCCCTTTCTATCTCTACCCCTTGCCCGTTCTGGCCTTGGCGGTCCTGTTCCGGCTGTGGCGGGGGATGTCGGCGCGCCGCGCCGCCCTGGGCGGCCTGGCGTTCGGGGCCGGCTATTTCGGCGCGGGGGTGAGCTGGATTTATGTCAGCATGCACGAGTTCGGGCATATGGCGGCGCCCCTGGCCGTGCTGGCGACGGTCGTGTTTTGCCTGTTTCTGGCCCTGTTCCCGGCGCTGGCGGGATGGCTGCAGGGCCGGTTTTTCGCGCCCCATGGCCGTCGACGGATATTGGCGGCCGCTGTGTTCTGGGCTGCGGCGGAGTGGACGAGAGGCTGGCTGTTCACCGGCTTCCCCTGGCTGGCTTTGGGCTATTCACAGGTTCCCGCCGGCCCCCTGGCAGGCTATGCGCCGGTGCTCGGGGTCTACGGCGTGTCCCTGGCCGCCGCCCTGAGCGCCGCCCTCCTGGCCGGGAGCTTGAGCCTGCGCCGTCCATTCATCCTTCATCCTTTATCCTTCAGCCTGGTCCTCCTCCTGTGGGCGGGCGGCTGGGGCCTGAAGCAGGTGACGTGGACGACGCCCGTGGGCAAGCCGGTGACGGTGAGCCTGCTCCAGGGCGATATCCCCCAGGACCTGAAATGGCGCGAGGACCGGCTGCAGCAGTCCCTCGCCACCTACGCGCGGCTGATGCTGATGAGCGAGGGGCGGCTGGTGGTGCTGCCGGAAACGGCTTTGCCCCTCTTCCGCCACCAGGTGCCGGAGGATTACCTGGCGCTGATGGCCGGGCGGGGGCAGGCGGCGGGCGGGGACGTGATCGTCGGCCTGCCGGAGTACGCCAGCGACGGCAAGGAGGAGTATTTCAACAGCGCCTTCAGTTTCGGCGCATCGCCAGGCCAGGCGTACCGCAAGTCCCACCTGGTGCCCTTCGGCGAATTCATCCCCTTCAAGCCCCTCTTCGGCTGGGTGGTCCAGGTGCTGCAAATCCCCTTGTCGGACTTCTCCCGCGGCGCGGAACGCCAGCAACCCATGCGGGTGGCGGGGCAGGCGGTGGCGGTGGACATCTGCTACGAGGACGTGTTCGGCGAGGAGGTGATCCGCCAGCTGCCCGAAGCCACGCTGCTGGTGAACATGAGCAACGACGCCTGGTTCGGCGATTCCCTGGCGCCTTGGCAGCACTTGCAGATTTCCCAGACGCGGGCCCTGGAAACCGGACGCGCCATGCTGCGGGCCACCAATACGGGGGTGACGGCCATCGTCGGTCCCCGCGGCGAAGTGGAGCGCCTGGCGCCCGCCTTTACCCTGGCGGTGCTGGAAGGCAGCGCCCAGGGCTATGCCGGGGCGACGCCCTACGTGCGCTTCGGCAACTACCCGGCCGTGGCCTTGATGGTCCTGCTCCTGGCGGTTCTTTGGCGGCGGGGGGCGAGAAACTTGAGGTGACTGCCGCAGCCGCTGCGGCAATCGCTGGCGCCGAAGCCGGGGACGATCACTTCGCCGCCCGTTTCCTGATTGCGGACGCATTCCTCCCCTGCGAAACGCTTGACCTCGATCATGTGAATGCCGGGGGCGGCGAGGAGATAATCGATGTGCCACTTCAGCTTCTTTTCCTGGGACAGGTGGCGGCGGATGCGCGCCTCCAGGCCGCGCTTGGCGCTGCCGGTGTAAACGTAGCGTCCGGCGGGAAACAGGAAGCTGCCGAAGCGCCCCACGGTGACGGTGACTGGAGCGTCGAGCTCGAAATGGAGCTGATAGGTCTGGAGGCTTGCCATCGGTTGTGGGACGGGCGAAGAATCGCGTAGTATAGGTAGAAATACTATATTGTCCCACGGCTCGCGCCGGCGGACACGAGGGGACTTGCGTGAAGACCATCAAGACGTTCATTCTTACCGCGTCGATAGTGGTGTCGATCCTGTTTTTCGGCGGCACTTATCTGCTGATGTCGAATATTTTCGACCAGTCCATCAAGGCCAACGCTCTCCGCAACTCCAATACTCTCGCCCAATCCACCTTCAATTCCATGTTCCAGCTGATGAGCACCGGCTGGACCCGGGCCCAGGTGGAGTCCTTTATCGCCGCCAACCGGCGGGCCATGGCGGACAGCGCCTATTCCCTGGAAATCTACCGCGGCAAGATCGTCGAGGAGCGTTTCGGTCCCATCGTCCAGGGCAAGATGGACGCGCCCATCGAGGCGGTATTCCGCTCCGGGGAGGCGGCCCAGCAGGAGTCGAAAACCGGCGTGCGCTATATCTTCCCCCTCAAGGCGGAGGCGAAGTGCCTCCAGTGCCACGTCAACGCCCAGGTGGGCAACGTGCTGGGGGTGATCGACGTGCGCCAGGACCTGGCGCCGGTCATCCAGCAGGCCCGGGACGACTTTTTCTACTCCCTGGTGCTGATCGCGCCGGTGCCCTTTATCGTCGCCTTCCTGGTGACGGTGTTCGTCAACCGGCGCATCGACGATTCCATCGAGGTGCTGGAGGAGAGCGTCGAGAAAATCAACAAGGTCTCCGATCTGCGCCACGTGGAGCTGCGGGAAGTGGACCTGGGCTTCGCCGAACTGAACAGCATTTTCCGCCGGGTGGAAAGCCTGGTGACCAAGCTCCGCTCGGTGGCGGTGGATAAGGACCTGCTGGAATTCGAGATCAAGCTGCTGGAGAAATTCGTCATCACCTCCGAGGTGGTGAAGGACTGGCGGGAGTACATCAGCCGCCTGCTGGTGGACATCAACCAGGTGATCGACGCCTATACCCTGTTTTCCATCTTCAAGGTGGATGACGAGCTGTTCGACCTGGAGGTGTTCTGGCGCTCCCCGCCCTCCGACGCCACCAAGGCGATGCTGGAGAAAACCATCCGCCGCTCCATGCGCGAGCATCCCAATTTCGCTTCGGTGCCCTCCGTCATCATCAACCATCATGTCGCCGACCCGAGCGGCCCCCTCATCGACCTGTCGGAGTCGGACGTGGAGGTGCAGGTCAAATCCCTCCTGGTGGAAACCCCCAAGATCGGCGGCATCGTCGGCATCGGCGTCCAGGCGGATATCGTCAAGGACGAAACCCGGCTCCTGGTGATGGACAGCGTCCTCTCCACCCTCCTCAACGTGGTCGGTTCGGTGAAGGCGATCTACAAGTACACCCGGGACCTGGAGTACTACGCCACCCGGGACCCCCTCACCGACCTCTACAACCAGCGCGTGTTCTGGGAACTGCTGGGCTACGAGATCAGCCGCGCCACCCGCCACGACTACAAGTTCACCCTGCTGGTGCTCGACCTGGATAACTTCAAGCTGGTCAACGATACCTACGGCCACGCCTTCGGCGACAAATTCCTCGAGGCCTTCGCCGACGCGGTGAAGAGCGCCCTGCGCACCGGCGACGTGCTGGCCCGCTACGGCGGCGATGAGTTCGTGGTGCTGCTGCCGGAAACGGGCATGGACGAGGGCGATGCGGCGGCGGGACGCGTTCTGGCGCGGATTCAGCAGCTGGCCGTCGCCGCGCCCGACGGCGGGACGGTGAAGGCCTCCGCCTCCATCGGTCTGGCCGTGTACCCGGATCACGCCACGGAACCCAAGGACCTGTTCCTCTTCGCCGACAACATGATGTACAAGGCCAAGGCCGACGGCAAGGGAAGGGTGGGGGTGCCCACGGACGAGGACGTGGTGGAGGTGTTCCGCTCCATCGGCGAGAAGAGCATCATCGTCCTCAACGCCGTGGAGCAGAAGAAGATCGTGCCCTACTTCCAGCCCATCATGGGGGCCAGGGGGCGCCGCATCGAGGCGGTGGAGGTGCTGTCCCGCATCCGCCTGGGGGACGACGAGATCATGGGAGCGGCGGAGTTCGTCGAGATCGCCGAGAAGATGGGGGTGATCCACAAGCTGGATTACATCGTGATGGAACGGGCCTTCGAGGAGATTCATGCCCACGGCTTCCCCGGCTACATCTTCGTCAACCTGTCGCCCCGGGCCCTGGTGCTGGCCGAATTCATTCCCGAGGTGCGGCGCATCGTCGCCGCCAGCCGGATCGAGCCGGGGCGGATCGTGTTCGAGATCACCGAGCGGGACACGGTGAAGAACATCTCCCTGCTGGAAAAGTTCGTCAACGAACTGAAGCTGGAGGGCTACAAGCTGGCCATCGACGACTTCGGTTCCGGCTTCTCCTCCTTCCATTATCTCAAGCGCTTCCCCATCGACTTCCTGAAGATCGAGGGGGATTTCATCGTCAACATGCTCAACGACGGCAAGGACCGGGCCTTCGTCCACAGCATCGCCGCCCTCGCCCAGGAACTGGGCATCCGCACCGTGGCGGAGTTCGTCGAAAGCGCCGAGGTCCTGGAGCAGGTGGTGGCCGCCGGCATCGATTTCGCCCAGGGCTACTACATCGGCCGTCCCAATCAGGCGCCCTTGAGCGAACTGGACTGGTCGCCCCCCGCGCCCTGACGGACTCCCGTGGGGCGGGGTTTTTCCGCCGGGCGAAACAAAGTAAAATCAATCCTTTTCCGTTCGCGCCCTAAGGCCCCATGCTGACTTTTCAACAGATCATCCTCACCCTGCAGTCCTACTGGGACAAGCAGGGCTGCGCCCTGCTCCAGCCCTACGACATGGAAGTGGGCGCCGGTACCAGCCACACCGCCACCTTCCTCCGCGCCATCGGTCCCGAGCCCTGGAAGGCGGCCTACGTCCAGCCTTCCCGCCGTCCCAAGGACGGCCGCTACGGCGACAACCCCAACCGCCTGCAGCACTACTATCAGTTCCAGGTGGTGCTGAAGCCCGCGCCGGAAAACATCCTCGAGCTGTACCTCGGCTCCCTGGAAGCCCTGGGCTTCGACCTGAAAAAGAACGACATCCGCTTCGTCGAGGACGACTGGGAAAACCCCACCCTGGGCGCCTGGGGCCTGGGCTGGGAAGTGTGGCTGAACGGCATGGAAGTGACCCAGTTCACCTACTTCCAGCAGGTGGGCGGCATCGACTGCAAGCCCATCACCGGCGAGATTACCTACGGCCTGGAGCGCCTGGCCATGTACCTGCAGGGCGTGGAAAACGTCTTCGACCTCCAATGGACCGAGGGCCTCACCTACCGGGATGTGTACCACCAGAACGAGGTGGAGCAGTCCACCTACAACTTCGAGCACAGCGACGTGGAGTTCCTCCTCACCGCCTTCAACGCCCACGAGAAGCAGGCCAAGCACCTGATGGAAAGCCAGCTTGCCCTGCCCGCCTATGAACAAGTCCTGAAAGCCGCCCACACCTTCAACCTGCTGGACGCCCGGGGAGCCATTTCCGTCACCGAGCGCGCCGCCTACATCGGCCGCATCCGCAATTTGGCGCGTTCCGTGGCCCAGAGCTACCTGGACAGCCGCGCCCGCCTCGGCTTCCCCATGGCGCCCAAGGCATGGGCCGATGAGGTTCTGGCGAAGATGGAGGTGGCGGCATGAGCGCGAAGAACCTGCTGGTCGAACTGTTCGTCGAGGAATTGCCGCCCAAGGCGCTGAAGAAGCTGGGCGAGGCTTTTTCCTCTGCACTGTTCGAGAGCCTCGAGTCCCAGGGTTTGGCCGCTCCTGATGCCGCTGTTACCCCCTACGCCAGCCCTCGCCGCCTGGCGGTGCGCATCGCCAGCGTGGCCGAGCGGGCCGCCGATAAGCCGGTATCCCATAAGCTGATGCCGGTGAGCGTGGGCCTGGACGCCAATGGCCAGCCCACCCCGGCCCTGCTCAAGCGCCTGGCCGGCATGGGCCTGGATGCTTCCGTGGTGCCCAGCCTCAAGCGGGAGGGCGACGGCAAGGCCGAAGCCCTGTTCATGGACACCGTGGTGACCGGCGCCACTCTTGCCGAAGGTTTGCAGAAGGCCTTGGACGAGGCCATCGCCAAGCTGCCTATCCCGAAGGTCATGACCTACCAGCTGGTGGACGGCTGGAGCACGGTGAATTTCGTGCGCCCGGTCCACGGCCTGGTGGCGCTGCACGGCGCCGAGGTGGTGGATATCGGCGTGCTGGGCCTCAAGGCCGGGCGCGAAACCCAGGGCCACCGCTTCGAGGCGGCGGCTCATCCGGTGGTGATCAAGGACGCCGACAGCTACGCCGCCCAGATGGAAAGCGAAGGCGCGGTCATCCCGGGTTTCGATGCCCGCCGCGCCGACATCGCCCGCCAGTTGCAGGAGGCCGCAGCCAGGGTCGGCAATGTGAAGCCCATTGACGACGACGCCCTGCTGGACGAGGTCACCGCCCTGGTGGAGCGCCCCAACGTGCTGGCGTGCCAGTTCGAGCAGGAGTTCCTGGAAGTACCCCAGGAATGCCTGATCCTCACCATGAAGGCGAACCAGAAATACTTCCCCCTCCTGGACAGCCACGGCAAGCTCACCAACCGCTTCCTGATCGTTTCCAACATCCGCCCGGCGGACGCTTCCGCCGTCATTGGCGGCAACGAGCGGGTGGTGCGCCCCCGCCTGGCCGACGCCAAGTTCTTCTTCGACCAGGACCGCAAGAAGCCCCTGGCCAGCCGCGTCGAGAGGCTGGGCAGCGTGGTCTATCACAACAAGCTCGGCACCCAGTTGGAGCGGGTGCGGCGGGTCACCAAGCTGGCCGGGGAGATTGCCCGCAAGCTGGGCGCCGACGCCGCCCAGGCCGAGCGCGCCGCCCACCTGGCGAAAGCCGACCTGCTGACCGACATGGTGGGCGAATTCCCCGAACTGCAGGGCATCATGGGCCGCTATTACGCCGCCCACGACGGCGAGCCGGAAGCCGTGGCCCGCGCCATCGAGCAGCATTACCGGCCCCGCTTCGCCGGCGACGCCCTGCCCGAGGACAACATCGGCGCCGCGGTGGCCCTGGCGGACAAGCTGGAAACCCTGGTGGGCATTTACGGCATCGGCCTGGTGCCCACCGGCGACAAGGACCCCTTCGCCCTGCGCCGCCACGCCCTGGGCGTGCTGCGCATCCTGGCGGAGAAGGCGCTGCCCCTGGACCTGGTGCAGCTGCTCCAGTTCGCCCGGGGCCTGTTCCCGGCGGAAATGGTGGCCGACAGCGTGGCGGTGGACGTCCACGGCTTCATGCTGGAGCGCCTGAAGAACTACCTCAAGGACGCCGGCTTCGCCGCCGACGAGGTGGAGGCGGTGGCCAGCCAGAACCCCACCCGCATCGACCTGGTGCTGCCGCGCCTGGAAGCGGTGCGGGCGTTCAAGCGGCTGCCCGAGGCGGAGGCCCTGGCCGCCGCCAACAAGCGCATCCAGAATATCCTGAAGAAGGCCGAGGTGCCCGCTGGCGAGGTGGACCCCGCCCTGTTCCAGGAGGCGGCTGAGAAAGCCCTGTTCGACGCGGTGACCCGCCTGGCGCCCGAGGTGGCGTCCCGCCTGGACAACCGCGACTACACCGCCGCTCTGACCCGGCTGGCCGGGGTGCGGGCCGAGGTGGATGCCTTCTTCGATAAGGTGATGGTGATGGCCGAGGAGATGGCG